>NZ_BAAAIF010000100.1:0-25344 GCF_039525925.1 Streptomyces javensis | reverse complement strand
CGTATGGCGGCCGGTCCGCCGCTCCCGAGCCGCGCGCCCCGTACCGCGGCGGCCAAGCGGGCGCCGGGCCGCGTAGCGGGCCCGGCTCGGCCGACCCCGGCCGTGCGGGCCATGGCAAGGCCCCCGCCAACAGCGACCGACGCGGTGGGCGGCCACAGGCCGCGGACGCCGGGTACGGCGGGTCCGCACAGCAGACGCCCCACCCCGGGGCCCAACCGGGCGCCGGGCCGCGTAGCGGGCCCGGCTCGGCCGACCCCGGCCGTGCGGGCCATGGTGGGGCTCCCGCCGACTTCGACCCACGCGGCGGGGGACCGCAGGCCGCCGGTACGGGCCGCGGCGGCCCCGGGCAGCCGGGCGCCAGGGAGCGTACGCATGGCGCGGGGTATGCGCTGGACGCGCCGGGGGCGCAGGCTCGGCGGCGGGGGATAGGGGCCTGGGTACGGCAGTTGGCCGGGGGGAAGGCGGCCGAGCGGGGCGGGGTACGGGAGGACCGGGGCGCGGCGGCGCGGGCGGCAGCCGAGGCGGAGGCGTTGCAGCGGCGGTGGCCGGATCCGGCCACCATGCTGATGACGGCGCTGGGGCCGGGCTCGCGCCTGTGGGAGCGCGCCCCCGGGCATCCGGACGCGCTCACCGTGCGGCTGGGCTCGGCCGACCAGCTGACGGCCGACGGCGGGCCGCTGCCCGCCGCGCCCGTGACCGTCGATCTGCGCCAGTGCGGTTCGCTGGGGCTCGCGGGCCCGCGCACGCGGGTCGCGGGGCTCGCCCGGTCCGTCGTCGCGCAGCTGGCGGCCCTGCACTCACCGGGCACGTTGGAGATCGTCCTGATCAGCGGCGAGGAGCGGCTCGCGGAGTGGTCATGGCTCGGCTGGCTGCCGCACGTCCAGCCGTCGCGCGGGCAGGACTGTCGGCTGCTGCTCGCGTATGACGTGGAGCAGGCCGCGGCCCGTACGGAGGAGCTGACCCGGCGGCTGGAGGACGGGCCGCTGGGCCCCGGCTGGGCCAGCGCCTCCCCGGCCGCCGCACAGTCTGTGGCCGCACGCCACTTCGGGCCGTACACCGTGGTGGTCGTGGACGGCGCCCCCGGTCCGGGCGCGCTGCACGACAGCGCGTTGCAGGCCACCCTCGCCCGGCTGGCGGTGAGCGGTTCCGCGGCCGGAATCCATCTGATCTCTTTGGCCGAGGCGCCCGCCGCGTCGCCCACCTCCCCGCTGCCCATGAGCTATGAGGCCGCGCGTTCGGCGTCCGCCGCCTTCGCGGCGTGCGGGGTGGCGGCCGTGCTGAGCGGTGACGTGGCCACGGGGCTCCAGATCGTCCACGGGGACGGGACCGCGCCCGGCGCCAGCGGGGTCAACGGGATCACCGGCGCGACCGGCGCCACCACGACCGTGACCGTGGACGCGGTGTCGGCGGCGTGGGCCGAGCGGTTCGCGCGGGCGCTCGCGCCCCTGCGCCCGGCCGCCTCCGCGCAGGACGGCGCGTTCGGCGGCTCGGACGGCCCGCCGACCGTTCCGCTGCCGGACTCGGCGCGGCTGCTGGACGAGTTGGGGCTCGCGCGGGCCACGCCCGCGTCCCTGCTGGCCCGTTGGGCGGCCGCGGCGGACGAGGTCCCGGCGGGCGGCCGGGCGCTGGCGGTGCTCGGCGCCGGTCCGCGCGGCCCGCTCGCGGTCGATCTGGCCGCCGAGGAGGGTCCGCACGCACTGATCGACGGCGCGACGGGCACCGGTAAGACGGAGTTGCTGCGCTCGTTCGCCGCGTCGCTCGCGGCCGCCGAACGGCCGGACCGGCTGGAGCTCATCCTGGTCGACGGCGCCGGGTCGGGGACCGGGGCGGGAGCGGGCGAGGGGCTCCGGGTGTGCACGGATCTGCCACATGTCTCAACGCATCTGTCGGCCACCGACCCGGTACGGATGCGGGAGTTCGCACAGGCGCTGAGCTCGGAGCTCAAGCGCCGCGCCGAACTGCTGGGCCAGCAGGACTTCACGGATTGGCACGCCCGGCCCCACCACCCCGGCGACGGCGAGAACGGCGGCGACGGCGACCACGCCACAGGCTCGGACGGCACCATGGGCGCCAACACAGGCGCGTCCGGCCCTGACGCACCGGGTGCGGCGGGTGGGCCCGGTACCCGCCGTACATCCGGTGCCCCCGGCGCCAGTGCGCCCGGGGCGCGGGGTGGGGCCGGGGCGCGGGGTGGGGCCGGTGTGCCTCGTCCAGCCAGTGCCCCCGGTACACCCGGTGCACCCAGTACACCCGGTGCAGCCGGTACGCCCCGCGCAGCCGGTACGCCCGGCGCAGCCGGTGCCCCCGGCGCCAGTGCGCCCGGGGCGCGAGGTGGGGCCGGTGTATCCCGCGCGGCCGGTGCCCCCGAGGCAGCCGGTATGTCCGGCGCGTCCGGTGCAGCCGGTACCTCCGGTGCAGCCGGTACGTCCGGCGCACCCAGCGCACCCGGGGCCAGCTCGCCCGGTACGCCCGGCCCAGCCGGTACACCCGGTGCCGCCCCCGGCGGTCCCCGTGCCGCCCGCACGGCCGGTGCGCCCCGCGTCGTCTCGCCTCGCCCGCCCGGCGATATCGACCCTCCGCCGAGCGACACCCTCCGCACGCTCAATCTGCGCGCCCAGCGCACCGCGAGCGCGGCGCCCGCCCGTCCCCGTTCCCTCCTCCCCCGTCTCGTCGTGATCGTCGACGACTTCGACGCGCTGGTGGCCCCGGCCCTCGGCAGCCCCGGCCGGCCGGCGTCCGGTTCGGTCGTCCGCGCGCTGGAGGCGATCGCCCGTGACGGCGCCCGTCTCGGGGTGCATCTGGTCGTGGCGTCCGGCCGTCCGGACCGTACGGCGGACACGGCGGCCGTAGAGCGGGCCGCGCTGCGGATCGCCCTGGACGCGCGCCCGCTGAACACCGCGCCCACGGCAACCCCCGCTCAGCCGACCGGCCCCGCACAGCCGACCCACACCGCACAGCCGACCCGCACCGCACACGCCACCCACTCCGGCCACCCCGGCGAGCCAGAAAGGCCCGATACATCCCCCGTGGCATCGACACGCTCGGTCACATCCACCTCCGCCGCCGCAGCCGCCCCGGGCGGCGATCCGGCGCCGGGCCGTGGGCGGCTGTTCCGGCCGGATGACGCCGTCGGAACGCCGTTCCAGGCGGGCCGGGTGACCGGACGGATACCGCGCACCGCGACCCAGCGGCCCACCGTCGTGCCGCTGGAGTGGCGGCGGATGGGTGATCCGCCCGCCCGCCGACCGCTGCGCGAGCTCGGGAACGGCCCCACCGACCTGGCACTTCTCGCCAGTGCGCTGCAACGCGCCGCCCAGTCGGCGGACGCGCCCACCGCACCCGCGCTGATCTGATCGACCCCGCCCGCGACAACCTGCGGCCGCCCGCGCCCTGCCCGACATCTGTCCGATTCCCGCCCGTTTCGCACCCGCTTCGCACCCGTTCCCGAGCGCTCCCCTCACCCCTGGCCGAGTTCCCGGCACATTCCGGCCATCCTCCCGTCTGTCCCACCTGCCCCGTTTCACGGCCGACCCTTCATCACGGCCCGGTCACGATCCGTGAGTGAACGCCGGACGCAGTATTGCCACGTTCGGTGACCGGGCGTAGGACTACTCAGCACGGGACACGGCCGCGCGGGGGCGGCCGGCATCGGAGGGAACACGGGGATGCACGTATCGCTTCCTGCGAAGCGTTCGACACGAGCCGCCGTAGCCCTGCTGGCGGCGGGAGCACTCATGCTCACCGCCGCGGGCTGCGGCGGCGACGACGGAGACACGGTCAGCGGCGGCCCGCCGCCCAACACCGTGAAACTGCCGAATCTGAAGGGGCAGAAACTCCAGGTCACAGCGGTCTGGACGGGCACCGAGCAGGAGAACTTCACCAAGGTGCTCAAGGAGTTCGAGAAGCGCACCGGCGCCAAGGTCTCCTTCGTACCGAGCGGTGACGACATGGCGGGCTTCGTCGGCTCGAAGATCGCGGGTGGCGCTCCGCCGGATGTCGCGATGGTCGGACAGGTCGGCGTCATGCGCGAATTCGCCCAGAAGGGCTGGGCCAAACCGCTCGACGCCGCCGCCAAGGCCGAATTGGCCAAGAACTTCGCCAAGGGCTGGCAGGACCTCGGCTCGTACCAGGGCAAGCCCTACGGGGTGTACTTCAAGACCAGCAACAAATCGCTGCTCTGGTACAACACCTCCGCGTTCGACTACGCGGGCGCCAAGGTGCCCAAGACCTGGCAGGACTTCCTGAAGCAGGCCCAGCTGATCTCCGACTCCGGCACCGACGCGGTCGCGATCGGCGGCCAGGACGGCTGGACGCTCACCGACTGGTTCGAGAACGTCTATCTCTCCCAGGCGGGCCCGGAGAAGTACGACCAGCTCGCCCAGCACAAGATCAAGTGGACCGATCCCTCGGTGAAGAAGGCGCTCGAGACGCTCGCCGAGCTCTGGGGCACCAAGGGCCTGGTCGCGGGCGGCCGGAGCGGCGCGCTCCAGACCGCGTTCCCGGACTCCGTCACCAAGGCGTTCGGCAACAAGGCCGAGCCGGACGCGGGCATGGTCTTCGAGGCCGACTTCGTCGCCGCCAACGTCGCCGACGCGGGCGCGGAGCTGGACCAGGACGCGAAGGTGTTCCCGTTCCCGGCGGTGGGCGCGAACGCGCCGGTGGTGACCGGCGGCGACGTCGGCGTGGCGCTGAAGAACAGCAAGGCGGCGCAGGCGCTGCTCACCTTCCTCGCCTCACCGGACGCCGGGACCATCTGGGCCCAGTCCGGCGGGTTCATCTCGGCGAACAAGAACGTCAAGTTCAGCGCCTATCCCAATGCCTCCATGCGCAAGATCGCACAGGCGCTGATCGCGGCGGGCAATGACTTCCGGTTCGACATGTCCGACCAGGCTCCCGCCTCCTTCGGCGGCAAGCCGGCGCAGGGCGAGTGGAAAGCGCTCCAGGACTTTCTCAAGAACCCGAGGAATGTCGAAGGCATCCAGCGCCAGCTGGAGCGGGATGCCGCCAAGGCGTACAAGAACTGACGACTCGACCGGGAGATCCACATCATGTCGACCGCGACAGCGGACGGCGCGGCCACACCTGGCCGGGCATCGTCCGCCCCACCGGCCAAACGGCCAAGCGCCAAGAAGCGGAAGAGCCTCATGGGCACCCGGCCCTGGCTGGCGGCGGTGTTCCTGCTGCCCGCCCTGGTGCTGCTCGGGGCGCTCGTCGTCTATCCGATCGTCTACTCCGTCTACCGGAGCTTCTTCGACGCCTCGGGCAATGGCTTCGTCGGCCTGGACAACTACCAGGAGATGTTCTCCGACGACGCCACCAAGACGGCCATCAAGAACAACGTCATCTGGCTGATCCTGGCCCCGACCGTCTCCACCGCGCTGGGCCTGATCTTCGCCGTGCTCACCGAGCGGGTGCGCTGGGCCACCGCATTCAAACTGGTCGTCTTCATGCCGATGGCGATCTCGATGCTGGCGGCGGGCATCATCTTCCGGCTGGTCTACGAGCAGGACCCGGACAAGGGCGTGGCCAACGCCATGTGGGTGAGCGTGCATGACTCCTTCAGCGAGTCGCCGCCGTTCCCCGGCGCCCATCCGCGTCCCACCGCCGGGCTGACCGAGGCGTCGAACGGCTCGTTCACCACCAAGGACGCCGTGCGCGCCGGCACCCCCACCTCGCTGCCGCTGGTCGCGGCCAAGCGCGGGGACATCAGCGGGGCGCAGGACGCCAAGGCCGCCAAGGCCGAGCCGGGGAAGATCACCGGCACCGTCTGGTTCGACTTCACCCGGGGCGGCGGTGGCGAGCAGGGCACCATCGACAAGGGCGAGAAGGCGATGGCCGACCTCAAGATCGAGGCGGTCAAGGACGGCAAGGTCGTCGCCCGGACGAAGTCGGCGGCGGACGGTACGTACACCCTCCCCGCCAAGGCCGAGGGCGCCCAGCTGCGGCTGCCCGCCTGGAACTTCTCCGAGCCGTACAACGGCGTGGACTGGCTCGGCCCGTCCCTCGTCACCCCGGCCGTCATCGGCGCCTACGTCTGGATCTGGGCCGGTTTCGCGATGGTGCTGATCGCGGCGGGGCTCGCGGGGGTGCCGCGCGAGCTGATGGAGGCCGCGCGGATGGACGGCGCCAATGAGTGGCAGGTCTTCCGGCGGATCACGGTGCCGATGCTGGCGCCGGTGCTCTCGGTCGTCGTCGTCACGCTGATGATCAACGTGATGAAGATCTTCGATCTCGTCTACATCATCGCGCCCGGCCCCTCCCAGGACGACGCCAACGTCCTCGCCCTCCAGCTCTTCCAGTCGTCCTTCGGCACCGACGTCAACCAGGGCCTCGGCAGTGCGATCGCCGTGCTGCTGCTGTTGCTCGTGCTGCCCGTCATGTTCATCAACATCCGCCGGATCCGAAGGGAGAGCCGCCGATGACCAGCGCGGACACGGTCGTACAGGCGAAGCAGTCCCCGGTCGCGCGGATCGCCGCCAGCGTCGGCGGCGGGGCCCTGCGGGTCGTCCTCATCCTCGTCGGCCTGCTGTGGCTGATGCCCACCGCCGGGCTGCTGCTGTCCTCCCTGCGGGACCCGTCGGAGGTGGACCTCTCCGGTTGGTGGAAGGTCTTCACCGACCCCGGACAGCTCACCTTCAGCGGCTACGACAATCTGCTGGGCAACCAGCAGATCACCGACTCCCTCTGGACCACGCTCGCCATCACCGTCCCGGCGACCCTGCTGGTCGTGGTGATCGGCGCCCTGGCCGGCTACGCCTTCGCCTGGATGGACTTCCCCGGCCGCGACGTATGGTTCCTCATCGTCGTCGGCCTGCTGGTGGTCCCCATCCAGGTCGCCCTGATCCCGGTGGCCAAGCTGTTCGGCGAGATCGGCATCTTCCAGACCACCACCGGTGTGGTCCTCTTCCACACCGCCTTCGGCCTCCCCTTCGCGATCTTCCTCCTGCGCAACTTCTTCGCGGAGATCCCCCGGGAACTCCTGGAGGCCGCCCGCCTGGACGGCGCGGGCGAACTGCGGCTCTTCCTGCGCGTCGTCATGCCCCTGGGCGGCCCGGCCATCGCCTCCCTGGGCATCTTCCAGTTCCTCTGGGTCTGGAACGACATGCTGGTCGCCCTGATCTTCGCCGACAGCGGCAACCCCCCGATCACGGTCGCCCTCCAGCAGCAGGTCCGCCAGTTCGGCAACAACATCGACATCCTCGGCCCCGGCGCCTTCGTCTCGATGCTGATCCCGCTGGCGGTCTTCTTCGCCTTCCAGCGCCAGTTCGTGGCGGGCGTGATGGCGGGCGCGGTGAAGTAACGCCCCCTCCCGAACAGCGGGCGGCCCGGCACCCCTTCAAGGGGCGCCGGGCCGCCCCTCTCCTCGGATGATTTGATCTCAGCGTGTTCATGACGACCTTCCTGCGTGAGTTCCAGTCCTGGTATTGGAACTGCGACTTCGACGACACCGAGCTGCAAGCCGCGCTCGACGCCACCGACGCGGCGACGACCCCCGACGAGTTCCAGCGGGCGTTCCTGGTGTTGCTGCGCAGCGAGGACACGGTCGCCCGGGGTACCGCCCTGGACTTCTTCGACCGCGCCGCCACCACCAGCAGGTTCGGCGAGGCCAACCCGTTCGCGCCCTATCGGGAGGAGGTTCTCGCGGTCGCCCGGGAGATGCTCCGCCATCCGCCCCGGCCCGGCGACGACATCGCTTTCGAGGGCGCTGACCATGCCAGCGCCCTGCTCGGCCTCAAGAACGACGCGGGCCCCGAGGACGCCGAGGCCGTCCTCGCTGTGCTGCGGCGCCGCCCGGACGGCGAACTGCTGTTCAACGCGCTGTGGGCAGCACAAACCGCCCTTGGGAACTCGGAGACTCCCGATCCCCGGCTGGTCAGTCTGATCGGCGAGATGGCGTTCGACCGCTCGTTGGACATCGCCGACCGGCGCCAAGCACTCAGCGCGCTGCGCGACGCGACCGGCGCCGCGGCGACCGAGTTGCTGGTGCGCGCGACGGGCGAGGACGACTACCGCTTCCAACAGGAGGCGGCGTGGGCGCTGTCGATCGGCGAGCGGTTCTACGCCCACCGCACCCTGCTGGAACGCCTCGACGCGTCCTGGCCGGACGACGAGCGCGGCTTCGCGGCGAGTGAAGTCCATGAGGCCCTGGGCCCCGGCCCTCACAGCACCTACTGGCGGGGGGTCGCCCCCGAGAGCCCGGGGCTGCTCCGGGCCCACGGCGAGATGCGCGCCCCCACCAGCAAACGAGCTCACCGGCAGGGGTTTCGGACCATGCTGTACAGCGGGCTCGTTCCGATGGTGGGCATCGCGCTCGACCACTTCTGCGACGGCGACGGTCTCGCCCGGTTCGACCTCGACGTAAAGGCGTTCGAACCCAACGCCCTCGCGCTCGCCCGCCACCTCCTGGCTCTGTCCCCGTCATCGGCGAACGCCAGCCCGGAGACCGGCGCCGGCGCCAGCCACGCCAGCGCGCTCGATGTTCTTGCGCTGCTTGCCGAACCCGAGGACGCCGCGCTGCTCGCTGCCGCGCTCAGGCGCCGTGACACCGCACCGCTGGTCCGCGAGCGCGCGCTCCGCGCCGCGCAGGACTGCCTCGACCGGTGGGACGAGCCGGATGACCGAGTCGTCTCCGCCCTGGAAGAGCTCATCTTCGACTCCTCGGCGGACATGGAGGCCCGCACACTCGCCGTTATCGCCCTGTTCGATGTGCCCGGATCACAGGTCACCGCCGTGCTCTTGCGCGCCGCTCATTCCAGCGTCCTGCCCGTCCAGATTGAAGGCGCGCTCGGCCTCACCTGCGCCCACCTCATCGACCAGCACCGCGACCTCGTGCGCGGTCTTGTCGCATCCTGGCCCGGCGGCGACGACGAACCCGACCGGGCCTGGCTGGTCCGCGCTGCGCTCAGGGACTGATGGACCAACCAGTTGACCACTTTCAAGCCATGGGCCCACCGCACTCCGCCCACACCGTCTTACCGACCGGGATCCGAGGGGACGTACCCCAGCGGGTGGCCAGCAGATCCACCAGGAGCAGGCCACGCCCCGACTCGTCATCGGCCGTCAGCGTCGGTGGAATGACCGGGAACCGGTCCTCGCGGGCGTCCGAGACCTCGATACGGATCGTCCGCGTCGCAGTCGCGCAGGCGAGGCGGAGCCGGAAGTCCCGCCCGGGTACCCGGCCGTGCCGTACGGCGTTCGAGGCCAGCTCCGCCACCAGCAGGGCCACCGTGCAGGACGCGTCCGACGCGGGCGGATAACCCCACTCCTCCATACGCCGCACCGCGAGCCGCCGAGCGAGCCGCGCTCCGCGCGGCGTAGCGGGCAACTGCTCGGTGAGCTCCTGGAGTTCGGGCTCTGGGTCGGGCGCCGTGGTCGTCTTCAGCACGGTGTTGTCCATTTCCGTCCGATCGATCTTCCGTACGATTCGCACCGTGTGCGCATCGTGACGTTCCGTGCTTAAGGATCGCGACGCGGGTCTAGGCTCAAAAGGCCGTGACGCCTTACCTTTCAGGCCGTAAGGAACGGAAGTGATGTTTTGGCCAGAGAAGTTGATCCCCGCTCATCGATGGCGGCACTCTTCGGATCCCGGGTCCGCAGACTCCGCACGGCCGCCGGTCTGACCCAGGCCGAGCTGGGCGAGCGCACGCATGTGGTCAGCACCCGGATCACGCAGATCGAGCGCGCCTCGGGAGCGAAGCCGACATTCGAGCTGGCGCGGACGCTCGACTCCGTCCTCGAGGCGGACAGCCTGCTCGTGGACATGTGGCCATACGTCTACCGGGAGGCGTTCCCGGACTGGTCGCGGGCGTTCATGGCCTACTCGGAGCGGGCGGTGTCCATCAGGCAGTACGCGGCGCATGTGGTGCCTGGCCTGTTACAGACGGAGGACTACGCACGGGCCGTTCTGCGCGTCGGTTTGTCCCTCACCAGCGAGGAGCAGTTGGAAGACCGTGTGACCGCCAGGCTCAGGCGACAGGAACGGCTCACTTCACCCGACCGTCCCGAACTGTGGGTCGTCCTGGACGAGGCGGTGTTGCTGCGTCCGATCGGAGGCAGGGCCGTCATGCGGGAACAGTTGGCCAGGCTCCTGGATGCCGCCATGGAACCCCACATCACCGTGCAGGTACTGCCTTTCGACCAGGCGGAGCACGACGTGATGGGCGGGTCCCTGACCGTGCTGACGTCGCCTGACGAGACAGAGGTGGCCTACACGGAAGGCGCCCACTACGGCCAACTCATCGAAGAACCAAAGGACGTCAAGCGCTTCGCGCTGTCCTACGATCGGCTGCGGGCAGCATCTCTGCCCCCACTCATGTCACTCGACATGATCCGATCCGTGATGGAGGGCAACCACCGTGGAGCGAGTGTCCCGTCCCGATCTGAACGACGCCGCGTGGCGCAAGAGCAGCTACAGCAATCAGGAGGGTGGCGACTGCGTGGAGGTGGCCGACGGCATACCCGGCGTCGTCCCCGTCCGTGACAGCAAGCGGCCCGATGGCCCCGCGCTGGTCTTCCCGGCGGCCTCCTGGCACGCCTTCATTGATGAGCTGACGACCGGCCACAGCCACTGATGGCCATGGCTGGCCTCGATCTGAACAGTGCGCACTGGCACAAAAGCAGCTACAGCAACCAGGCAGGCGGCGACTGCGTCGAGGTGGCGGGCCTCCACCTGAACCGCGCCGCCTGGCGCACGAGTAGTCACAGCAACCAGGAGGGTGGCAACTGCGTCGAGGTGGCGGGCCTCGACCTGGACAACGCCGCCTGGCGCACGAGCAGCCACAGCAACCAGGCAGGCGGCAACTGCGTCGAGGTGGGCAACATGGCCAGGGTCGTTCCCGTCCGTGACAGCAAGTATCCCAACGGTCCGGTACTGATCTTCCCGGCGGCCTCCTGGGCTGCCTTCGTTGATGAACTGACGACCGGCCGCAGCCTCTGATGTAAGTCCTCGCAATGCGGTCGCAGTTGGGCGCCTGACTGTCCGAAATCGGCTCTCCGACACTCGGAACCTCCCCCGGGCACCGCACATCTTCCGGTGCGCAGGCGCCAACTGACATCGGGCGCCGATTCGTATGCGAGGGGAACCAAAAACTTCATGAAGAACAAGCTGACCACCGTGGCCCTTGCGGCCCTCGTCGTCGCCGGCACCGCCGCCACGGCCATCCCGGCCTCGGCCGCCACCGCCAAGGCCGCGCCGACCCGCTGCCACACCGCCGACCTGAAGGCCGGCTTCGCCATGGGCGAGGACGCGAGACCGGAGATGGATCAGACCGAGAAGGAAACCCAGGCGCACATCTGGTTCAGCAACAAGAGCACGCGCACCTGCACCCTGTCCGGCTTCGCCGGTGTCGACATGATCGGCGCTCAGGGGACCGACGGCACCTGGTCGCTGGCACGCTCCTCCAAGACGCCCGAAAAGATGGTCCTGGAGCCGGGAGACACGACTGACTTCAGCATCAACCTGCTCCCGGTGGCCGGGTCCACGCCGCAGAAGGAGAAGTTCGTTCCGGCGAAGTTCCTGGTCACCCCGCCGAACGAGACGGAGCACTTCACCCTGAAGTGGCCGTTCGGCGGCCAGATCCTCAAGCAGGACGGCGCCACCCACCCCGGCACCTACCTCAACCCGGTCGGCCTGTAACCAAGCCGGACAGCCCCTCACCGCCGTCCCCGAGCCGGCCAGGGGCCGGTCCGCGTCGTCATTCCGGGCCCGCCGGACCCTCGTACGCGGGGGTCCGGCGGGCCACGAACTCCCCCAAAGAACCGGGACAGAGAACTCCCGCCCACCCACCCTTCCGGCTGCTCACCCGTACGAGTGACCAGCTTGCGGGCGAAGCACGCCGGTCGTTACGTTCACCGCAACACAACCGCAAACAGACGACGGCCCCCGGCCGGGACTGGCATCCCGAACGAGGGCCTGACCGATCAGGAAGCAGGACCTTCCCGATGGCTGGCTCGCAGTCTAACGCGCCCACGCGCGCCGACGCCGGAGCTCCGACCTCCGGCGTGATCCACGTCCGTACCCGCCTCACCGCCGACTTCACCGTGATCGCCAACGCCCTCGCACAGCGACGTGGAAGCGCGGTCACCATCGGCGTCGCGGCGTACATCTCGTCACTCCCCGACGGCACACCCGTGAGCATCGCCGCGCTGTGCGAGCACTTCACCGAGGGCGAGATCCTGATCTCGCGGGCGTTACGGGAGTTGGAGTCAGCCGGATACCTGGAGCGGCGACGCGAACGCGGCCCGGGGGGCGTCATCCGTACCCGGACCTACTTCTACGACGTCCCAAGGGGTGATGGCTCGCCCACCCCACCGCGTCCCCGCAAGCCCCGCCCGAGCGCGGCACAAAAGGCACCCACCGGGCACACGGCACCGCAGACGCCCCAGCCGGAAGCCACCGCCGACACCGGCCACCCCGCGCCCTCACTCGCTGAGAGCGACGAGCGGGCCGTCGCCATCCTCACCTCACTGCGCATCGCCGACCCCCGGCTCATCCTGTCCCACCGGGACGTCGCCGAACTCGCACCCGCCCTGCTGAGCAGGCCACGTCAGTCGGTACCGGGAGTCCGAAACAGGTGGCTGATGGCGCAGAGACGACCTTGACCAAGGTCCATCAGGGCTGGTCGGCTTGGGAGGTTGAAGTGTCGAAATCGGGGGTTGCGTTCGTGGCCAGGTCGGTTCTAGGTGGGCTTTCGCGGAGCGACCGCGCTGGAGCGGGTGCGACATGGCCCGGCGCCTCTGTGATGGAGCACGCGGTATGAGGCTGCGACGCGGTATCGCGATTGCCGCCGTTGCCGGTGGGGTTGCGGTGACGACGATGCTCATCGGGCTTGTGACGAACGCGGTGTCGGACCAATCGCGCTGGCCCGGCTGGCTGGGGTGGCTCCAGGAGCATGCCTGGTTCTCGTTCATCCTGCTGGGCGTGGTGATGGTCGTGGGGACCGCGTTGCTGGCCGCGCTGTCGGAGCCCCGCTCACCCGTACCAATCGCCGCGCCGTCGCCACGGCCGGAGGACGGGCCGGGGCCTCCAGGCGCCGCCTTGGTGCTGCGGTCACTGCCGCGCGACACTGCGGCCTTCACCAACCGGACCGCCGAGCTGGAAGCTCTGGTGCGGTCGGTTCAGATGTGGCAGGAGAGGGGTGAGGCGCTGCCCGTTCATGTGGTCGACGGCATGCCGGGGGTCGGGAAGACCACCTTCGCCGTGCATGCCGGGCATGTGCTCTCGGAGCGGTTTCCGGACGGGCAGCTCTTCCTGAACCTGAACGGGCACACCTCCGGGCGGAACCCGGTACAGGCGACCGAGGCGCTGGCCTCACTACTGGCGGCGGCCGGGGTGCCGACACAACAGATTCCGGTAGGCGACGATATCGGTGCCGTGACCGAGGCTCGCGCCGCCATGTGGCGCGGTCGGCTGGCCGGCAAGAAGGCGCTGCTCATCCTCGACAACGCGGCAACCTACCGGCAGTTGGAGCCCCTGCTTCCCGGCGGGGGTGGCTGTCTGGTGCTGGTGACCAGTCGGAAGCGGCTGGCTGCGAACGAGGAAGTCGTACTACCGGTCGAGGCGCTGCCACCGGACCACGCAGTCGATCTGTTCATACAACTCAGCGGGCGACCCGCAGACTCCCTCGACCGGTCCGTGGTCGGGGCCCTGGTGCGGATGTGCGGCTACCTGCCGCTCGGTGTGTCGCTGCTGGCCGCACGGTTGCGGCACCATCCGGCTTGGAGCGCCGAGGACCTGCGGAGGCGATTGGTGGCGGCGCGGGACCGGCTGGGTGAACTGCGAGCCGGGGAGCGTGCGGTCACCGCGACCTTCGACCTGTCCTACCGGGACCTCCCGCAGGAGCGACAGCGCTTCTTCCAAGCTCTTGGCCGCTGCCCCGGCACGGACCTCGATGCGTATGTCGGGGCCGCTCTTGGCTCCGTCTCGGTAGCAGAGGCACGCCGTCATCTCGATGCGCTCTACGACGATCACCTGATCGAGGAGCAGCCAGGTGACCGATACCGGCTGCATGACCTCTTACGTGACTATGCCCATGGCCTCGCCGATGGGGAAAGAGACGGTATGGATGACGTCCAGACCATCACGCGCGCTTGCACCTACTACCTGGCCGCGCTCGCTGACGCGAACCGGCACATCGTCCGCGCCGGAGCAGCCGCGCCCCCTCCGCCAGACGGCGCGTCAAGCGTAGAGACTCCGCCGACGGACTCGCGAGCCGCCGCGTTGGAGTGGCTTGAGAACGAGCGGCCCAACGTTTTGGCGTCCATTCGGCGAGCGAACAACCTCGACCTGCATGAGCTCGTGATCCGCCTGGCTGCGGCCATGGCACCCTTCCTGCGACAGGCCGGTCCCTGGGACCAGGCTGTCGGCCTCCATCGAACCGCCGCCGATGCTGCACGGCGGGTCGGAGACCGGCAGGCGCTGGCCGGGGCACTCGCCGAGCTGGGTGTCGTACGGCGGTTCATGGCCGCTTACCCCGAGGCGACCCAGGCCCTGAACGAGGCGGTGACGGAGTATGAGGCGGTTGGCGATCAGCAGGGCAAGGCTGCCGCCCTGAACCAGGCGGGCATCGTCTGGTACCTGACGGCGGACACCGAAGCTGCTGCCCGAGCCCAGGCCGAGGCCCTCGCTCTCTACCGCGAAGTGGGGGACCGGTTCGGACAGGCCAACGCGCTCGCCGACCTCGGTATGGTGCGTCGGCAGACAAGTCAGTTCGACGCCTCCGTGGAAGCACAGACAGAAGCCTTGTCGATCTACCGTGAGTTGCGGGATCAATACGGTGAGGCGAATTCGCTACGCGATCTGGGCGTCGTGCACTGCCTCATGGGCGAGTACGAACTGTCCGCCCGGCGACATCGTGAGGCGTTCGACATCTACCGGGCACTCGACGACCGAGTCCACCAGGCATACGCCCTCAACGAGCTGGGCCTGGTCCGGCGGCTCACCGGGGATCTCGGAGGAGCGCAGGAGGACCACACCCGGGCGCTGGAGCACTACACCGAGTTGGGCGACCGCTTCGGCCGGGCCAACAGCATCCGCCATCTCGGGGTGGTGGAACGCGTATCCGGGAACGTCGCGGAGGCGGCCCGGCTGGTGGAGGAAGCCCTGAGCATGTACCGCGAGCTGGGCAGCCGCGGGGGCGAAGCCGCCGCGCTCAGCGAGCTGGGCGCGGTCCGCGGGCTGGTCGGTGAGCGAGACGGCGCGGCCGAGGTGTTCCAGCGCGGTCTGGAGATCGTGCGTGGCCTGGGCGACCGGTGTGGTGAGGCCGAGATCCACAACCATTGGGGAGTCCTCATGCTGGCTCACAGTGATCCAGTGGCCGGACGCGAACGCTTCGATCAGGCTCTGAGTCTGGCCCGGGACATCTGCTGCCCCCTGGAGGAAGCGCGAGCGCTGGAAGGCATCGGTCGCTGCGCCTGGGCGATCGACCGGCCCACCGAGGCCGAGTCGTCGCTGCGAGAAGCCGTCGCCGTGTACCGGCGGTTGGGTGTGAGGGCCGAAGCCGATGAGATCGAGCGTCTGCTGGCATCCTGGACGAGGTGACTCGGCCATGTGGCCAGTTTCCGTATGCCACCGTGGGTGGTGAGACTGCTACGTTGAGCTGATCTGCCGCTTCACCCGGCATCGCACCGTTCTGACACCCGGCACGCCCCACCACGAGGAGCGTTGAATGCCATCGCCCACGCCCGTTCCCACGCCGCACGGCACCGCATCGTTCAGCCCGGAAGCCCAGAGCAACGCGGTCCTGGATCGTGTGGCCGGCCGCGTACGGCAACGGCTGGAGGCCGAGCAGGCCGCGACGAACCGAACCGGCGACGGCGCTCACGCGGCATCGCTGATCTGGCCCTGGCCGCGGTGAGCACGCCCGCTTGATGACGCGGCACGAAGACATCGCCCCACTGCGCACATTCATCCTCAAGGTCGCCAACCGCTGCAACATCGACTGTGATTACTGCTACGTCTTCAACTCCAAGGATCAGTCGTCCCGGCACCTGCCCGCGCGGATGAGCCTGGAGGTGGCACGCGCCGCGGCTCGGCGGATCGGCGAGCACGCCACGGCGAACGGCTTGCGGGACATCCATGTCGTCCTGCACGGCGGTGAGCCGCTGCTGGCCGGTCCGCAGCACATGGCCAACCTGCTGAGCACCGTGCTGGAGGCCATTCCACCGGCCACAAATGTTCGTTTCGAGCTCCAGACCAACGGGACGCTGCTGACCGAGGCGTGGCTGAACCTCTTCGAACGATACGGCGTCACCGTGGGCGTCAGCCTCGACGGGCCACCGGCCGCGAACGACCGGCACCGATTGACTCACACTGGGCGGTCGAGCACCGCCTCCGCCCTGCGCGGTATCGAGCTGTTGCGCTCCCGGCCCCATCTGTTCGCCGGGCTCCTCGCGGTCGTAGACCTGGCCAATGACCCGGTCGAGGTCCACGACTACCTGGCGTCGTTCGAGCCTCCAGTGATCGACTTCAACCTGCCTCACGGGACGCACGACGATCCCCCGCACCGCGACGACCCGAGCGTCCCCGAGTACGGCCTGTGGATGAGCCGCGTCTACGACACCTGGCTCGCCCGGCCCGAGTACCAGCACACGGTCCGGATGCTGGAGGACATCGTGGCGCTCAGCTCCGGAGTACGCGGCTCGGTCGAGACCCTCGGGCTGGCCCCGCCCACCAGCGTCGTCATTGAATCCAACGGCACGATCGAAGGCGTCGACACCCTGCGCTCAGTCGAAGAGGGCGCCTCGTGGCTGGGGCTCGACCTCTTCAACACACCTTTCGACGAGGCCATGCGCCATCCCAAGCTCATGCACCGACACGACAGCAGGGCAGCGCTGGCCGAGAAGTGCCAGAGCTGCCCGCTGGTGGAGGTGTGCGGCGGCGGTTACCTCCCACATCGCTTCAGCGCCGGACGTGGCTACCGGAACCCCTCCGTCTACTGCGCGGACCTGGAGCACCTCATCCGGCACATCCAGGACTCCCTGCGGCAGCACGGCTGGAACGCGTCGACATCAACCGCTCCACCCCCTTGACCAGCCGTACTGCCACGGCGGAAGCCCGTATCGAAAGCAAGCGAGCGAAGCAGACAGGAGACGCCGATGAGCGTGACGATCCGCCCCGCCGACAAGCGGGACGTCCTTGCGGTGGCCGAGCTGATCGAGGAAATCGAGCGCTTCTACGGCTCAACCGAAATCCAGCCGCTCGCGGAGCGCCAGGCTCAGGTGGAGGAAGCACTCTTCGGCGCACCGCCCATGGCCTCCGCCCTCCTTGTCGAAGACGAGACGGGTGGCCTCGCCGGGCTGGCCGCCTACTCGTTCCTCTGGCCGGCCGCGGGCTCCTCCCACTCGCTCTTCCTCAAAGAGCTCTATGTCCGCGACACCCTGCGCAGGCAAGGCGTCGGCGCCCAGCTCATGAACGAGCTGCGCGCCCTGGCCACCGCGCGGCCCGGGTGCAGTCGCATCGAGTGGATGACCGACCAGGACAACCCGGGAGCACGCGCCTTCTACAAGTCCCTCGGCTTTGACGAATTCGATGGAAAGATCATTTACCGAGTGGACACCAGCACGGCGTGAAAGCGCATGTCGGCTCCGCGATGGCCCAGGCGAACAGCGTCATTCGTGCGGTCGCTCCGCGGCCCGCTGGGACTCCTCGACGACGCGGCGCAGCGCCGCCACGTGTCTTTCGAGGGCGTCCCGTCCGGCCGTGGTGAGCGCGAGCCATGTTCGGGGCGTTTGCCCACGTAGCCCTTTTTCACCTCGACGTAGCCCCGGGTCTCGAGCGTGCTGACCTGCTTGGAGAGCGCGGAGGGTGACAATCCTGCCGACTCGCGGACCCACCCGAACTCGGCCCACTCCACACTCACCAGCAGCGACACGATCGACAGCCGCGTCGGGTCGAGGAGGGCGGTGTCGGGTTGCGGCCGAAGAGGATGAGGGTGGCGCCGAGCACCGCGCCCACCACCGTCCTGGAACCCCAACGGGATTCCTGCTCCGAGGCGCGGGCCTGGTCGCGGCGCCGCTCGATGTAGCGCAGCGCCATGAGCGGTCCGGTGTTGGGCCGAACGGGGGGCTTTTCGGGGGCGCCTCGCCATGGCGTCATCCCATTCGGTGGGCGTTCAGATGATGGTGTGAGGAACCATCCGTGCCGCTTCGACCGATGGGATCCGCCATGCCCCGGTTCAGCGTCATCGTGCCCGCGTACGAGGTCCAGCCGTACCTGAGTGACTGTCTGCGGTCCGTGTTGGAGCAGGACTTCACGGACCTGGAGCTGATCGCGGTCGATGACCACTCGCCGGACGCGTGTGGCGCGATCATCGATGAGGCCGCCGAGCGGGACCCGCGGGTGCGGGCCGTGCATCTGGTGGAGAACGCGGGTCTCGGGCGGGCGCGGAACGCCGGGATCCGCCGGGCCACCGGGGACTATCTGCTCTTTCTCGACGGGGATGACACCCTCGCCCCCGGCTCGCTGCGCGCCATCGCCGACCGGCTGGCGCGGACCGGCGAGCCGCAGGTGCTGGTCTTCGACTACGCCCGGGTCGACTGGGCGGGTGACGTCGTACGGAACGTCCGGGCCGAGTTGCTCCGGGAGGGGGATCCCGGATGCGTCCGGCAGGTGTTCCGGCTCGAGCAGCGGCCGGAGCTGCTGCGGCTGCTGATGGTCGCCTGGAACAAGGCGTACCGCCGGGACTTCGTCCGCGCGGAGGGCTTCGCCTTTCCGCCGGGGTTCTACGAGGACACCCCCTGGACCTTTCCCGTGCTGTTCAGCGCGGAGTCGATCGCCGTCCTGGACCGGGTCTGCGTCCACTACCGGCAGCGGCGGCGCGGCGGGATCCTGCGTACGACCAGTCGGCGTCACCTCGATGTGTTCGAGCAGTACGACCGGGTGTTCCGGTTTCTCGACGCCCGGCCCGAACTGGCCCACTGGCGCCCGGCGCTGTTCCGGCGGATGGTCGACCACCTCGGCGCGATCGCCGCCGCGCCGGACCGGCTGCCGGTGCGGGCCAGGGCCGAGTTCTTCCGCCGGGCGGGCGCGCACCACCGCCGCTACCGGCCGTACGGCGCGGCCGCCCCGTCCGGGCGCGCCTGGTGGCGGTGTCTGCTGCTGCGGTTGGGTGCCCGGTGGGCGTTTGAGCTGTTGCGGGGTGGCGATCGGGTGTGGCGGAGGGTCCACGGATGCGCCCGCGCGGCGTACGGGCAGGCGCGCGCCGCCGCGCTTCGGGCGCATTACCGGGTGCGGTTGTGCCTGCCCGTCGATCCCCGGCTCGCCGTCTTCGCCGCGTACTGGCACAAGGGCTACGCCTGCCACCCGGCGGCCATCGAGGCGAAGGTGCGCGAGCTGGTGCCGGGGGTGCGTACCGCCTGGATCACCACTCCCGAGTACGCCCACTCCCTGCCGCCCGGGGTGCGCCGGCTGCACCCCGGTTCGGCCGCGTACTGGACGGCGCTGGCCCGCGCCCGCTTCCTCGTCAACAACGTCAACTTCACGCCGGGGATGCGGAAGCGGCCCGGGCAGATCCACCTCCAGACCCACCACGGCACCCCGCTCAAGCACATGGGCCTGGATCTGCGCGACCGCCCCGCCGCCGCCCGCGGCATGGACTTCGGCAAGTTGCTGGAGCGGGTGGACCGCTGGGACTACAGCCTCTCCGCCAACCGTCACTCCACCCTGGTCTGGGAGCGGGTCTACCCCTCCGGCTACACCACGCTCCCCTACGGCTCCCCGCGCGACGACGTCTTCCAGCACGCCACCGAGGACGACGTGGCCCGGCTGCGCGCCCGGCTCGGCATCCCCGCGGGCAGCGTCGCCGTGCTGTACGCGCCGACCCACCGCGACTACCAGCGCCGCCCGGTGCCGCGGCTGGACCTGGAGCGGGTGGCCCGCGCGCTGGGGCCCGGGTTCACGCTGCTGGTCAGGCCGCACTACTTCCACGCTCCGCACTACTTCCACGCTCCGAACTCCTGCCACGCCCTGGACGGGGCCACGGGGAGTTCCCGCGGCCGGGTGCTCGATGTCTCGGGGCACGGCCGGGTGGAGGAGCTGTGCCTGGCGGCGGACGCGCTGCTGACGGACTACTCGTCCATCATGTTCGACTACGCCAACCTCGACCGGCCCATCGTCATCCACGCCGACGACTGGGACGCCTATCGCGCCGCCCGCGGCACCTACTTCGACATCACCGCGGCCCCGCCCGGTCCGGTCTCCCGCACCGAGGACGAGCTGATCACCCTCTTCGCCACGGGCGCCTGGTGCGGTCCGCGCTCGGCCGCGCTGCGCGCCGCGTTCCGGGCCCGCTTCTGCCCGTACGACGACGGGCGGGCGGCCGAGCGCGTGGTGCGCCGGGTGTTCCTCGGTGAGCACCCCGAACTGCTGCCGCCCGTCGTCCCGCTCTCCGAGCGCCGTCCCGCCCCCGCCGCCGTGCGTACCGCTCCGGCCGATCACGTCGTATGCCCTCTGCCGGCCGCCTCGCCCGCTCCCGCACTCCCCCACCGGAGCCGCCCCCACTAGCCCCCGCCCCTACTCCGTCCCGACGCACCCCGCCCCCCGTCCCGACGCGCCCCTACTCCGTCCCGACGCGCCCCGCCCCGTCCCGACGCCCCCACCCAGGACGCACGATGCCCCTCACCGCACCGCCCGCCGCCCCCCGCCCCTGGCTCGCCGACCCGCCGCCGCTGGTGCGCGGATACCGGCGTACGGTCCCGCTGCCCTTGCGCCGCGCGGTCGTCACCGTGACCGGCCCCGGGCTGCGCCGGGCGGCCATGCGGGGCCTGGGCGGGCTGTCGGCCGCCTCCGGTTCGCTGCGGCTGCGCCGGGCGCGGCGGCGGATGCGGCGGGCCGGGCTGCTGGCCGGGGCATCCGGCCGGATGGTGCTCGCCGACCGACGGGGCGGCGCCCTCGTGGCGACCCTGGTCCCCTCCCCCACCCCGCTGTTCGCGCGGGCCGAGAATCTGCGGCTGGTGTGCGAGGCCCTGGACCGGGCCCGGATCGACCACTTCGTGGTCCGCTGCTACAGCAACGTCGGCTCGGCCGTGGGCGTCCGGGCCGATCAGCGGGCGGAGGTGGTCAAGGCGCTGGCCGCGCTGTGCGCCGAGGAGGCCGGGTATGTCTCACTGCCACCACGGCGCGGCCACCCGGCGCCCCCGCCCCGGCTCGGCGGTACGCGACGGGCCTGGCGGCGGCTGGCCGCCGCCCCCGTGGTCCGCTTCACCCGCTTCCACGCCGGGCCGGGCGGACGGCTGGTCCTCGGCCCGGCGCACGGCTGCGACATCGAGTTCTGGGAGCCGGGCGGGCAGGGCGAGGAGCGGGTGCTGATCGCCCCGCGCTTCAACCGCACCACCGCGTCCGTACCGCTCGTGGGCGAGCCGGTGCGCGCCCCCGACCAGCTGTTCACCCGGCTCGCCCCGCCCATCGGCTGGCAGCCGGGGCCGCTGGTGCGCACCCGCCCGGAGTTCCTGACCCGGCTGCCGGACGAGGTCCGCTTCCCCATCGACGTCGTCTACACCTGGGTGGACGGCTCCGATCCGCAGTGGCAGCGGCGGCGGGCGGCCCTCGCGGGCACGGGCTATCACGCCCAGTCCGCCAACGCCGCCCGCTACGCCAACCGCGACGAGCTGCGCTATTCGCTGCGCTCGCTGTACCTGTACGCCCCCTGGGTGCGCCATATCTATCTGGTGACCGACCGTCAGGTGCCCGACTGGCTGGCCGCCTCGCACCCGGGGATCACCGTCGTGGACCACCACGACATCTTCGACGACCCGGATGTGCTGCCCACCTTCAACTCCCATGCCATCGAGACCCGGCTGCACCACATCGACGGACTCGCCGAGCACTTCCTCTACTTCAACGACGATGTCTTCCTCGGCTCGCCGGTCACCCCGCAGGACTTCTTCCTGGCCAACGGCGTCTCCAAGTTCTTCCCGTCCCGCGCGCTGATCCCGCTGACCCCCGTGGGCCCGGGCGACGTGCCCGTATCGGCGGCGGGCAAGAACAACCGGGCGCTGCTGGAGGAGCGGTTCGGCCCGGCCGTCACCCAGAAGATGAAGCACACCCCGCACGCCCTGCGCACCAGCGTGCTCGCCGAGATCGAGAAGGAGTTTCCGGACGCGGTCCGCGCGACCATGGCCAGCCGGGTGCGCTCGACGTCGGACATCTCCGTACCGTCCTCGCTCCACCACTACTACGCGTTCCTGACCGGGCGCGCGGTCCCCGGCCAGCTGCGCTACGACTACTTCGACCTGGCCCAGCCCACCATCCGCGCGCGGCTGGCCAGACTGCTGCGGGCCCGCCACTGCCAGGCGTTCTGCCTCAACGACACGGTCTCCTCCGAGCACGACCTCGAGGACCAGCTGGCGCTGGTCCGCCCCTTCCTCGACGCCTACTTCCCCCTCGCCAGCCCGCTGGAGCGGGCCGTCACCCGACAGGAGACGCGGCAGCCATGCCCCTCGCCATCACCCTTCCCCTGAACCCGGACGTCCTCGAGGCGGGCGGGCCGTATCCGCGGGCGCTCAATGTGCTCAGCCGCAAACAGACCGCCGTACAGCGGCAGTTGCGGCGCGCCGGGCTCGCGGGCTACGAGCCCACCACCCAGGCGACCTTGCTGGCCCTGGCCCAGCAGGCGCCCGAGGGCAGCGCGGTGTACGACATCGGCGCGCACATCGGGCTGTACTCGGCGCTGATCAGCGCGGTGTACGGGGACGGCGGGCGCGGACCGCGGGCCATCGCGTTCGAGCCGACGCCGGAGACGGCCGCGCTGTGCCGCCGGATCCGGGAGTGCAACAGGCTCGGCTTCGAGGTGCAGCAGACCGCGCTGGCCGATGAACCGGGCACCGCCGAGCTGTACTTCTCCCTCAAGTCGGAGTCCTCCAACTCGCTGAACCCGGCCCACCGCCGGCACACCGAGTCGGTCACGGTGCCGGTCACGACGGTCGACGCGTTCACCGGGGAGCGCGGTCTCGCCCCGCATCTGATCAAGATCGATGTGGAGACGTTCGAGGCGGCGGTGTTGCGCGGGTCGTACGACACGATCCGGCGGCACCGGCCGTGGATCGTGTGCGAACTGCTCCCCGGCGCGGACCACACGGCGCTGCGCACCGCGCTGGCGCCGTTGACCGCGATGGACTACGGCCTCCACCCGATCACGCCGGAGGCGCCCTGGCACCGCTACGACGAGACCACGTACCGGTCCGCGGTGAGCGGGCAGTGCCGCGACTGGCTGCTGGCGCCGCGGCCGCTGACTCCGGCCTTCCACCGGGTGGTGCGGCGGTGGCTGATCGCGATTCTGGCGTGCGACGAGACGACGAACATCATCACGACCGACAAGGCGTCCTTCCCGTACGGCTGGAACGCGCCGTACCGCTCGGCGCGGGGTGCGGCGCGGGTGCCCCGTACGGGCCTCCCGCTCACCGGTTTGCTGCGGTTGGCGGGCGCCGCCGCGTTGGCGCGGCGCGCGGTTGTCCCGGCTCGGCGGGCGCCGGGGGCGCAGGCGACGGGGAGTGGGTCGTTGCGGGGGTGAGGGGAGTGGCGGGGGCGGGTGGTTCTTCCCCACCCCGCCCCTTCCCGAAAGAGGGGGCTCCGCCCCCTCACCCCCACCGGGCCTCCGCCCCGGGCCCCGGGGGGGGCCGTACCGGACCCCGGACGCGGCTCGCCGCGGGCGTCGCTTCGTCATCAGCCCCGCCGGGGGCCGCCCCGGACCCCGGGCACGGCTCGCCGCGGGCGTCGCTTCGCCAGCGGCCCCACCCCGGCAGGCGCCTCATCGCCGGGGGTCGCGCCGGGCCCCGGGGTGGTTGGCGCGCGGGGCGCGCTTACTGGCGGCGCTGGGCCAGGATGCAGAATTCGTTGCCTTCGGGATCCGCCAATACAACCCACGATTGATCGCCCTGGCCGATGTCAACACGCTGTGCGCCATGCGCCACCAGACGGGCCACCTCGGCGTCCTGATCGTCGGGCCTGAAGTCGAGATGCAGTCGGCTCTTGGCCTTCTTGCTCTCATTGAGCCGGACGAAGTCCAGCCCCGGCACGCGATCCGGCGCCGGGCGGATCTCGAACTCGTCATCGGAGGAGTGGACGACGACCCAGCCGAGAGCCTCGGCCCACCACTGGCCCAGCGCCACCGGGTCTTCCGAATGAACGATTACCTGTTCCCATTCCAAGGTCATCCGCAGAGCTTAACGTTCAGTGCGCGGGCCCCGCCCGCACATAACGCTCCAGGCGGATGCCGGGCAGGCAGAGCGAGTACGCCAGCCGGAAGTGCCCCGTCAGCACGGGGGCCTTCGGGCCGCGCGTCTCCGGTTCATCGGCCGCGATCAGCCATGCCGAGCGCGTCCCGTCCAGCCGTCGCAGCAGCTCGGCGGGCCCGACCTCGACCCCGTAGAGCGTGCCGGAGGCCGGGCCGGGGGTGGCCAGTGCGATGTCGCGCAGCCCGGCGAGGGGGCGCGGATAGGCGATGGCGATCCGCCGTTCCTTGGGCGGGTCGTACAGCACGGGCTCACCCGGCCGGGTGAGGCGCCCCACCGCGGCGGAGAGCGCCGCCAGATCGTCCTGACGGCTCAACGGCTCCCGCTCCCGCTGGTGCAGCGGGAACTGCCAGCCGAACGCGCAGCCGATCGCGAGGACCCCGGCCGCCGCGACCACGGCCCGGCCCCGGCCGGACACCGCCTCCGCCAGCCGGTCGATCCCCGCTGCGGCCAGTAGGGGGATGCCCGCCAGGGCGAAGAGGAGGTACCGCTCGTGGAAGCACGGGCGGTGGAGGGCCAGGGCGAAGAGGAGGACGGGCGGGACGCAGATCAGGGGCAGGGCGACCGCGGTCAGAGTTCGCCGGTGGGGGCGGACTACGGCGATCGCGAGCAGCAGGAGGTTGACGGCGAGGACGAGCACGCTGGGGCCCGCGAACTCCTCGACCACCGCCCACAGCCGACCCGGCGTCGGATGCCGTATCCAGGCGATCTGCGCGCTCTGCCGCCGGGCCACCAACGCCAGCGGCACCACCGCCCCCACCGCCCCGGCCGCCGCGCTCCCCCATCCCCACCACACGCGGCGCGGGGCGCGCGAGACGAGCAGCGTCAACGCGTGCGCGGCGAGCATGAGCACCGCGAACACGTGCAGCAGCGCGGTCGCGGCCACCACTCCCCCGTACGCGGCCCAGCGCCACCCCTCCGCATGGCCCCGCCTGGCCCCGGGCCCGCCCGGCCCCGGGGTCACGCGGGGCACGTCGCCGGGGGCCGCCCGTACGGCCGAACGGACCCGTGTGGCCGACGCCGCCCCGGGTCCGGGGGCAGGGGCGGCACCGGGGGCGGGGGCAGGGGCGGCACCGGGTCCGGGGGCAGGGGCGGCACCGGGGGCGGCGGGCGTGGGCG
>NZ_BAAAIF010000099.1:0-26259 GCF_039525925.1 Streptomyces javensis | reverse complement strand
GGCAGCGGCGGTTGGAGATCGTCTCGTGTCCGTCGTGCGGTCGGGCGCAGGTGGATGTGTACAAGCTCGCGGATGAGGTCACGGCCGGTCTGGAGGGTATGGAGGTCCCGCTGCGGGTGGCGGTCATGGGGTGTGTCGTCAACGGTCCGGGTGAGGCGCGGGAAGCGGATCTGGGGGTGGCGTCAGGCAATGGCAAGGGGCAGATCTTCGTCAAGGGCGAGGTCATCAAGACCGTGCCGGAGTCGAAGATCGTGGAGACCCTGATCGACGAGGCCATGAACATCGCGCGGCGCATGGCGGACGAAGGGGTCCCGTCGGGTACCCCGGACGTCACCGTGAGCTGATACACCGAGGAGGGGAACCGACCGTGCCGTTGCTGGAGAACATCCGGGGCCCGCACGACCTCAAGGCGCTGACCGGTGAGGAACTGGCCGCGCTCGCCCAGGAGATCAGGGAGTTCCTGATCGAAGCGGTGGCCAGGACCGGGGGCCATCTGGGACCGAACCTCGGCGTGGTCGAGCTGTCCATAGCCCTGCACCGCGTCTTCGACTCGCCCGCCGATCGCATCCTGTGGGACACCGGCCACCAGTCCTACGTCCACAAACTGCTCACCGGCCGCCAGGACTTCTCCAAGCTCCGCCACAAGGGCGGGCTGTCCGGCTACCCGTCACGGGCCGAGTCCGAGCACGACATCATCGAGAACAGCCATGCCTCCACCGTGCTGGGCTGGGCCGACGGCCTCGCCAAGGCCAATGAGGTGCACGGCCGCACCGACCATGTGGTGGCCGTCATCGGGGACGGGGCGCTGACCGGCGGGATGGCCTGGGAGGCGCTCAACAACATCGCCGCCGCCCGGGACCGGCCGCTGGTCATCGTCGTCAACGACAACGAGCGCTCCTACTCGCCGACCATCGGCGGACTCGCCAACCACCTCGCCACCCTGCGCACCACCGACGGCTACGAGCGCTTCCTGGCCTGGGGCAAGGAGGTGCTCCAGCGCACCCCCGTGGTCGGCCAGCCGCTGTACGGGTCGCTGCACGGCGCCAAGAAGGGGTTCAAGGACGCCTTCGCGCCGCAGGGCATGTTCGAGGACCTGGGGCTGAAGTACGTCGGCCCCATCGACGGCCATGACACCGAGGCGGTCGAGTCGGCCCTGCGCCGCGCCAAGCGGTTCCACGGCCCGGTCCTCGTCCACTGCCTCACCGAGAAGGGGCGGGGCTACCCGCCCGCGCTGGAGGACGAGGCGGATCACTTCCACACCGTGGCCGCGATGGACCCGCTCACCTGCGCACCGCTGACCCCCTCCGGCGGCCGCTCCTGGACCTCGGTGTTCGGCGAGGAGATGGTGCGGATCGGCGCCGAGCGGCCCGATGTGGTCGCCCTCACCGCCGCGATGCTGCACCCCGTGGGGCTCGCCGGCTTCGCCGAGGCGTACCCCGAGCGGGTGTGGGACGTGGGCATCGCCGAGCAGCACGCGGCGGTCTCGGCCGCCGGGCTCGCCACCGGCGGACTCCACCCGGTCCTCGCCGTCTACGCCACCTTCCTCAACCGCGCCTTCGACCAGCTGCTCATGGACGTCGCCCTGCACCGGTGCGGGGTGACCTTCGTCCTGGACCGGGCCGGTGTCACCGGCACCGACGGGCCGAGCCACAACGGCATGTGGGACATGTCCGTCCTCCAGGTGGTGCCGGGGCTGCGGATCGCCGCCCCGCGCGACGCCGACCAGCTCCGGGCCCAGCTGCGCGAGGCGATCGACGTGGACGACGCGCCGACCGTCATCCGCTTCCCCAAGGAGTCGGTGGGGGAGCCGATTCCGGCGATCGACCGGGTGGGCGGGATGGACGTCCTGCGCCGGGGCGAGGACGTCCTCCTCGTGGCGGCCGGGGTCATGGCGCCCGTCGCGCTGCGCGCCGCCGAGCTGCTGGCCGGGCGCGGCATCGGCTGCACGGTGGTGGATCCGCGCTGGGTCAAGCCCGTCGACCCCGAGCTGCCCGGGCTCGCGGCGCGCCACCGGCTGGTGGCGGTCGTGGAGGACAATGTGCGCACCGGCGGGGTGGGCGCGGCGGTCGCCCAGACGCTGCGGGACGCCGAAGTCGACCTGCCGGTGCGGACGTTCGGCATCCCCGAGGCGTTCCTGGCCCATGCCAAGCGCGGTGAGGTGCTCGCCGACATCGGGCTCACCCCCGCCGAGATCGCG
This sequence comes from Streptomyces javensis, assembly GCF_039525925.1. Lineage (NCBI taxonomy): Bacteria > Bacillati > Actinomycetota > Actinomycetes > Kitasatosporales > Streptomycetaceae > Streptomyces > Streptomyces javensis. The sequence goes on along the minus strand of NZ_BAAAIF010000099.1, from coordinate 24,062 downwards.
GGCCGGACCGGGGCCGCCCTGACCCGTATCGAGGCGGCCCATCCGGAGCGGGCGGGCGCCCTCGCCGAGGCGCGCCCCGCCGCCGGGGCCCGTGCCCGCGCCGAGGCCCGTACCGCCGGTGAGGCCCGTACCGCCGCCAAGGAGAGCCAGGCATGACGGCAGCCGAGCAGCAGCAGCGGCGTTCGGGCTTCGACCTCGGGAAGCTGCTGGCCGAGCGCGCGTCGGAGCGGTACGACCTGCACACCCGCCACCTCAACCACCAGCTGCCCCGGATGCTGCACACCATCGGGTTCGACAAGGTCTACGAGCGGGCCGAGGGCGCGTACTTCTGGGACGACGAGGGCCAGGACTACCTCGATATGCTCGCCGGCTTCGGGGTGATGGGCCTGGGCCGCCACCACCCGGTGGTCCGTAAGGCGCTGCACGACGTCCTGGACGCCGACCTGGCCGATCTGACCCGCTTCGACTGCCAGCCGCTGCCCGGTCTGCTGGCCGAGCGGCTGCTGACCCACGCCCCCCATCTGGACCGGGTCTTCTTCGGCAACAGCGGCACCGAGGCCGTCGAGACGGCCCTGAAGTTCGCCCGCTACGCCACCCGCAAGCCGCGCGTCCTGTACTGCGCCCACGCCTTCCACGGGCTGACCACCGGCGCGCTGTCGGTCAACGGCGAGGACGGCTTCCGCAAGGGGTTCGCCCCGCTGCTGCCCGACACCCCGATCGAGCTGGGCGACCTCGGCGCGCTGGAGCGGGAGCTGGCGCGCGGGGACGTGGCGGGGTTCGTGGTGGAGCCCATCCAGGGCAAGGGGGTGCACGAGGCCCCGCCCGGCTTCCTGCGCGCCGCACAGGAGCTGCTCCACCGCCACAAGGCCCTGCTCATCGCGGACGAGGTGCAGACCGGCCTCGGCCGCACCGGGGACTTCTTCGCCTACCAGCACGAGGAGGGCGTCGAACCGGATCTGGTGTGCGTGGCCAAGGCCCTCTCCGGGGGCTATGTGCCGGTCGGCGCGACCCTCGGCAAGGACTGGATCTTCAAACGCGTCTATTCGTCGATGGACCGGGTGCTGGTGCACTCCGCCAGCTTCGGCTCCAACGCGCAAGCCATGGCGGCCGGGCTCGCGGTCCTCGCCGTCATGGAGGACGAGGAGGTCGTGGCCAACGCCCGCCGCACCGGTGAGCTGCTGCGCGACCGCCTCGCCGCGCTGGTGGACCGCTACGAGCTGCTGCACGACGTCCGCGGCCGGGGGCTGATGATCGGCATCGAGTTCGGCAGACCCAGCTCACTGGGGCTGCGCGGCCGGTGGGCGATGCTCCAGGCGGCGCGCAAGGGGCTGTTCGCGCAGATGGTCGTCGTCCCGCTGCTGCGGCGCCATCGCATCCTCACCCAGGTGTCCGGCGACCATCTGGAGGTCATTAAGCTGATCCCGCCGCTGATCATCGGCGAGCGGGAAGTGGACCGTTTCGTCGAGGCGTTCACAGCGGTCATGGACGACGCACACGACGGCACCGGTCTGATCTGGGACTTCGGCCGGACGCTGGTCAAACAGGCGGTGGCCAACCGCTGACCGATGGGGGACCCGGATGATCGACGCGACCGCCGTACGGGCCGTGAACACGATGACGGCGAGGTGGGCGCGGGCGGCCGTGGCGGACGAGGGCACGGCCTTCGCCGCCACCGGGGTCTGGCCGCTGCTCGCCCTGCTCGCGGGCGGTGCCGACGGCCCGGCCCGTCAGGAGCTGGCGGACGCGCTGGGCGTCGGCGCGGACGGTGCGACGGCGCTCGGCGGACGGCTGCTCGGGGCGCTGGACGCCATGGACGGCGTCCACGCGGCCACCGGGCTGTGGACCCGTCAGGACCTGCCGATCCGGCCGGAGTGGGAGGCCGAGCTGCCTCCGGGCGTACGCTCCACGCTGACCGGGGACGCCGAGCGCGACCGCAAGGAGCTGGACGGCTGGGCATCCCGGCGCACCCGGGGCGCGATCGCCGAGCTGCCGGTGCCGCTCACCCCCGACACCCGGCTGGTGCTGGCCGGGGCGCTCACGGTGGAGACGGCCTGGCTCCAGCCGTTCCAGCCGGGCTGGCTGAGGCCGACCAGCGGCCCCTGGCGGGACCGCTCGCTGGCCGGGCTCACCCGGTCCACGGACGACCTCGACGGGGCGCTGCGGGTCGTCCCCGACACCCCGGCCGGTCCGCTCACCCTGTCCGGGGTCGCGGGCGGCGACGGGCTCGATGTGCATCTGGTCCTCGGCGCCGAGGACGCCCCGGGCGGCGAGGTGCTGGAGGCCGGGATCGGCGCGGTGGCCGGGGATTACGCGGGATGGCCGGGCTCGGCGCTGCCACCGGGCGAGGCCGGGCCCGGGGTCCGGGTGATGCAGGTCCCGAGCTGGGACCCCACGCCCCGGGCGGCGCTCACCACCCCGCAGTTCACCGTGACGGCGCGGCACGATCTGCTGCGCGGGGCCGAGCTGTTCGGGCTGCGTACCGCCCAGGACACCGCGCGCGGCCACTTTCCGGGGATCAGCCCCGCCGCGCTGGCGCTGTCCTCGGCGGAGCAGTCCATGACCGCCTCGTTCAGCGCCGAGGGCTTCCGGGCGGCGGCGGTGACCGCGTTCGCCATGGCGCCCGGTTCGGCGCCGCCGCAGCGGACGGCGAAGCTGATCAGCGTGCGGTACGAGCGGCCGTTCGGCTTCCTGGCCGTGCACCGCGCCACCGGTCTGGTGCTCACGGCGGGCTGGGTCACCGAGCCGGAGGCCGGGGCCGACACCATGTGGTGAGCCCCGTGAGCCCGCAGCCGTTCAGCACCCGCGACGCCTCAGCCCGTGAGCAGCCGCTCCCGGAGCCGGTCGCGCTGCTCGGGGGAGAGGCCGAGCCCCTCGGCGAGATAGCGCTCGGTGCCGCCCCAGGTCTCCTCGATGGTCGTGAACGCCGCCGCCAGATACTCGGCGCGCGCGTCGAACAGCGGCAGCAGCAGCGCCATGACCTCGGGCGACATGGGGTCGGAGCCGTCCCCCGGAGTGCCCTTGCGCCAGATCTTGTAGCGCCGGTGGGCGGCCGCCGACTCGAGGTAGTCGGCCTCGATGGCCTCCTGGGTGACGCCGAGCGCCAGCAGGGTCACCGCGATGGACAGCCCGGCCCGGTCCTTGCCCGCCGAACAGTGCATCAGCACCGGTGAGCTGTCCTCGGCCATGTCGCGGAGGATCCGGCCGTGCTCGACGAGCCGGGTGGTGATGATGGAGCGGTAGGAGCCGATCATGCGCCTCTCGGCCCGGCCCTCGGAGAGCAGCTCGCGCAGGGTCTTCAGATCGCCCTCGCGCACCATCCTCCAGAACCCGGCGCCGTCGGCCGGGTCGGACAGCGGCAGATTGACGTTGCGGACCCCGCTGAGCGTGACGTCCGGGCCCTCCAGCTTGATGTCGGCGGCGTTGCGGAAGTCGAAGACGGTGTGCAGACCGAGCGAGTCGAGGTAGGCCGTGTCCGCCTCGGTGGCATGGGCGAGATGGCCGCTGCGGAAGAGCACTCCGGGCCGTACGCGGCGGCCGTCGGCAGCCGGCAGTCCACCGAGATCACGGAAATTGCGTACCCCCACCAATCGGCTTTCGGCCTGGGGGACCTGCGGCGACTGCGACTGCTGCGTCACGGGCTCTCCTTCACCATCGGCCGCCGACGCGGCTCGTCGACGAGGCGGCTGAAACTGACCATACGACATGCGTGCAGCGGGCAATCGGTCTCGTGAGGGTGCGGGCATTGCCGCACCGCCCACCCTCCCCGATCATGTTGCTACCTGTGGAGAATTGGGGAGTGCGATGATCGAAACCGGTGGAAGCGGTCGACTCTGGGTGCTCTCGGGGCGACACAGCAGCTACGCCCTGCACCTCACCGACCGTGATGAGCTGCTCCATCTCCACTGGGGGCCGAGGATCGCGGCCGTGGACGCCGAGGCCATCGCCGCCGAGCCCGGACCGCCGGACTGGCCGTTCGAATCACCCCTGGACGGGCGCGAGGAATACCCCGTGGAGGGCGGCCCGCGCTTCGTCCGCCCCGCCCTGTCCGTGCACGCCGGGGGCGTACGCGGCACCGAGTGGCGCTTCGACGGCGACACCGTCCTCGACCCCGGCACCGGCGAGGAGCTGCGGCTGGGCTTCCACGACCCGCTGCACCACCTCGACATCACCCTCCACTACCGGATGCGGGACGACGGCGATGTCATCGAGCGCTGGACCACCCTCACCCACACCGGCACCGCCGGACAGGAGCCGGTGGAGCTGCTGCGCGCCGACTCCGCCGCCTGGTCGCTCCCGGCCCGCGACCGCTGGCGGCTGTCCCATCTGCACGGCCGCTGGGCCGCCGAGAGCCGGCTCGCCCGCACCGAGCTCACCCCCGGCGAGAAGGTGATCGGCAGCCGCCGTGGCCACACCAGCCACCACCATCTGCCCTGGGTCGCCCTGGACGGCGGTACGGCCACCGAGGAGAGCGGCGAGGTGCACAGCTGCGCGCTCGCCTGGTCCGGGGCCTGGCGGATCGCCGTCCAGCTGCTGAGCGACGGCGCCGTCCAGGCGGTCGGCGGGGTCGGCCACGACGACGCGGGCCAGCTGCTCCTCGCGCCCGGCGAGTCCTTCACCACGCCCGTCTTCGCGGGGCTGTGGACCGACGGCGGCTTCGGGGCCGCGAGCCGCGCCTGGCACGCCTGGCAGCTCGCGCATGTGGTCCCCGGCGCCGACCGGTCCCGGCCGGTGCTCTACAACTCCTGGGAGGCCACCGAGTTCGAGGTGGACGAGGAGCGGCAGCGCTCGCTCGCGCGGCTGGCCGCCGACATGGGCGTCGAGCTGTTCGTCGTGGACGACGGCTGGTTCGGCGCGCGCACCAGCGACCGGGCCGGGCTCGGCGACTGGACGCCCAACCCGGACCGCTTTCCGCACGGGCTGAAGCCGCTGGCCGACCAGGTGCACGCGCTCGGCATGCGGTTCGGCGTCTGGGTCGAGCCGGAGATGGTCAACCCCGACAGCGACCTCTACCGGGCCCACCCCGACTGGGTGCAGCACCACCCCGGCCGGGCCCGCACCGAGTTCCGCAACCAGCTCGTGCTCAACCTCGCCCGCCCCGAGGTGCGCGGATATCTGTGGGAGCGGCTGGACACCCTGCTGAGCGGCGCGCCCATCGACTATGTGAAATGGGACTTCAACCGCTCCTTCACGGACCCCGGCTGGCCCGGCGACCCCTATCCCCGGCGGCTGTGGATCGACCATGTACGCGGGTTGTACGAGCTGCTGGAGCGGCTGCGCGCCGCCCACCCCGGGGTCGCCTTCGAGTCCTGCTCGGGCGGCGGCGGCCGGATCGACCTCGGCGTCCTGGGCCTGACCGACCAGGTGTGGACCTCTGACAACACCGATCCGCTGGACCGGCTGGCCATCCAGCACGGCTTCGGTCAGCTCCACCCGGCCCGGGTGATGGCCGCCTGGGTCACCGACAGCCCCAACGCCATGGGCAACGCGCGGGTCAGCTCGCTGCGCTTCCGCTTCGTCAGCGCGATGGCCGGGGTGCTGGGCGTCGGCGGCGATCTGACCCGCTGGAGCGAGGCCGAACTCGCCGAGGCCCGCGACTGGGTGGCGCTCTACAAGCGGGTGCGCCCGGTCGTCCAGCACGGTGAGCTGTACCGGCTGCGGCCGCCGGAGGGCGACGGGCTCAGCGCGGTGCAGTACGTACGGGGCGAGGAGACCGTGGTGCTGGCCTGGCTCCAGGCGCAGCACCACGGCCGGGCGCAGCTTCCGCTGCGGCTGCGCGGGCTCGACGCGGCGGCCACCTACCGGGACCTGGAGACCGGGGAGGTGCACCGGGGAGCGGTGCTCGCCCACCGGGGTCTGCGCACCGGGCTGAGCGGCGACCTGGACGCCGCCGTATTCCACCTTCGGCGAAACTGACCGGGTGGGATAGATCACCCCACGTCAAGCCCTGGTTACGGTGGCGTAAGTCACGCCATCGGGTGAATGATGTCCCGACGTGGCAGACGATAAGGAGAGATTCAGCAACGGTTCCATCGGGTCGTACGCGGCCGTCGGCGACAGCTTCACCGAGGGCGTCGGCGACCCCGGTCCTGACGGGGTGTTCGTCGGCTGGGCCGACCGGCTCGCCGTCCTGCTGTCCGACCAACGACCCCACGACGATTTCCGCTACGCCAATCTGGCCGTACGCGGTCGACTCCTTGACCAGATAGTGGCCGAGCAGGTGGCCCGCGCCATTGAACTCGGCCCCGATCTGGTCACCTTCTGCGCGGGCGGCAATGACATCCTGCGCCCCGGCAGCGACCCCGACGATGTGGCCGAGCGTTATGAGGCGGCCGTCGCCGACCTCCGGGCGCGGGTGGGCACGGTGCTGCTGTGCACCGGCTTCGACACCAGAGGGGTGCCGGTGCTGCGCCATCTGCGGGGCAAGATCGCCACGTATACGGCGCATGTGCGGGCGATCGCCGACCGCCACGGCTGCCCGGTGCTCGACCTGTGGTCGCTGCGCTCGGTGCAGGACCGCCGGGCCTGGGACGCCGACCGGCTGCACCTGTCGCCGGACGGGCACACCCGGGTCGCGCTGAGGGCCGGTCAGGTGCTCGGCCTCGAAGTCCCCGCCGACCCCGACCAGCCCTGGCCCCCGGAGGGGCAGCGCACCGCGGCCGAGGTGCGCCGGGACAACATCCACTGGGCGCGCGAGTATCTGGTGCCCTGGATCGGCCGACGGCTGCGCGGGGAGTCGTCGGGTGACCATGTGGAGCCCAAGCGGCCCGATCTGCTGCCGCTGCGGCCCTGAGGGCCTGTGTCACGCACCCGGCCGGGGACATGACGCAGGCCCTGAACGATCCGTGACCCGAAGCGGTCCCGGAGGAATAGGGGCAGACCCCCGTTGGCGCCCCGAGGCTGACCGCCCGGTGCGCTGTCGCTGCCCCTATTCCCTCGGCACCGCTCGTCCGTCGTGTGGTCGCCGCAGGGCCGCTATATCGCCAGGTAGGCCCAGACGGCGCGGCCCGCGCCGCCCTGGTTCGGCCTGACCCCCCAGGCCTCCGACATGGCCTCCACCAGCATCAGCCCACGGCCGCCCTCCTGGTCCGCGCTCACCGACCGGGCCTCGGGCACCGTGCGCGCACAGCCCTGGTCGGCCACCTCCAGCCGCAGCCGGGTGCCTATGAGCTGGAGTGAGCAGCGGACTTCCTCGCTGGAGGTGTGGCGCACCGCGTTGGTGAAGAGCTCGGAGACGATCAACTCCGCGCTGTCCCTGGTGTCCTGGTCGATGCCCCATGAGCCCAGCCGCCGGACGACATGCCTTCTCGCCTCGGCGACGGACGTGCTCAGCGCCGGCAGACGAAACACGTCGTGGCGGGGCGGAGCGACCACGGTGCCGCCGCGCCCTAACCGGAGAGCCTCATAGGAAGGAGCCACGCCGACACTATGCTCTGTCACGCTCGCGTATGGCAAGGTTCAATCTGTAAATTACAGAATCGCAAGCGCAGGCTGTTCGGAATGCTGAGCCCATGCCAGACTGCTGTGTCGTGAAGGTACTTGGAGGGGGACGGTAGTGGCGGATGCGCGGGCGGGCGGAGCCCCGACCGTCCTGCGAGTCGTGCTCGGAAAACGGCTCCAGGACCTTCGGGAGAAGGCCGGGCTGTCATTCGAGCAGGCCGGGCGCGCCCTGGACGTCACCCATGCCACGATCCGGCGGATGGAGAAGGCCGAGGTCGGCCTGAAGCTCCCGTACGTCGAGAAGCTGCTGCGGACGTACGGCGTCATCGACCCCGAGGAGGTCGAGGGGTTCCTCTCCCTCGCGCGCGAGGCCAACAAGGCCGGCTGGTGGCACCGGTTCCGCGACGTCCTGCCCGAGTGGTTCAACACCTTCGTCAGCCTGGAGGTCGAGGCCAATCTGATCCGGGCCTACGAGCCGCACTACATCCCAGGGCTGCTACAGACCGAGGACTACGCCCGCGCGGTGCTCCGCGCGGGCATGCCGCACGCGCCCGAGTCGGAGATCGAGCGCAACGTAGCCCTCCGCATGGAGCGCCAGGCGCTGCTCGCCCGGGAGAACCCGCCGATGCTGTGGGTGGTCATGGACGAGACGGTGGTGCGCCGCCCCATCGGCGGTGCCGAGACCATGCGTGCCCAGATCACGCGGCTCATCGAGGAGGCCGAGGCGCCTCATATCCGGCTACAGGTCATGCCGTTCGACGCCGGTCCGCACCCGGCGATGTACGGCCCCTTCCATATCTTCCGGTTCCCGATCCCGGAGCTGCCCGATATCGCGTACACGGAGACGCTCGTCAGCGGCTCCTACTTCGACCAGCGCGATGACGTATCGGCGTTCCTGGAGGCCCTGGACCGGATGTGCGCGCAGGCCGCGCCTGCACAGACGACTCAGGCGATTCTGGGTCGCATTCGCAAGGAGATCTGAACGATGGATCGCATATGCGGGAACCGCGTCTACAGCGGCATGCCGGCAAGGGACCTCGGCAGCGAGGGCTGGCACAAGCCGTGGAGCGGTGGCAATGGGGGAAGCTGCGTCGAGGCGATGAGACTGACGGACGGACGGGTGGCGCTGCGCCAGTCGACCGACCCGGACGGACCGGCCCTGATCTACACGCATCTGGAGATGAAACGCTTCATTCAGAGCGCGAAGGCCGGGGAGGCGGACTTTCTGTTTCTGTGACGTCCTGCGTGACGTCCGGACCTGTGACGCTCATCGTGACCAGGGGGATCGAGGGGGAAACAGTGTGACCGACCGACCACGAAGCGACCGGCGGGGGCGGCGCCGGGACGCGTTCCAGCACACCGCCCGCGAACACGTCGTACGCGGTACGACCCGTTCTGGAGACTGCCCAGTTCCGTAGGGATGAAACGGCGGCGGCGCACCGTGCCGTCGCCGTCCACCGAGATCACCGATGCGCCGGTCCGGCATGGCGGACCGGCGCATCGGTGTTCGTGCGCCCGGAATTGCTTCAGAGGCGGCCGAATTGCTCATCCTGGCACAAAGGTTTGGTCTATACCTTGACTGGTATAGACCAAACCGCTTGAGTGTTCCTCGAAGTTCCAGGGCCCCCCACGCGAAGGAGATCGGCCCCATGTGGAGACGACGTGTTCTGGCGCCGCTCGCGGCGACCGCGGCGGTGTGTGCGAGTGTGCTTGTCATGCCCATGGCCTCGGCCTCGGCGGCGGGAACCACCGCCCAGGCGGCCTGCAACTACCCGAACTGGGTGGCCGGCAAGCCGTATGTCACCGGTGACATCGTCCGGTACACCGACGGCAAGTACTACCGCGCGGAGCACGACAACCCGGGCTATGACCCGGTGATCAGCACCTGGTACTGGGAGCCCTACAACTGCGGCGGCGAGGGCCAGAACCCGAGCGGCTTCGTGGTGAGCGAGGCGCAGTTCAACCAGATGTTCCCGAACCGGAACTCGTTCTACACCTACCAGGGCCTGACCGCCGCCCTGAGCGCCTACCCCGGCTTCGCCAACACCGGCAGCGACACCGTCAAGAAGCAGGAGGCGGCCGCCTTCCTGGCGAACGTCAACCACGAGACCGGCGGCCTGGTCCACATCGTGGAGCAGAACACCTCCAACTACCCGCACTACTGCGACTGGAACCAGCCCTACGGCTGCCCCGCGGGCCAGGCGGCGTACTACGGCCGCGGACCGATCCAGCTCAGCTGGAACTTCAACTACAAGGCGGCGGGCGACGCGCTCGGCATCGATCTGCTGGGCAACCCCTGGCTGGTGGAGCGGGACGCCGCGGTGTCCTGGAAGACCGCCCTGTGGTTCTGGAACACCCAGCGCGGGGCCGGTTCGATGACCCCGCACGACGCCATGGTCAACCAGCGCGGCTTCGGCGAGACCATCCGCGCGATCAACGGCAGCCTGGAGTGCAATGGCGGCAACCCTGGCCAGGTGCAGAGCCGAATAGACGCCTACCAGCGGTTCGTTCAGATACTCGGCACCACCCCCGGCTCCAACCTGAGCTGCTGACCGGCAGCCACTGACCGGTCGCCGTTCACCGGTCGCCGTTCACCGGGCGCCGTTCACCGGGCGCCGCTGACCGGTCGCCGCTGACCGGGGCCGAGCGGCCGTCCGGTCGGAAGCGAGGAAATTGAGGTGCGCCGCTCCGCCGCCACGCGCCAGCCTGGAGCACATGGCGTGGACGGTGACGTACGACCTCGAGGAGTTCCGGGCCGCGGCGGGTGGCTTCCTGCGCGCCCACCCGGCCCGGAACACCACTCTGCTCACGGTGGTCTCCTCCCTGACGGTGGCGGGCAGCGGCAGATACGGCGCCGAGCCGCCCGTCTACGGCTGGTGGACGGGGGAGGAGAAGGACCCGGTGGCGGGTCCGGTGGGGGGCGCGTTCCTGCGCACACCGCCCTACCCCCCGCTGCTCTCCGCCCTCTCCGGCGAGGCGGCCCGGGCCCTCGCCCGCACCCTCGCCCGGGACGGCGAGCTGAAGGTCACCGGAGTGAACGCGGGGCGCGGGACCGCCGAGGCCTTCGCCACCGCCTGGGAGGGCCTCACCGGTGCGGTGAGCACCGTCGAGCAGACCCACCGGCTCTACCGTCTCGATGCCCTCACCCCGCCCGATCCGGCCCCACCGGGGCGGCCCCGTACCGCCACCGCCGCTGACCGGGACCTGCTGATCACCTGGTACGAGGGGTTCGCCCGCGAGACCGACGCACTGAGGGACGATGTCGCGGCGCAGGTGGACGACAAGCTCGGCCATGACGGGATCACGGTGTGGGAGCTCGACGGCCGACCGGTGGCCTGCGCCGGGATCAGCCGTACGATCGCCGGCATGGCCCGGGTCAGCCTGGTCTACACCCCGCCCGAGCTGCGCGGACGCGGCTACGCGGGCGCCGCCACGGCCGCCGTGAGCGGGGCCGCGCGGGCCGCCGGGGTGCGGGAGGTCCTGCTCTTCACCGATCTCGACAACCCCACCAGCAACGCCCTCTACCAGCGTCTCGGCTACCGCCCGGTGGAGGACCACCTGCTGCTGTCCTTCCTTGCGGCCGGGCGCGCCGTTCCGGAACAAGGTCACCCCTCGTAAGAGTTGTGTCATTGCAGCCCAACGGCACCGCGCGTTGGAGCGCTCCCGCCCTCTCACCCTGGAGGCCCCGTGACCGGCTCCCATCCGACACGTTCCCGGCTCACCGCCGCCCTGCGCCCCGCCGCCTTCGGAGCCGATCCCAGCGGGGAGCGGATGGAGCGCATCCGGCGGTCGCCGAACTTCGCGAACGGGGTGTTCGTCAACCCGGTGGGGGCCCGCACCGCCCCGTCGGGCTCGATGCTGAAGTTCGCGTCCACCTATTTCCGCAAGGAGGAGCGCGTCCGCCGGGCCCCGGCCGGGGCCGTGCCGGTGCACCCCACCACCGTCGCCGATCTGGCCGCCCCGCCCGCCTCCGGGCTGCGGCTGACCTGGATGGGGCACTCCAGCGTGCTGGCGGAGATCGACGGGCGGCGGGTCCTGTTCGATCCCGTGTGGGGACAGCGCTGTTCGCCCTTCTCGATGGTGGGGCCCAAGCGGTTGCACCCGGTGCCGGTACCGCTGCGGGAGCTGGGGCCGGTGGACGCGGTGGTCATCTCCCATGATCACTACGACCATCTGGACAGGCCCACGATCCGGGCGCTGGTGCGGAGCCACGCGATGTTCGTCGTCCCGCTCGGGGTGGGGGCGCATCTGGAGCGCTGGGGCGTCCCGGCCGAGCGGATGACCGAGCTGGACTGGCACGAGTCCACCGAGGTCGCCGGGCTCACCCTCACCGCCACCCCGGCCCGCCACTTCTGCGGTCGCGGGCTGCGCAACACCCAGCACACCCTGTGGGCCTCCTGGGTGGTTTCGGGTTCCGGGCGCCGGATCTACCACAGCGGGGACACCGGCTACTTCCCCGGTTTCGCGGAGATCGGCGCGGCGTACGGGCCGTTCGACGCGACCATGATCCAGATCGGTGCCTACTCCGACCACTGGCCGGACATCCACATGACCCCCGAGGAGGGCATGCGGGCCCATCTCGATCTCCAGGGCGGGGACCCGGTGCGGGGGGTCATGCTGCCGATCCACTGGGGCACCTTCAACCTCGCCCCGCATCCGTGGGAGGAGCCCGCCGAGGGCACGGTGGCGGCGGCGAAGGAGGCCGGGGCGAATGTGGCCGTTCCGCGTCCTGGCCAGCCGTTCGAGCCGGAGCACGGGCTGCCGCTTGAGCCGTGGTGGCGGGCGATCGCGGCACGGCCGGTGACAGAGGTGCCGGCCGCGGCCGAGGGTGCGGCCGAGCCGGCCGTTCCCGCCGGACCGTCCGGTGCCGGGACCCCGGGGACGACCGGAAAGCGTCCCGGGGCGACCGGCGGCGCGGACCCCGCGATGCCCATCCCCCAGCCGTAACACGGGGGTTGGGCCGCCTCCCGGGGCGGTGCGACACGGGTTGCCTCTTTGTCGAATGGCGCTGAATGGCGTCGAAACCCTTGTGGTGGACACGACGCGCTCGCTTGAATGGTTAGGAAAGGTTCCTAACGGATCGTCTCAGGGGCCGGGGCTGCCCCGGCATGCCCTGGGGCGGCCGCGCGCACTTCCCCCACAGTCGACAAGGAACGGAGTCCCCATGTCCCCCATGTCCCCCAGGCGCAGGAGGATCGGCCTCGCGGCCGTGGCCGTCGCGGTACCGGCCGCGCTCGTCTTCACCGGCGTCGGTGTCGGGCAGGCGTCCGACCACCTGCCGTCCTCGTCGGACGCGCGCCACACCCACTCGGCGCACAAGGCCGCGGCGGCGAGCGGCCTGGACGACCCGGCGAAGAAGGAGATCGCCATGAAGCTGGTCTCCAGCGCCGAGAACTCCTCGCTCGACTGGCGCGCCCAGTTCAAGTACATCGAGGACATAGGCGACGGCCGCGGCTACACCGCGGGCATCATCGGATTCTGCTCCGGCACCGGCGACATGCTGGAACTCGTCGAGTACTACACCCAGCAGAAGCCCGGCAACGTCCTGGCCAAGTACCTCCCCGCGCTGCGCGAGGTCAACGGCGGCGACTCCCACGACGGCCTGGACCCGAACTTCACCAAGGACTGGAAGAAGGCCGCCGCCGACAAGGCGTTCCAGGACGCCCAGGAGCACGAGCGCGACCGCGTCTACTTCAACCCGGCCGTCAAGCAGGGCAAGGGCGACGGCGTGGGCGCGCTCGGCCAGTTCATCTATTACGACGCGATCGTGATGCACGGCCCCGGCGACAGCAAGTACAGCTTCGGCGGCATCCGTAAGACCGCCCTGTCCAAGGCCAAGTCCCCGGCGCAGGGGGGCAATGAGACCACCTACCTCAACGCCTTCCTCGACGCCCGCAAGGAGGCCATGAAGAGCGAGGAGGCGCACAGCGACACCAGCCGGGTCGACACCGAGCAGCGGAAGTTCCTCAACGAGAAGAACTTCGACCTGGCGCCCCCGCTGAAGTGGAAGGTCTACGGCGACCCGTACGAGATCAACTCCTGACCCTCCTGACCCTCCTGACCGCCGCGCCGGTCCCCGCTTGCTAAGTGGGACACTGTCCCATATCTTCAATCGGGACAGTGTCCCGTTTATTTGCGCGCGGTTGGAGAGAGCTATGTCGACATATCTGCTGGTGCACGGTGCCTGGCACAGTGGGCAGTGCTGGGAGCGGGTGGTCCCGCTGCTGACGGCGGCCGGGCACCGGGTGCTGGCTCCGACACTGACCGGCTACGGCGACACCGCGCATCTGCTCGGCCCCGAGGTGGGGCTCGATACCCATGTCGACGACATCGTCGGGCTGATCGCCGAAGAGGACCTCACCGATGTGGTGCTCGTCGGGCACAGCTATGCCGGGCTGGTCATCTCGTCCGCGGCCAACCAGGTCCCGGAGCGGATCGGGCAGCTGGTCTATCTCGACGCGATGGTCCCGGAGGACGGCGAGAGCGCGGCCGATGTCATGCCCTTCGCCCAGGCCATGATCGACCATGCCCTGACGTCCGAGAGTGGCTGGCGGATTCCGCCCCTGGCCGGGATGGAGCCGTCCTCCGATCTGTTCGGGGTCACCGAACCGGCGGATGTGGCGTGGCTGCGGTCGATGCTGTCGGATCAGTCGGTGCGCTGCCTCCAGCAGCCGGTCCGGCTGGACAACCCGGCCGTGAACGCGATCCCGCGGACGCATATCCACTGCGTGGCCAATGTGCCGGAGGGCATCACCCGGCGGCCCGTCCCCGCGATCCAGCCCAACGGCAGCCCGGCACAGGTGTGGGAGCTGGAGACCGGCCACGACTGCATGGTCACCATGCCGGCCGAACTCAGCGAACTGCTGCTCAAGCTCGGCTGAGCCGGTCCCTTCTCGGCCGCTCAGCCCGACGCCGCCTCCACCAGGGCGCGCATGACGCGTACGTCGTCGCCCGCCTCCGGATGCCACTGGACGCCCAGCACGAACGCCTCCGCGTCCGGCAGCTCCACCGCCTCCACCGTCCCGTCGTCCGTGGCGTGGGCCGAGGGGGTCAGCCCCTTGCCCAGCTGGGCCACGGACTGGTGGTGGAAGGTGGGGACGGACACCGGCTCGGGGAGGATCCCGGCGAGGAGCGTGCCCGGGACCGGCTTCACCTCGTGGTGGTCGAAGACACCAGGTGGCCCCACGTGACCGTCCAGGTGCTGGACGAGGGTGCCGCCCAGGGCGACGTTCAGCAGCTGGTGGCCGCGGCAGATGCCGAGCAGGGGAGTGCCCGACGCCAGGGCCGCCTCGATCAGGGCCAGCTCCCAGGCGTCCCGCTCCCGCGCGGGCGGCCCGGTGCGCGGCTCCACCTCGGCCCCGTACCGCACCGGTTCCACATCCGGACCGCCGGAGATGACGAGTCCGTCGAGGCGGGAGACGACGGACGCGGCGGCGGCCGGGTCCTCGTCCGGTGGCAGCATCGCCGCCAGGCCGCCCGCGCGCTGGACGAGCAGGTGGTAGCCCGAGGGCAGCAGCGCGGCGGGGAGGTTCCACACGCCCCAGCTCGCCGAGGGTTCGAGATAGGTGCTGACGCCGATCAGGGGCTTGGACACCGGGGACTCCGATCTTTGTGGATCTGCTCGGTCGCGGGACGGTTCTCCATCGCGGAAATGGTCTCAGTCGCGGGACAGTTCCGCCTCGGCCTCCGCCAGCGCCGCGAACTCCTCCTCCGGCGCGGCCGCGACCAGGCGGTGGCGGCTGTAGAAGGCGAAGTAGGCCAGCGCCACCGCGTAGACACCGAGCGCGATGAAGGCCGCGTCCTTGTCCACCAGGAAGGTGGCCACCAGCGCCGAGCAGGCCAGGACGAAGGCCACGGACGACGTCACCGTGCCGCCGGGGGTGCGGTAAGGCCGCTCCAGGCCCGGTTCGCGGCGGCGCAGGACGATATGGGAGAGCGACATCAGGGCGTACGAGATGGTGGCGCCGAAGACCGCGGTGTTGAGCATCCGGGCGCCGTCGCCGGTCCACGCCGCGAGGGCGAAGCCGATGGCGCCCGGGACCAGCAGGCCCAGGAAGGGGGCCTTGCGGCTGCTGGTCAGCGAGAGGAAGCGGGGCAGGTAGCCGGCCCGGGAGAGCGCGAACAGCTGGCGCGAACCGGCGAAGATCAGCGAGAAGAAGGAGGCCACGAGCCCGGCGAGGCCCGCGTAGTTGACGATGCGGGACAGCACGGTGGCCTTGCCGTCCGGCTGGAGCGCCTCGACCAGCGGATTGCCCGCGTCCTGTACGGCGCTCGGGCCGCGCGCCCCCGTCGCCGCGAGGAAGGTGAGCAGGGCGAGGAGCAGCAGGATGCCCATGGACCAGGCCATGGCCTTCGGCAGCGTACGGGCCGGGTCCCGGGTCTCCTCGGCCGCCAGCGGCACCCCTTCCACCCCCAGGAAGAACCACATGCCGAAGGGGAACGCCGACCAGATGCCGAGCAGCCCGAACGGCAGCCAGGAGCTCGCGCCGAAGGCGGAGTGGTCCGCCGGGATGTTGTTGAGCGAGCCCGCGTCGAAGTCGGTGAGGGCGCCCACGGCGAAGACCAGCAGCGCGGCGACGGCGATGGCGGTCACGACCAGGCTGAACCGCAGGGCCTCGCCCACGCCCCACAGATGGATGCCGATGAAGATGACGAAACACGCCAGATAGACCGGCCAGCCGGACTCCAGGCCGAAGAGCCCGAGCGACTCGACGTAGTCGCCGATGAAGATGGAGATGGCGGCGGGCGCCAGGACGTACTCGATGAGGATCGCCGTGCCGGTGAGGAAGCCGCCCCAGGGGCCGAGGGCACGCCGTGCGAAGCCGTAGCCGCCGCCCGCGGTGGGGAGGATCGCGGCCAGCTCCGCCAGGGCGAACACCATGCACGCGTACATCAGGCCCATCAGCAGGGCGGCGATGGCGAGACCGCCGAAGCCGCCCTCCGCCAGGCCGAAGTTCCAGCCCGAGAAGTCGCCGGAGACGACATAGGCGACGCCGAGGCCGGTCAGCAGCAGCGGGCCCGCGCTGCCGCGCCGCAGGGTGCGGCGCTCCAGATACGCGTCCTCGGGGGATGGCGCCGGGCCGCCGCCCGGCGGGGCGCCGCCGCCGGAGGCGCCGGCGGATTCGGTGCGGGCGGATTCGGTACCGTCGGCCATGGGGGACACTCCTGCTCCACACGAGGGGGCGATGGCAAAGGTGTGGGGCCATACCTTTGCCTTCCGGTCGGCGATGCGCAAGACCTCTGCGCAAAACGATGCGCGAGACCTTTGCGCAAAACGATGCGCGAGACCTCCGCGCAAGACCGTGTCAAGGACCTCCGGGGACGCCCGCTCAGACCAGGAAGCCGCGCAGCAGCGCCGCCGTGCCCTCGCAGTGCTCCCGCATCACCTCGCGCGCCCCGTCCGCGTCCCCGTCCAGCACCGCCTCGACCAGCGCCCCGTGCTGGGCCTGGGAGTGCTCGAGGTTCTTGACCAGCAGCGGGATGCAGTCCAGCAGGTCGTTGACGGACGCGCGGACGGCCGCGTACTGGGCGGCGAGCGACGGTGAGCCCGCCAGTTCCGCGAGCGTGAGGTGGAGCATCGTGTCCAGGCGCCGGTAGTCGGCCAGCGGGGCGTCCCGCGTCGCGTCCAGGGCCGCCCGCAGCCGCCGCGCCTGCCCCGCCTCCAGCCCGTGCGCGGCACACAGCCCCGCCGCGCCCACCTCCAGGACCTCGCGGAACCGCAGGGTGTCCTCGACGTCGACCGCCTCGACCCGGCGCCGCAGCTCGTCCTCGCCACCGCCCTCGGCGGGCTCGGGCCTGGCCCGCACGAAGGTGCCGCCGTAGCGGCCGCGGCGGCTCTCCACCAGCCCCTGGTCCTGGAGCACCTTCAGCACCTCGCGCAGGGTCACCCGGCTGATCCGCAGCCGGTCGGCCAGCTCCCGCTCGGCCGGGAGCCGGCCGCCGTCGGGGACCAGCCCCAGCCGCAGCACCTGGAGTATCTGCTCCAGCGCCTCCTCGAAGCCGTTCCCCGCGCGCACCGGGCGCAGCACCGGCGCCAGCCGGTCGTCCGCCGCGCTCCCGCGCCCACTCCCGCTCTCGCTCATCGAACCGTCCGCACCTACTTCCCAACCAATGGTCTGCGGTATTACCTTAAGGCCACCCCACGCCCCCCAACCCCGCTCCGCACCCTCCGTTCCCCGAACGTTCCCCGAATTCTCCGACGCAGGAGGCCCCACCGTGGCAGACCGCACGCCCCCGCTCTCGGTCGACGAGCTGACCAGACTGGTCGCCGCCGGGGAGATCGACACCGTCGTCCTGGCCTTCACCGATATGCAGGGAAGGCTCCAGGGCAAGCGGTTCGCCGCCCGCTTCTTCCTCGACGACGTCCTGGCACACGGCACCGAGGGCTGCAATTACCTCCTCGCCGTCGACACCGACATGAACACCGTCGACGGCTACGCCATGTCCTCCTGGGAGCGCGGCTACGGCGACTTCGCCATGCACGGCGACACCGCCACCCTGCGCCGCACCCCCTGGAACCCCGGCACCGCCCTCCTCACCGCCGACCTCGCCTGGCACGACGGCAGCCCCGTGGTCGCCTCCCCGCGCCAGATCCTGCGCCGCCAGCTCGACCGGCTCGCCGAGCGCGGCTGGACCGCGTACACCGGCACCGAGCTGGAGTTCATGGTCTTCCGGGACAGCTACGAGCAGGCGTGGAACACCGGCTACCGCGGGCTGACCCCCGTCAACCAGTACAACGTCGACTACTCCGTCCTCGGCACCGGCCGGGTCGAGCCCCTGCTGCGCCGCATCCGCAACGAGATGGGCGCCGCCGGGATGACCGTCGAGTCGGCCAAGGGGGAGTGCAACCTCGGCCAGCACGAGATCGCCTTCCGCTACGACGACGCCCTGACCACCTGCGACCAGCACGCGGTCTACAAGACCGGCGCCAAGGAGATCGCCGCCCAGGAGGGCATGGCGCTCACCTTCATGGCCAAGTACGACGAGCGCGAGGGCAACTCCTGCCATATCCACCTCTCGCTGCGCGACGAGGCAGGACACCCCGTGCTCGCCGACGACGACGGCGAGTACGGCATGTCGAAGACCATGCGCCACTTCCTCGCCGGGCAGATCGCGGCGATGCGCGACTTCACCCTGCTCTACGCCCCCAACATCAACTCCTACAAGCGGTTCCGCCCCGGCTCCTTCGCGCCCACCGCCGTCGCCTGGGGCCCGGACAACCGCACCTGCGCGCTGCGCGTCATCGGCCACGGCCCCTCCCACCGGCTGGAGAACCGGCTCCCCGGCGGCGATGTCAACCCGTACCTGGCCGTGGCCGGGATGGTGGCCGCCGGGCTGTACGGCGTGGAGCGGGAGCTGGAGCTCCCCGAGGTCTGTACCGGCAACGCCTACACCGGAGACGCCGAGCACGTCCCGACCTCGCTGCGCGACGCCGCCGAGCTGTGGCGGAACAGCCCCATAGCGCGGGCCGCCTTCGGCGACGAGGTGGTCGAGCACTACCTCAACATGGCGCGCGTCGAGCAGGACGCCTATGACACCGCCGTCACGGACTGGGAGCGCTTCCGGTCCTTCGAGCGCATGTGAGGAACCAGCGAGTGAGCACCGAACACCCCCACGAACACCACGTCCTCAACCCGGCCACCGAGGAAGTCATCGCCACCGTCCCCGCCGCCACCCCGGACGAGGTGGCCGCCGCCGTGGCCCGCGCCACCGAGGCGCAGCGCGGCTGGGCCGCGCTGCCCGCCCCGACCGCGCCCGGCTGCTGCGCCGCTTCGCGGCCGCCGTGGACGGGCACATCGAGGAGCTGGCCGCCCTCGAGGTTCGCGAGGCGGGCCATCCGATCGGCAACGCCCGCTGGGAGGCGGGCAATGTGCGCGATCTGCTGGACTACGCGGCCGGGGGAGCGGAGCGGCTGAGCGGCGCCCAGATCCCGGTGGCCGGCGGGCTGAACGTCACCTTCCATGAGCCGCTGGGCGTGGTCGCGGTCATCGCGCCGTGGAACTTCCCCATGCCGATCGCCGCCTGGGGCACCGCGCCCGCCCTGGCCGCCGGGAACGCCGTGGTCCTCAAACCGGCCGAGACCACCCCGCTGACCGCGCTCCGGCTGGCCGAACTCGCCCTGGAGGCGGGCCTGCCCGAGGGGCTCTTCCAGGTGCTGCCCGGGGCCGGGCCGGTCGCGGGCGCCGCGCTGGTCGAGCACCCCGGCGTCGCCAAGGTCGTCTTCACCGGTTCCACGGCCGTCGGCAAGGAGATCATGGCCAAATGCGCCGCGGGCGTGAAGCGGGTGACCCTCGAACTCGGGGGCAAGAGCCCGAACATCGTCTTCGCCGACGCCGACCTCGAACGCGCCGCGGCCGCCGCGCCCGGCTCCTTCCTGGACAACACCGGACAGGACTGCTGCGCCCGCAGCCGCATCCTGGTCCAGGCATCCGTCTACGACCGGTTCATGGAGCTGCTGGCGCCCGCCGTGACCTCCTTCGCGGTCGGCGACCCGGCCGACCCCGCCACCGCCATGGGCCCGCTGATCTCGGCCGCCCAGCGGGAGCGCGTACGGTCCTACGTACCCGAGGACGCGCCCGCCGCGATCCGCGGCGAGGCCCCGCAGGGCAAGGGGTTCTGGTACCCGGCCACCGTGCTCGAGGCCACCGGGCCCGGGGACCGCACCGCCGTGGAGGAGATCTTCGGCCCCGTCGCCGTCGTCCTCCCCTTCCAGGACGAGGCCGACGCGGTACGGCTGGCCAACGCCACCGACTACGGCCTGTCCGGCTCGATCTGGACCCGTGACGTGGGCCGCGCGGTCCGGGTCTCGCGCGCCGTCGCCGCCGGGAACCTGTCCGTCAACTCGCACAGCAGCGTGCGGTACGCCACCCCCTTCGGCGGCTACAAGCAGTCCGGCCTGGGCCGGGAGCTGGGCCCCGACGCCCTTGCCGCCTTCACCGAGACCAAGAACGTCTTCATCAGCACCGAGGAGCAGTGACGTGACCGAGACCCCCGTGTGCCGCCGTCTGGTGGGCCGTACCGCCGTCGTCACCGGAGCGGGCAGCGGCATCGGCCTGGCCACCGCGCGCCGCCTGGCCTCCGAGGGCGCGCAGGTCGTCTGCGCCGATATCGACGAGAGCGCGGGCAAGGCCGCCGCCGACGAGGTCGGCGGGCTGTTCGTGCGGGTGGACGTGACCGACCCCGAACAGGTCGAGGCGCTCTTCAAGACCGCCTTCGACACCTACGGTTCGGTGGACATCGCCTTCAACAACGCCGGGATCTCCCCTCCCGACGACGACTCGATCCTCACCACCGGGCTCGACGCCTGGAAGCGGGTCCAGGAGGTCAACCTCACCTCCGTCTATCTGTGCTGCAAGGCCGCGCTGCCGTACATGCGGCGGCAGGGCCGGGGCTCCATCGTCAACACCGCCTCGTTCGTGGCCGTGATGGGCGCCGCCACCTCCCAGATCAGCTACACCGCCTCCAAGGGCGGGGTGCTGGCCATGTCCCGCGAACTGGGTGTGCAGTTCGCCCGCGAGGGCATCCGGGTCAACGCGCTGTGCCCGGGGCCGGTCAACACCCCGCTGCTGAAGGAGCTGTTCGCCAAGGACCCGGAGCGGGCCCAGCGGCGGCTGGTGCACGTGCCGGTGGGCCGGTTCGCCGAGCCGGAGGAGATCGCCTCCGCCGTGGCCTTCCTGGCCAGCGATGACGCGTCCTTCGTCAACGCCGCCGAGTTCCTCGTGGACGGCGGGATCGCCGGGGCATATGTCACGCCGTTGTAGTCCGGGTGCGTAGTCCTGCCATCCGCGGTGTACGGACCCCACCCCTGGCCATAGGCTGACCGTGTGACCATGAACACGCCCCCCGGCTGGTATCCCGATCCCGGCTACGCAGGTAACGGCCCCGCCATGGAACGGTGGTGGGACGGCTCGGCCTGGACCGAGTACACCCGTGATGCCTCGGGCGCCGCGGACCCGGCCTTCGGCCCGCCGCCGCCCCCCTACCTGCCGGGGCGGCAGGGGGGACACGGCCACGGCCGGGGGCGGGGCCCGAGGATCGCGGCGCTCTCCGTCGCCGTGGGCGTCGTGGTCGCCGCGATCGTCGGTGGCATCGTGCTGCTGGGCGACGGCGGCGACGGCGGTGGGAACGCCCAGACCGGGCCCGCCCCCAGCACCTCGGCGCCGGACGACGGCGGCGACCCGGCCCCGGACCTCCCCACCCCGGACAACCCCTCGGAGGGGCCCACCGAGAGCCCCAGCGCACCGCCGAGCTATGACCCGGACACCGCCCCGGACCAGGGCAACGGCATCAGCCTGCCGGTGCTCTCCGGCTGGCAGGCCGGGCGCAGCAGCTCCGGCGGCGCGGGCGTCACCACCTCCCGCTACCCCTGCCCGGGCGACCCGTCCACCGACTGTGTGCGCGGCGGCGCCTTCTCCCGGACCGCCGAGGGCTACAAGGCCACCTCCGCCAAGGGCATAGCCAAGGAGGACATCGCGCAGAACGCCGAGGAGTCCTACGGCACCGACCAGGACACCGACCGCAAGGCGTACGGCGGGATCACCTCCCACAAGCAGCTGAAGGCGTCGGCGGTCGAGGTCGCGGGCGAGAAGGGCTATCTGGTCCGCTGGAAGGTGGTGACGAAGAAGGGCGACGACGGCATCGTGCAGTCGGTGGCGTTCCCCTCGCCCACCATGCGGGACACGATGGTCGTGGTGCGCTTCGGGTTCGACGAGAGCGACAAGGCGCCGCCGCTCAGCGACATGGACAAGATCGTCAAGGGCATCGAGGCGCTGGCGGGCGACGGCCGGTCGATCTAGGCGCGCTGTCGGCACATTCCGGTCGTTGCTCGCAAGGTATCGGTCACTTGCACGGCGTCGGGCACTCGCAAGGCATCGGTCACTCGCAAGGCATCGGTCAGAGGAACGTCCTGCCCTCGCCCCGGTACGTCGGCACCTCGGCCACCACCCGGTCCTCCTCGACCAGCCGCAGCGTGTCGAACCGTTCGCACAGCTCACCGGCCTTGGCGTGCCGGAACCACACCTTGTCGCCGATCAGCAGATCGTCGGCGGCCGTGCCCAGCAGCGGGGTCTGCACCTCGCCCGGCCCCTCCATCGAGTCGTACCCCAGCCCCTCCGGCAGATACGGCACCGGCAGTCGGTCCCGGCCCGCCGCGCCCGACGCCGGATAGCCGCCGCCGAGCACCGTCACCACGCCCACCCCGGGGCGGCGCACCACCGGCTGGGCGAACAGGGCCGCCGGGCGGCCGCGGAAGGAGGTGTAGTGGTCGAACAGCCGCGGCTGGTAGAGCCCGGACCCGGCGGCGATCTCGGTCACCGCGTCCTCCGCGGCGGTGTGCTGCACACTGCCCGTACCGCCGCCGTTGACGAACTCCAGGTCCGCCACGGCCCGCACCGCCCGTACGGCCGCGGCCCGGCGCGCCGCGAGCTCCCGGCGCGCCACGGACTGCATCAGCCGGATGGCGCGCGAGCGCAGCGGGCTCCCGGGCACCGCGTCGCCCACGCCCGCCACATGGCCCTCGTACGCCATCAGCCCGACCAGCCGGAAGCCCGGCCGGTCGGCGATCGCCCGTGCCAGGGCGGCCAGTTGCTCGGGTTCGCGCAGCGGTGAGCGCAGCGCCCCGACCCGCACCCGCCCGCCGAGCATCCGCAGTGAGGTGTCCAATTCCAGGCAGACCCGGACCTCTTCGGTCCCGGCGCGGACGCTGTCGATCAGATCGAGCTGGGAGAGGTCGTCCACCATGACGGTCACGGCCCCGGCCAGTTTGGGGTCGCCGGTCAGGGTGGCGAAACCGTCCCGGTCGGCGGAGGGGTAGGCGAGCAGCACATCGTCGAACCCCTCGCGCGCCAGCCACAGCGACTCCGGGAGCGTGAAGCTCATGATCCCGGCGAAGCCGTCGCGTGCCAGCACCCGCTCCAGCAGCGCGCGGCAGCGCACCGATTTGCTGGCCACGCGGATCGGTTTGCCTCCCGCCCGGCGGACCAGATCCCGTGCGTTGTCGTCGAAGGCTCCCAGGTCGACAATCGCCACGGGCGCTTCGAGATGGGCGGTGGCCCGGTCGTACCGGGCCCGGTCAGCGGCGGCAGCGGACATGGACGCAGCTTGCCAGACCGCTGTTACCACTGGGTAGAGGGCGGCCGGTGCGCACGGCCCCCGGCTGGCCGTAGAGTGTCGCGCACGCCACGACCGGCTGGTCAGCGGCGGGTTGTCCGTATACGGGCCCACCTGCCCGAAAGGCGGTGCGGTGGCGCGGCGAACCGGACGGAGCCAGGTGAAGCAGGTCTCGACGGGTGCGAGGGGGTGCAGGTGAGCACCGACGCGGAACAGGCGCACTCACCCCACGGCACGCCCCCACCACGCCCCGCACATCCCCCGCGCACGGCGCCCGAGCGGCCTTCCGCGCCCCCGTCGCGCCCCGCCGACGCGCCCGGGTTCACCCCGGATCCGGAGACACCCGTCCTCGGCGTACGGGCGAAGGCCCCGTCCTTTGGGGGTGCCGCCGAGGCGTCCGGCACCGGGGTCCCCCCGCGGCCTTCGACACCGCCGCGCCCGTCCGTGCGGCCGCGCCGCCGCTCATGTCGCTACCGTCCTCCGTGTCAGCCATCGCCATGGCCGCCTCCCGCTCCATT
>NZ_BAAAIF010000098.1:0-27443 GCF_039525925.1 Streptomyces javensis | reverse complement strand
TGTGGTGGCCGGTCTGGGGATGGTCTCGGACGGCCGGGTCCTTGGTGGTGAAGGCTCCGGTGTTGTTCTGGAGATCGGTCCTGGGGTGGATGGGCTGTCCGTTGGTCAGTCGGTGATGGGTCTGGTGCCGGGCTGGGGTCCGGCTGGGATCGTGGATGGCCGTCTGCTCGCTCCGGTTCCGCAGGGCTGGTCCTTCCAGCAGGCCGCGGCGGTGTCGGTCGGATTTCTCACCGCGTTCTACGCGCTGCGGGATCTGGGCCGGGCCCGTCCCGGCCAGCGAGTCCTCATCCATGCCGGTACGGGTGGTGTGGGTACGGCTGCGGTGCAGCTGGCGAAGGCGTGGGGGCTGGAGGTCTTCGCGACCGCGAGTCCGGCCAAGCAGCATGCGCTGCGGGCGGCTGGTGTGGCGGAGAGCCATATCGCCTCGACCCGCGATCTGGCGTTCTGTGAGCGGTTCCTGGCCGTGACTGGTGGTGAGGGCATGGACGTGGTCGTCAATGCTCTGGCCGGGGAGTTCACGGACGCGTCGCTGCGGCTGCTGCCGCGTGGTGGCCGGTTCGTCGAGATGGGCAAGACCGACATCCGCGACGCTGCCGAGGTCGCGGAGGCCTACCCGGGGGTGGTGTACCAGGCGTTCGACCTGATGGACGCCGGTGTGCCGCGGATCGCGGAGATGTTTGCCGAGCTCGGGGTCATGTTCGCGGCTGGGACGCTGGTCCCGCCGCCGGTGACGTGCTTCGAGCTGTCGCAGGCGGTGGCGGCGCTGCGCTACCTCCAGGCGGCTCGGCACCTGGGCAAGGTCGTGGTGAACGTTCCCGCCGAGTGGGACCCGCGGGGCACCGTCCTGGTGACCGGTGGTACCGGGACGCTGGGTGGGGAGTTGGCCCGGCACCTGGTGAATGTTCGGGGCATGCGGCACGTGGTGCTGCTGTCGCGGCGTGGCCCGGCCGCGCCTGGCGCGGCCCGCATGGTCGCCGAGTTGGCGCAGTCGGGTGCGAGCGTGCGCGTTCAGGCCGGTGATGCCGCCGACCGCGACGGCCTCGCCTCGGTGCTGGCCAGGATCGCGGCCGAGCGGCCGCTGACCGCGGTCGTGCACGCCGCCGGTGTGATCGACGACGCCACCGTCGAATCCCTGACTCCGCGGCGGATCGCGACCGTCATGGCCGCCAAGGCCGACGCGGCGTGGAACCTGCACGAGCTGACCGAGGACGCGGGCCTGGCCGGCTTCGTCCTGTACTCCTCCGCCGCGGCCGTCGTGGGCAATCCGGGACAGGCCGGCTATGCCGCCGCCAACGCCTTTCTGGACGCACTCGCCGCCTACCGCCGCGACCGGCACCTGCCAGGCCAGTCACTGGCCTGGGGCCTGTGGGAGCAGACCTCGGAGATGACCGGACACCTCAACGGCACCGGCATGTCCCGCCTGCGCCGTGGCGGCATCCAGCCGATGACGACGGAGCAGGGCATGGCGCTGTTCGAGGCCGCTGCCGCGCTGGGTACGCCGCTGGCGGTCCCGGTCCTGCTGGACCTGACCGCACTGGCACGCCCGGGACGACCGCTGCTTCCGCTCCTGCGCGGCCTGGCCTCTGCTGCCGCCGCCCCGGCCCGCCCGACCGCTGCTGCGGCCGCTGCTGCGGACACGAGCGCGGTCAGCCTGGCGGCCCGGTTGGCCGAGCTCAGTCCTGCCGATCGCGAGCAGGAGATCCTGGAGGTCATCCGGGCGGCCGCCTCCGTCGTCCTGGGCCACACCCGCCCCGGGGACATCGACGCCCAGCGGCCCTTCCGTGACATGGGCATCGACTCCCTGACCGCGTTGGAGCTCCGCAACCGGCTCTCGACCGAGACCGGCCTCACCCTCCCCGCCACCCTGGTCTTCGACTACCGGGCACCGGACGAGCTCGCCCGGTTCCTGCTCGAAGAGTTCGGTGACGTCTGGGCGCTCAATGACGAGGACCTCGTCGAGCAGCTCGCCAAGTTGGAGACGGCCCTCGCGAAGGACGGGGACCTCGACGAGCAACTCCGTGGCTACGCCCGCACCCGCTTGCAGGCGCTGCTGGAGTTGGTGCGCTGACCGGATCGACCGGCGAAAGCGCCTAAAGAGGGGAGAACACCTGCTCGCGGTAGCGGAGTAGCACCAGGAGCCGGAGCAGCTGTCCCGCAGCGACAGCACCCGCGGGCGGAGCGAGCCGCCCGCCGGTGCCGGCCGTGAGGCCTCGCGACGTCCACGTGGCGAGGTTGCCGGGAAACAGCCGGGCCCCTGCAACCGAGGCTGGGACCGGCGGACGGGGCGACGTCACGCAGGGGCGCCGAGCGGCGGGTGCTCGAGCACGCGGGGCTTGTACTCGACCAGTTGGATGCGGCCGTCGAAGGCGCGGTGCTCGATCATCTCGAGGGCAACGTCCGGATAGCCGTCGTAGATGCGTTCTTCGCCCGTGGCCCCGGTGATCACCGGGAACATCACGACCCGGAAGCGGTCGACGAGTCCGGCTCGTAGCAGGGACCGGCACAGGCTGAGGCTGCCGATCGTGCTGAGGAGCCCCGAGCCACTCGACTTCATGGCGCGGACCGCCTCGACGGCGTCGTCGCGGACGAGCGTGGAGTTGGCCCACGTCAGTGGCTCCTCGAGTGAGGAGGAGAACACCACCTTGGACGCTTGCGTGAGCTCGTCGACGGACGACTCTTCTTCGGGCCTGAACTCGTCTTGGCCATTGGGGACCTCGCCTGCGGCGAAGCCCGACATCAGGCGGTAGGTGTTCGCTCCCATCAGGTAGGTGGCCGCGGGCTGCTCGCCGAGCCATGCGAGGTACTCCGGGCCCTCGAGGCCCCAGAACCCGGGCCATCCCTCTCCCGATGCGTGGCCGTCGAGGGAGGTGATGAAGTCGACGAGAAGCTCCGACATGGCGGTGTCCTTTCCTCAGGTGTCACGAGCTTGGACCGGCCGGGAGCCACAAACTCATCGGTCACGCTGTGGAGTAACGAGAAAACCCATGACGCCGCAGCCGATCAGGTCGGCGGAGCGGCACTGCTTCGGAGGGCCGGAGGTCTACATGATTGCGCTATGCACGCAGTCGGGTAATCTCTCCACGCGATTGGGAACGACGGTGAGTTCTGTCAAAGCCCCCAGCTCAGCCCCGCCCGTGAACGGCACACCACGCTCTACTGGGCGATCGGTGAGGCCTCGCTGCCCCGACGTCGACAGCGGGTACTTCATCCACTCACCCGCGACGGCGGCGGAGCACTTCCGTGAGTACGGACCCGCTCGGCAAGCCGATAGCCTGTCGGTATGTCAGAGCGTGTCATGCCCGGTCGCACGGACGGCCTGATCACCCTGGGTGCCGCGGACGCTCTGTGGGTCGATGTGACGGCCGACAGTTCTGTGCCCACGGCTCTTGGGGCATTCACCCGCTCTCCTGCCCATGCCCGGGTGGGGTACGTCCTGCTCGGCGGCCATGTGGTGACGACGGTGAGGGCGAGCGGCGGTCAGTGGAGCGTTCCGGAGGCTGAGGTGCGCCGGGCGGCCGCGGAACTGAACGCGGTGCGGATGGATCGGCAGGACCTGGTCCGCGTCGGCCCGTTTCGCGGGGCGCCGAGACAGGAGTGCGACGAGAATACGCAGCTGCGTTGGCGCCGGCGCATCACGGGGGGACTGCGGGAGCTGGGCGGCGGCCGTGAGCGGGCAGCACGACGTGAAGTCGGCCGGCCGTCCCATCTGGCGGGGATCGACTGGCGACAGATACTCGTGGAGCAGACCCGCGACGCCACACAGCGGACGTGGTGGCTGCCGCGCGCCGTGGTCAGGCTGCTCGACGCGGCCGAGCACGCCGAAACGCAGTGGTTGCACGCCGCGCGGTCCCGCCAGGCGAGCGCAGCCGCCACCGAGCCGCCCTCCCGCCCCCGACAGGCCCGAGACGCCGACGGTCGGCATACGACGAGCCCCGAGGGCCCCACCGCCTCACCGCGCCCGTACAACGCAGAGCTGGAAGGCCAGCTGTACTCGACGCTCAGCAGGAAGCCCGGCACCTCCCGCAGGGTGGCCGGGTGGGTGTGCGCCGTCTGCCGCACCACGCCCGCCGCAGTCCTCGACCACTGCCACGAACACGGCTACGTCCGCGCCCCCGTCTGCCAGTCCTGCAACACACAAGAACGCCCCGACCACCTGTACAGCAACGACATCCGCGTGGCGAACCGCTACACACGCCTCTTCCACACCGACGCCGACCACTGGCTTCGCCACTGGCACCGCTGCCCCGGCTGCCGCGCACGCACCACCCTGCCCCTGCCGCACCTCGCCGCATGGACCGCCCACACGGCCTGCCGATCGCTGCGCCCGACCCACCGCGCCCCTGGCGGGCGCGAGCTCTGCGGTGTCCTGCGTGTGTCCTGGACGGGCAGTCAGAACGCGCCCCGTTCCTGCCTGCTCACTGTCGCCGTCGATTTCTGCCCCTCCGGCGAGCACCGTGTCCTGGCACGAGTCCCCTACCGCGAAGCCGCCGAACGGTTTCGCCTCTGGTTGGCCGAGACGGCTCCTGCCGTGGCCGCCGCGGCCGGTCCTGACCGTTTGGACGGACTCCCTGCCCAGGTTCGGCCAGTCATCGTGGACACCAGCGGCGAGGGCCTGGCACTGTTCTGAGCGGGCACCGGGAGCCCGTCGAGTGCTATGTCGAGGTGGGCCGGTGCGGGGAGCGCAGCGCGAAGTCACTGGCCGCGGTCTACGGGCACGGCCTGGCGCCCGAGAACGTTCCTGCCGCCCAGAGGGCGCCGTTAGCTTCCCAGGCGGCGCTCAGGGCTCGTCAGCAAGCCGAAGCGCACCCTATCGCCTGGAACTGATGGGCTTCGGTGCAACTGGCGCTTCCGCCGCGGACCCAGCGGGCAGGCGGGTGCGGTCGTGCCGCTGCTGCCGGTGTCGCATGCACACGAGCCTTGATGCGGATAGCTGGTATTTCATGAGCTACTGGCGGCGATTCGCGACGATCGTGTACTCGCAGCGCAGATGCAGGTTGTTCCAGAGCGCGGCCCGGTTCTTTCCCGCCTGCGAGGGCAGACCGTTGTCGTACTCAATGCAGGTCGGCACCTTTCGGTCGAGCCGATGTGGGGCAGGTTGGAGCTGATCGTCGTCCAGTCGGTGCACTTGCGGTGGTTTCAGGGATCGCTGGTGAGGATTTCGTGGTTCTTCTTGACGATCGCCGGCTTTCCTTGGTGCCTCGGCACGGAATAGGCGCTGGGGCACCCCCACAGGGGCAAGTCTGCTTTGCGCAGGTGATGGCCGCCTCTTGGTGCGGCGGCGCGATGTCGAGCGCTGGTCGCAGTGGTCGTGTGTGAGACCGACGCGGTTCCTCTGGGGTGACTGTGCCGAGCGTGAGCTACCACAAAGGGCGGCAGTGGGCGCGGCGAGAGCGATACGCTGCAAGCGTTCACCAGGCGATCTCCTTGGCGTGGGAGTGGTGATGGCCTGCCATCCGTTGATCTCCTTGGGCGACGATCGGGTACAACGGCAGTGAACTGTCCATGCATAAAAGCTCAGTAGGCTGCCGGTATTCGCCGGATAGCTGTTTGCTCTTCCGTGCCGCACGGGCTCTGACCAGGGCCGCCGCTGGTGGTTGGACCAGCAAACGGCGAGAGCGCCAGGACGAGCGGACTCGGTGAATCGGACTTCCTGCCGGTTGCCCGCCGGGGGCGTATACCCCTGGGGGATACGGTGATTGCGGTGCCCGTCAGAGTGGGCCCGCAGTAAAAATGGGGGCGTGGCAGAAATGGATCAAGCAGTCTTCGCGCGGCTGTGCGAGGAGCGCCAGTGGGGTCGGCCGGCGGTGTTCCTCGCGGAATATGCCAAGGCTGCGGCCTGCCTGGGAGAGCCGGGACAGGTGACCGCACGGCAATTTCATCGGTGGCGTCAGCTTGATCCACCATGCCCGGCACCTTCGAGGCAACGGGTACTCGAGAAAATGTTCGGTATGTCGCTGGAGCAGATTGGCTTCACTCTTCCCCCTGGCCGCAGCCGACCCGAATCAGCCGGGCCGGCCGCGCCTGATGTCTCTGCCACCGGCGGGCGGCTTTCGGGGGAAGCCGGGGTAGCCGATGCCGCGGGGGGCACGGATGGGCTGCGCGGCGCACTGGGCGCGGGATTGCGGTTCGTCGTTCTCGGGCCTGTTCGTATCTGGCACGGCAGTCGGGCACTGCCGATCCGCACGCCGCAGGAGCAAGCCATGCTGTGCGTGCTGCTGTTACGACGGGGCTCCACCGCCACCGTGAGCGAGCTGGTCGACGCCGTGTGGGAAACCCCTCCGCCCCAGGCGATCGCCGCACTGCGCACCTACGCCTGGCGGCTGCGCCGGGCGCTGGGCCCCGGAGTGCTCCTGACGGACGCCGGCGGGTACGCACTCCGGTTTCACCCCGAGGCACTGGACCTCGATGTGTGTCAGGGCTACGAGGCACAGGCGAAAGACGCCATGAGGGAGGGAGATCCGCACAAAGCGCGGAAGCTGCTCCACATGGCGGACCTGCTGTGGGACGGGCAGCCGCTGGCCGGAGTCCCCGGCCCTTACGCGTATGCCCAGCGCAGCCGTCTCGACGAGTGGCGCCTGGCCCTGCTCGAGAAGGGCCTCGAACTCGACCTGGAACTGGGACGGCACGCTGAGGCGGTTTCGGAGCTCACCGCGCTCATCCCAGAGCATCCCATGCGGGAACGGCTGCGCGCACTGCTGATGCTGGCGCTCTACCGGAGCGGCCGACAGGCAGAGGCCCTCGGCGTCTACACCGACACCCGCCGCCTCCTCGCGGAGGAACTCGGCGTGGAACCCAACCCGGAACTCGCACGGTTACACCAGCGCATCCTGCGCGCCGATCCCGCTCTCACCGGTCGACAGGAGTTTCCAGCCGACGAAGAGCCTGCGTACACACCCCCACCGCGGCCTGCGCAACTCCCAGCGGGGGCAGTCGACTTCACCGGACGTGCCACCGCTGTGAACACCTTGCGGGAGCGGCTGCTGAACGCCCACGGGACGGTGATGGCGGTGTCCGCGGTGCGCGGACTGGGCGGGGCGGGCAAGACGGCCCTGGCCGTGCACGTTGCGCAGGCGATCAGGGAACATTTCCCCGACGGGCAGCTGTTTGTGGACCTCGTTGGTCAAGGCCCCCGCCCCGCCGCTCCGGCAGCCGTCCTGGGCATGTTCCTGCGCGCCCTGGGAACCCCGCCCGCGGAGATCCCGGAGGGGTTACACGAGCGGGCGGCGCTGTACCGCTCCACCGTGGCCGACCGCCGTGTGCTGGTCCTGCTCGACAATGCACATGACACGGCGCAGGTGCGCCCACTGCTGCCCGGTACGCCCGGCTGCGCCACGCTGATCACCAGCCGCTCCACCATGGTCGACCTCGACGGTGTCCACATGATCGACCTCAGCGTCATGGAACCGGGAGATGCCCTGGCTCTGTTCACCCGCATCGTTGGCGATCAGCGAGCTTCGGCCGAGCCCCAGGCATGCCGTCAAGCCGTTGCTGCCTGCGGTTACCTGCCCCTGGCCATCCGTGTCGCCGCATCTCGTCTGGCAACCCGGCCCGGCTGGACCAT
Source organism: Streptomyces javensis (assembly GCF_039525925.1). Classification (NCBI taxonomy): domain Bacteria; kingdom Bacillati; phylum Actinomycetota; class Actinomycetes; order Kitasatosporales; family Streptomycetaceae; genus Streptomyces; species Streptomyces javensis. Next base: position 19,882 of record NZ_BAAAIF010000098.1, on the reverse strand, counting down.
CAATACCCTGACCCGTCGTCTGGCCGACGTTCACCGGCGCCTGCAAGAGCTACGGGCCGGAGACCTTGCCGTTCAGACGAGCTTCGAATTCGGATACGCGCAGTTGAACGCGTCTCAGGCCCACGCATTCCGGGTTCTCGCTCTCTGCGATGGGCCAGATGTCTCGTTGACCGCAGCCGCGGCAGCACTCGACACGCCTGTGGGACAGACTGAACGAATCCTTGAATCACTCGTGGACTCTTGCCTGCTGGAGTCGATAACCCCCGGCCGCTATCGCTACCACGACCTTCTGCGGCTTTACGCGCGCAGCTGCGCGGTGCGGGACGAGCGCCCGGAAACCCGGGCGGCGGCGTTCTCGCGGATCTTGGACTTTTACTTGTCCTCGGCGGCACGCGTGTATGCCATAGAACGACCAGGGGACCGGCTCATCGATCACCTGACACCCATTGAGCACCTTGGCCAGAACTTCCCGGATGCCAGCACCGCGCTCGCCTGGCTCTTCACCGAGGCCGACTGTCTGCTCGCCTGCGCCTACCAAGCTGCCAAGTCTTCCGAGGACGATGTCGCATGCCGCGCAGCGGATCTTCTTCTCGTCACGAGAGAACTGGTCGACTCCGGTGCTAGCTCCTTCCCATATGTGGTAGCAGACAACTCGGTATGGAAGTCGGCCCATGCTGCGGGGGGCGCAGGCGCGGAGTATGGAGTGGACGTGCCATTAGCGGGTGGGTCACTCGCGGAAAAGGGGAAGCAGCAGGCCGATGCTGAGGTCAGCCGTACCGACCTCGCCACAGGAGCCCTGACTGCTGCCTGCTACGCGTCGAATATACGCGGCGTCATCGCGATCTATCAGCGTCGGTACGAAGAGGCTGAAGAGCACTTTCGCGAGGCACTCCACGGGTTCCGAACCAGCGATAACTTCTCGGGCATTGCCACCGCACTATGTAATCTTTCCCGGGTACACGCTGCGACAGGGCGCACGGACAGCGCGATCGAACTCGCCATGCAGGGCATCGACCTCTGGAAAAGCCTCGGAGCACATCGCACGTTGCTGATGGCCGATTCGCAGTAAGGCATGTCCGGCGGATCACTGATTGAGCGGTGTCGGCCGTGCGGTGTTTCCCTGGTCCTGGGCAGATGGGCAACCCGGCTCCCCCGCCCTCCTCGTCCGGGTTCAAAGACGTGTTGCCACGCGGATCAGGTCGGCAACTGTGCGAAGGCGGCTGTGCGGCGGCCAGGCGATCGCCGTCGTCACGGGCGGGGCATCCAGGACCGGTACGGCGGCGAGGTCCCGGCGCAGGTCGGCGCCGGCTGACTCGGGAATGACCGCGGTGGTACGGCCGAGCGCGATCAGCTGGAAGAGCTGTGTGAGGTTCCGTACCTCTGCGCCCGGTCCCTCTGGGTAGCCGCCGCTGGGGCCGGGCCAGCGGGCCATCGGGAGCTCGGGCAGTGTGGTGACGTCGTCCATCCGGAGCTGAGAGCGGCCGGCGAGCGGGTGTGAGGCCGGCAGGATCGCGACCTGTCCCTCGCTGTGCAGGGGTTCGGTGTCGAGCCCGGCTGCTGAGTCGAAGGGCAGGTGCAGCAGAGCCACGTCGGCTCGCCCGTCCCGCAGCAGCAGCTGGTGCTGGTGTGCCTCGCAGAGCAGCAGTTCTACGGTGGCTGCGCCGGGTTCAGCGGCGTAGGCGTCGAGCAGCTTCGTCAGCAGTTCACCGGCGGTGCCGGACTTCACGGCGAGGACGAGGCTGGGGTGCGCGGTCGCGGCCCGACGGGTACGCCGCTCGGCCGCGGTCACCGCGCTGAGGATCGCGCGTCCTTCGTCCAGCAGCACGCCTCCGGCCGCGGTGAGCGTGACCTTGCGGCTGGTGCGTTCCAGCAGTGCGGTTCCGAGCCGCCGTTCGAGCTGGGTGATCGCGCGGGACAGGGGCGGCTGGGCCATCCCGAGGCGCTGGGCAGCCTTGCCGAAGTGCAACTCCTCGGCGACGGCGACGAAGTACCGCAGCTCCCGTAGTTCCATGGGTCCAGTCTAATGACGACAGAGGACAGATCGATACCGACCGGGTATCGCTGCACTACCGAGAGGGTGTTGGTGCCCGGCCGCGGCACGAGCATGCTCGCTGTCATGAGCGAGAAGACGATCGCGCTGGTCACCGGCGCGAACAAGGGAATCGGGTACGAGATCGCGGCCGGGCTGGGTGCGCGGGGCTGGAGTGTCGGTGTCGGCGCCCGGGACGAGCGGCGCCGGGAGGACGCCGTGGCGAAGTTGCGCGCGGCTGGTGCCGACGCGTTCGGCGTACCGCTGGACGTGACCGACGGCGGGAGCGTGGCCGCCGCGGTCCAACTGATCGAGGAGCGGGCAGGACGGCTCGACGTACTGGTCAACAACGCCGGCGTGGCCGGCGGCTGGCCGGAGGAACCCACGACCATCGACCTGGAGACCGTGCGGCGGCTGGTGGAGACCAACGTCATCGGCGTCATCAGGGTCACCAACGCGATGCTGCCGTTGCTGCGCCGTTCGGCGCACCCGCGGATCGTCAACCAGTCCAGCCACGTCGGCTCCCTGACACTCCAGACCACGCCCGGCGTCGACCTCGGGGGGATCAGCGGCGCCTACGCGCCGACGAAGACCTACCTCAACGCCGTCACCATCCAGTACGCCAAGGAGCTGAGCGGCACCAACATCCTGATCAACAACGCCTGCCCCGGTTATGTGGCCACCGACCTCAACGGATTCAGCGGGACCCAGACCCCCGAGCAGGGCGCGGCGATCGCCATCAGGCTGGCGACCCTGCCGGACGACGGACCTACCGGCCAACTGTTCGACGACAACGGGGTCGTGCCCTGGTGACCTGACCCTCGGAAACGTCTCCCCGTGCGTTTGGTGGCCCATATGCCCTTGAGAGCGCAGCAGCGCAGCAGCGCAGCCCGGCGCCCCCGTCGGCCAGCGGTCTGGTCGGTGCGGTGCTGGGGGTTTCGGACCAGACAGTGGCGCGCCGGTACGCGCGGCTGCGGAACGAGGCGGGTGTTCGGGTGATCGGTGCGCTGTGGCCGGAGTCGGTGGGGCGGCAGTTGTGGCTGGTGCGGGTGCGGTGCGTACCGGAGGCGGTGGCGGGGCTCGCGTGAGCGCCGGCGCAGCAGGCGGAGACGTCGTGGGTGCAGATCGCCTCGGGCGGCGCGGAGGGCCTGTGCATGGTTCAGGCGGTGACGGACACGCCGGCCGCGGAGTCGACCGTGCTGTCTCGCCTGCCCCGCACGCCCCGGGTCACCGGGGTGAGTGCGCACCGCGTGCTGCACCCGTTCTTCGGTGGAAATGAGAGTCCGCTGACGAAGAACGGGCCGCTCACGGCGGAGCAGTGCGTGCAGCTGTCGCCGTCGGCGGCGAAACGCGTGACCGGGCCGGTGGAACTGTCGACGGAGGACAACGCGTTGCTGGAGGCGCTCGCGCTGGACGGGCGGGCCGGGTTCCGGTCGCTGGCCACGGCGACGGGCTGGTCGCGGACGACTGTGCGTCGGCGTCCGGCGGAGCTGCGCTCGGGCGGGGTGGTGTACGTCGACGTCGACGTCGAGCCGGCGTTGCTGGGGCCCGGTGGCGGCATTGCCCGGGCCGCTGTCGGTGGAGACCGCGCCGAGCATGCGGGTGGTCAAGGGGGCGTCTCCGATCGTCGGACAGCGCCGCGTACGAGGCCCCTCGTGTCAGATAGCGCCCACTGGGGCGGTTGTTCCTGCCGCGGAACTCAGCGCGAGGGGATTGTGGCGGAGCACGGAAATACATCACTGCGAGAAGGAAATCCCGATGCCCAACGCATTCGACCCGATCACCATCGGACCGCTTACCCTGCCCAACCGCGTCGCCATGGCCTCGCTGACCCGCCGCCGCGCCTACGGCGAGGGCCTGTCAGCGACCCCGCTCATGGCCGAGTACTACCGGCAGCGCGCGACCGCCGGGCTGATTGTCGCCGAAGCCGCCCAACCCAGTCGTGTCGGCCAGGGCTACACCGACACCCCCGGCCTGCACGACACGGCGCAGGTCGCGTCCTGGCGCCCGGTCACCGACGTCGTGCACGACGCGGGCGGCCGGATCTACGCACAGCTCATGCACGCCGGCCGTAACAGCCATCCCGAACTCCTCGGCGGCGGGCTGCATCCGCTCGCGCCGTCCGCGTGTGCCGCCGAGGGCGTCGTGCGCGTCCACGGCGGCGAACCGGCCGTGCGCGAGCCGTACCCGGTACCGCACGTCCTGACCACGCAGGGCATCGCGGATACCATCGCCGACTTCGCCGATGCGGCCGCGAACGCGATCGACGCCGGGTTCGACGGTGTCGAATTGCATGGCGGCAACGGTTACCTTATTCAGCAGTTCCTCTCCGGTAACGCCAACCGCCGCACCGACCGCTACGGCGGCAGCGTCGCCGGGCGCGTCCGGTTCCCGCTCGACCTCGTCGATGCCGTCGCCGCGCGCATCGGATCCGAGCGGCTCGCACTGCGGATCTCCCCTGGCTGCACGGCGTTCGGCCTCGACGAGCCGGACCTGCACGAGCTCTACCTGACCCTGGTCGACGGTCTGCCACGCGACCTGGCGTACCTGCACGTATTCGAGTTTCCGGGCCACCGCGACCTCACGGTGAAGCTGCGGGAGCACTGGGCGGGAGTGTTCATGCTCAATCCGCACGAGACCCACCATGACTGGCCCGCCGGCCCCCGGCAACTGCGCCTGGTGGACGACGGGTTGGCGGACATCCTCGCGTTCGGGACGCTGTTCATCTCCAACCCCGACCTCGTCCACCGCCTCCGCGTCGGCGCGCCGCTCGCCGAGGCCGACGAGACCACGTTCTACCGCGGCGACCACCGCGGCTACACCGACTACCCCTCCCTGGGAGGAGTCCTCTCGTGACCGCTGTCCTGGGCAGCGCGACCGGGTTCGGTCGAGACGGTTGACACTCCCGCCGGGCTCATTGACCATGCGCAAAGTGGGAGCGCTCCCACCCTGTTTCCGTCGTCCTGTCACCGTCGTCGGCACGGCCGTTGAGAAGGAGACCCCCGCGCATGACTCCGAGACCCCCGCGCATGACTTCGAGACCCCCGCGCATGACTCCGAGACCGAGGCGCATGACTTCGAGACCGAGGCGCATGACTCCGAGAGCCGCGCCGGTGGCCGTGGTGCTGGTGGTGGCCGCCACCGGTCTGGCCGGTTCCCACCAGGCGAGCGCCTTACCGGGTGGGGGAGCGCGGCCCGCCGCCTCCTCCGCCGCCCCGGAAGGCCCCGCCCTCAGCGTCGACACCACCACCGGCCGCAAGGCGATCGACCCGCACATCTACGGGATCAACTTCGCCGACGAGGCACTGGCCAAGGAACTGCGCCTGCCGGTCCGCCGGTGGGGCGGCAACGCAACCACCCGCTACAACTACAAGCTCGACGCGTACAACGCGGGCGCCGACTGGTACTTCGAGAACCTGTACTACGAGAACGGCACCGCGGACCTGCCGAACGGCTCGGAGGCCGACAAGTTCGTCGAGCAGAACCGCCGCACCGGCACCGACACCGTGCTGACCGTACCGATGAGCGGTTGGACGACCGCGGCGCGCAACGCCGCCTGCGGTTTCAGCATCGCCACGTACGGCCCCCAGAAGGCGAACGACGCCCAGTGGCGCCCGGACTGCGGCAACGGTGTGAAGACCGACGGTACGAACGTCACCGGCAATGACCCGGCCGAGACCAGCGTCCCCGCCGGTCCGGAGTTCACCAAGGGCTGGGTGCAGTATCTGAACCGCGCCTACGGCGCCGCGGACGACGGCGGCGTGCGCTTCTACAACCTCGACAACGAACCCGACCTGTGGTGGAGCACCCATCGTGACGTCCACCCAGAGGGCACGGGCTACGACGAAATGCGCGACAGCACCTACGCCACCGCGGCCGCCATCAAGGACGCCGACCCCGGGGCGAAGACCCTCGGCCCGGTCGGCTGGGGCTTCAACTCCCTGGTCTACTCCGGCCTCGACCAGAAGACCTGCAACGAGAAGGGCGGCGACTGCTGGTCCAACCCGCCCGACCGGGCGGCCCACGGCGGCCAGCTGTTCGCCCCCTGGTACCTCCAGCAGATGAAGGCGTACGAGCAGACGCACGACCGCCGCATCCTGGACTACTTCGACGAGCACATCTACCCCCAGCAGACCGGGGTGTTCGGCGGCAGCGTGGACGCGGCCACCCAGGCCCTGCGGCTGCGCTCCACGCGGCAGCTGTGGGACCCCACGTACGTGGACGAGAGCTGGATCAACCAGCCCGTCCAGTTCATCCCGCGCATGCGCTCCCTCGTCGACGAGAACTATCCGGGCACCAAGCTCGCCATCACCGAGTACAACTGGGGCGCGCTGGACCACATCAACGGGGCCCTCGCCCAGGCCGATGTGCTCGGCATCTTCGGACGGGAGGGGCTGGACCTCGCCACCCTGTGGGATCCGCCCACGTCCACCGAGCCCGGCGCCTTCGCGTTCCGCATGTTCCGCAACTACGACGGCGACGGCGGCTCCTTCGGCGACACCTCGGTCCACGCCGCCAGCGCCGACCAGGACAAGCTCGCGGTCTACGCGGCCCAGCGCAGCGGCGACAAGGCGCTGACCGTGATGGTCGTCAACAAGACCACCGGTGACCTCACCGCCCCGGTGTCCGTGACCGGCAGTACCGCGCCGGGCGGTTCGGCGCAGGTCTACCGCTACGGCCAGGACGATGTCACCGCCATCGAGCACCTGGCCGATCAGCCGCTGACCGACGGCGGTTTCACCACCACCTTCCCGGCCTACTCCATCACCGAGTACGTCCTGCCCGCCGGATCCTCCGAGGCGAAGCCGCCCACCGCGCCCGGCACCCCGGCCGCCACCGCCGTCGGCTCCGACCGGGCCACCCTCACCTGGGGCGCGTCCACCGCCGGATCGTCCCCGGTGGCGAGCTACCAGGTGTACTCCGGCGACACCGCGGGAGCCCCGGTCGCCACGGTCGACGCCCCCGCCACGAGCGCCACCGTCACGGGACTGTCCCCGGCCACCGCCTACACCTTCCGCGTCGTGGCCAAGGACACCGCGGGCCGCAGCTCCCCGCCATCGGCGCCGGTCAGGGTGACCACCACCGAGGCCCCGGCGGCCACCTGTACGGTCGGCTACGCGGTGGGCAACGACTGGGGCACCGGCTTCACGGCCACCGTCACGCTCACCAACAAGGGCCCCACCCTCAATGGCTGGCGTCTCGGCTTCTCCTTCACCGGCGACCAGAAGGTGGCAGGCGGCTGGAACGGCACCTGGCGCCAGAACGCCACCGCGGTCACCGTCGACGACGCGGGCTGGAACGCCACCCTGGCCACCGGCGGCTCCACCACCGTCGGCTTCAACGGCGCCTACGTCGGCGGCAACCCCGCGCCACGTGACTTCACCCTGAACGGCAAGCCCTGCACCGCACCCGGCACCGTGGCCGCCGCCCATATCGCGACCCCGGTCGGCCACGCGCCCGGCGCGGCCGCGGTGCCGCATCGGAGGAGGACGCGGTGACCGTGTGCCGACCCGGGCCCGGGTGCCTGCGCAGGCTCGAGGTTGCCCTGCTCGCCGCCGTGATTGCCCTGGCCGCGGCCCTGCTCACCGCGCCGGCCGAAGCGTCCGCCGCGAACGCGCTCAGCATGCGCGGCGCCGATGTGTCGACCGCGCAGCGGGCCCTCGACCTCGGCGCCACGTACTACGACGCGAACGGCAACGCCGCGGACCCGCTCGACATCCTCAAGGGCGCCGGGGTGAACTACGTCCGCCTGCGGGTCTGGAACAACCCCGCCAGCGGCTACAACAACAAGGCCAAGGTGCTGGCCTACGCGAAGACGGTCAAGGCCAAGGGCCTCAAGCTGCTGGTCGACTTCCACTACTCGGACACCTGGGCCGACCCGGGCCATCAGCGCAAGCCCGCGGCCTGGGCGAGCCATGGCATCGGACCGTTGCAGACCGACGTCTACAACTACACGTACGACGTCTGCAACAGCCTCAAGGCACAGGGCACAGCCCCGGACAGCGTGCAGATCGGCAACGAGATCAACGTCGGCATGCTGTGGAACGACGGCAAGGTGGTCAACAACGACTTCACCAACCTCAGCCTCCTGCTCAAGGCGGGCACAGACGCCACCAAGGCGTGCAACGGCGGCACCAAGGTGATCATCCACACCGCGAACGCGGACAGCGACGCCCATGCGCGCTGGTTCTACGACGGGATCAAGGCGAAGGGCGTCAGCTGGGACATCACCGGGCTGTCGTACTACTGCATGTGGCACGGCACGCTGTCCACCCTGTACGACGTCGTCGCCGACATGAGATCCCGGTACGGCAAGGACGTGGTCATCGCCGAGACCGCGTACCCCTTCACCACCGCGAACGCCGACAGCACCGGCAACTCGGTCACCTCCGGCTGCTCGGGCTATCCGCTCACCTGGACGGGCCAGGCCGCCAACTTCACCGACGTGCAGAACACCGCCCGCAACGCCGGTGCGATCGGTGTCTTCTACTGGGAGCCCACCTGGTACGCGGTCCCGGGAAACGGCTGGGATCCGGCCGACATCAACAACAGCGGGGACGGCTGGGACAACATGGCCGTCTTCAACTGGACCGGGCGACTGAACCCTACGATCAGATGGATCTCATAGCACCGGGCGGGCCAGGACCGAGCTTGGCCTGGCACGGCGACCGGACCGCGGATCAGCGTCCAGTTCCGGCCCAGCGGTGTGGGGTGACACGCCGCTACGGGACTGCAGCCGATGCGCCAAACTCGCCCCGGAGCGGGTCGGACTGGCCACCAGCCGACGCCGCCGGGTTCCGGGACTGCGGCGCGAGGAGGTCGCGGCCCTCGCCGGCGTGAGCACCGAGTGGTACACACGGCTGGAGAAGGGGCACATCAGCGGTGTCTCCGAGGACGTGCTGGAAGCGGTCGCCCAGGCATTGCTCCTCGACGAGGACGAGCGCACCTACCTGCTCGATCTGGCCAGAGCGGCTCGCCCCACTCGCCGCAGGTCGCACCGCCGCAAGGACGTCAAGATCCCGTCCCCCGTCCAATGGATGGTGGACTCCATGACCATGGCTCCCGCCTTCGTACGCAGCGGCCGTTTGGACATCATCGCGAGCAACGCGCACCACGACCGGGCCCTGCGCGAGCTCGTTGGCGAACTGTCCACGCTGAGCTCCGAGTTCCGCACCATGTGGGCCAGTCACGACGTCCGGATCCGTCACGAAGGCGTGCCTCAGCGGGCCGTCCACGACCTGATCATCTACACGGCCGAGCCCGGCACCGCCTCGGAGGACCGCCACAAACTTTTCGCCAGTTGGACAGCACCGCAGACCTCACCTACGGAACCACCCCGCCCGCCCCGCTGACCTCACGCGTTCATGAGGTGGCTGTCCAGGGATCGATCAGAAACACGAAAAGTGCCCTTGGCCTTCGCACCTCGTCAAGGCGGCGTCGCGCCTAGCCGAGCAGGAACCGGGCCTGGGAGCCGGAGCCGGTGGAGTCCATCCAGAACGAGATGATGGCCCGAGCCCCGGATGCCGCCCAGCCCGACGGAGCATGGGCGCCCAGCGCGAGGGTGAACGTGGCGTGGTCGGACCGTGCGCGGTCGAGCTGGGGGGCGTGGACCAGCTCGTCCGCCGTCGCGCCGCGCTTTCCCCACGGCAGGGGCTTGGTGCGGCGCTCGTTCATGATGTCGCCGTGCCAGAGCACACTCTTGGCGACGCCCTGATCGAGTACGTAGTCGACCCGGACGCCGAACAACGCCTCCGGGGACTTCGGCCGCCGCGACGGCAGTTCGGCGCGGACGTCCATCTCCAGGGTCGGCGGCAGGCCGCGGTACTCCGCTCCGCACAGGGCGGTGCCTTCGTCCTCCTCGACGCCCAGGTAGGCGACGGCACGCACGGCGTCGTAGCAGCCGTAGGCGTTGCCGCGCACCGAGGTCGACCGCTTCGACCCGTTCGACCCCTTCACCCTCGCGACACGGTCGGCGTAGGTGTGCTTCCGGACCAGGGTGGCGGACAGCCCGTCACGGTCCAGGACGGGGTGGTGCGAGGCGCTGCCGACCTCGAGGTACACCAGGCCGGGCCCCTCCACCGTCACCGTCTTCGACAGCGAACGCGAAGATCCACGCAGGCGCTCGGTCTCGCTGGGGTCGAAGTCGCTTCCACTGTCCTCCAGTGGGCTGCCGTGCTTCGCGTCGATGTGGTACACCTTCAACTCGGCGTCGCCCGGGTCGGACAGCGCGACGCCGCTCAGGTCCAACTCGATGGTCTGCGGCTTGTTGGACTCGTTCCACACCAGGACCGAGCCGCGGTATTCGTCACCGGACGCCATGGCGCCCACCCCGTCGGGCAGCCCACCCTGTACCGACGCGCGACGGTCCGGCATGCGCACGTAGCACTGCACGGCACGGAACGTCGCCGTACGCAGCGCCTCACCGTCCTTGAGGTCGATCATGTGCGACATCCAGCCGCTGATGGTGAAGGTCTGAAGGTCAGGTATCTGCACCGCCGTCGCCAACGCCCCCATCATGCGGGCCGCCTCCAGCGTGGTCCCCCCGCTCTTCTCCCACGTCCCCGGTTCGAACACGCCGAACTGTGCCTGGATGATCGGAACGGTGTTGAAGTCATCGCCCAGCGCGTCGCGCGCGCCATCGACATGGTCGGAGAGGTCGTCGCCGTAGTTGTTCAGGGTGAGGTAGTCGAACGGCAGCTGGGGGTTGGCCTTGCGCCGTTCCCGCAGCTCGTCAATGGCGACCTCCAGGTAGCTCCGGCCGCCGAACTCCCGCTTCGGTTTTGAGTTGGGCGGAATGAAACTCGCCAGTCCGAACAGCCCCTTGGGGCCCATCGCGCTGGCGTAGGCGTCGTAGATGTCGACCATCTGCCGGATCGAGGCGAGGTCAGGGCGCCCGGTGAGGTTGTGGCTCGGCTCGTTCCACATGCACCAGGTGACCGGATGGTCGTTGTAGAGCCGCGCCCACTTGCCCATCGCGTCCGCGGCGGCCTTCACGTCCGTCGGGACGGGGAACTTGTGCGGACGGTGGGCCTTCTCGGTCTGCTCCCACTGCTTGGGCGCACCTTCCACCTGGTACATCGCCTCGATGCGACGCCGCCGCAACTCGCTCTGCATCTTGTCGAGGAAGGAGTTGCGATGTACCTGGACCTCGCCATCGCTCACCTCGATCGGGTACGGCTTCATCGAGTCGTAATCCGTGTCCGGAAAGCGGAGTTCGGCGTCGTAGACCGCCGGACGGATTTCGTCCAGGTACCGCAGACTGTCCAGGATCTTGTCGGAGTTGAGTGCGCGCCCCACGCCGATCTTTGACTTGAGCAGCGGAAAGAACGCCGACTTGCCGAAGTCGACGTGGAGGGTGGTTGACGCGGACGCGGACGAGGAGGTTCGGCAACCACCAAGGACCGCCACAGCCCCGATTCCGGCCGCAGCCGTCAGAACATTGCGTCGGGTGCGCAGGGTGGGGTTGTCCGATTCCGGTGGCCGATTCACTTCTACTCCTAAGTCACGAGCTCTTGCTACGCGGGCGGACCTGCCCCCGGGGCTGGGGTGGCGGGGCTCCCTGTCCTGAGGGGCCGCTGGCCGGCAGTCGCCTGATGAGGACCGGCGGGTGTCGCCGTTCTCGATCAACACCACGAGCACACTGGGCTGATCGGTTCCCGACCGGACCTGTGCGTTCTCTGCGGCGGATCACCCCGCGTGGGCCTCCGGCGCAGCCAACGTTATAGCGTTTCGTGCACCGTTCGACTTCGTTGCCCGTCGTAGCGACTGACGGGCAACAAGCCGAGGGCACGCACGTGTAAGGAGCGCAAAGTCATGGCACGACCAGAGTCCGGTAAGAGGTTCATTGGCTGGGCCGCCGCGGCCACGTTGCTGGCGGCGGCGCCGCTCATGGCGGCGTGCTCGGGCGGCTCGCAGTCCTCTTCCGCCTCGCAGAGCAGCAGCGCCTCTCCATCGGCCGACACACCGAACGACTCCGACGCCTCGTCGGGGGACGGCTCCAGCGCACAGGAGGGCGGTCAGTCCACCGTGCCCTCCGCGGTCGGCGCCTGGGTCAGCGCGGTCATCGAGAAGGACGCGAAGCAGGTGTGCCTGCTCTCCGCGGTGCCGGGCGGCGGCTCGACCCCGAAGGCCGCCACCTCCCAGACGTGCAACGCGTCGATGACGGAGAAGCTGGGCCCCGGGTTGGATTCCATGAGTCGGGCGTTCTCGCCACAGAACGCCTCCGGCAAGCCGACGGTGAAGGTCGACGCGCCCACCCCCAAGGGCGACGAGGCGATCGTCCCAGCGTCCAAGATCAGCGTCGACGGAAAGCCCCTGCGGGCGATCATGCTGTCCCACTCGAACGGCGACGACCCGAAGTCCTTCACGTCCAATGTGAAAACCGACAAGATCGACGGGAAGTGGTACATCGGCGACTTCACCATGGGTAACGGTAGCCAAACGCTTCGGCCTCAAGGGCAGTAGCTGAGGCGTGGCGTGATCGCCCATGCGCCCTCGGGCTGGTCGGACTCCGGCGCTCGGGCGATTCATCTTGTTCTGGACGGACTCCAACGGTCCCGGTTCCCGGACGAGGTTCCTGCTCGGCCAGACGCCGCTCCTGCACACAGAACGACTTCGGCGTGGGCCGTGGAAAGGGAAAGCACGTGAAGCAGAATGATCTCGCGGTGTCGCGGCGTTGGCTGATCGGGGCCTCGGGCGCGGTCCTCCTCGCCGCCGGGTGCTCGAAGAACGATGGCGGAGGGGACAGCAGCGGCTCAGGCGGCAGCGACGGTTCCGTCGGTACCGAGGGCGACGGCGGCAGCGACGACTCCGGCGGCGGGTCGGCTCCGGACGGTGTGCTCGGCGGCAACTTCAATGAGGACCCCACCGGCTGTGGTTTCACCGAGCTCGAGGGTGTGAAGGCCAGTTGGCTGCGCGGCTTCGTCGCCATCCGCGACAAGGAGGAGACCGGTGCCACGCAGGACCGGGCCATCTCCACTCTGCTCAACGCCTCCGAGCGCGGCTACGGCACCATTCTCAGTCTCAAGCTCCCGCACAACGACAAGCCTTTCCCGGCCCCGGACAGCTCCGGGATGGACGACCTCCTGGCCAAGGTCGACAAGGTGCTGGACACCGTCATGGACAAGGTGAACATCCTCGTCGTCGGCAACGAGCCGTTCATCGAGAGCCGCAAGGAGGACTGGAACGGCCCGCTGGGTGACTTCTACGAGAAGGTCGCCGAGCATGTGCTCGCCTACCGGGCCGAACACAGCGGTAAGAGCAGCCGTACCCGCATCTACATGGGCGCTCTCAACCACCTCGACGAGCCCGAGTGGCGCGGCGAGGGCGCGGAGCGGTGGATGGAGTTCGCGCGGAAGACCGACGGGATCGAGGGGGTGGACATCCATCCCCACGTGTCGTCGATGGCGAACGCCAAGCAGTACCTCGACTTCGTGGTGCCGCGGCTGGGGGACGGGCAGAAGTTCCTGGTCACCGAGTTCTCCCTGGTGCAGCTGTGGCGGCAGCACATGAAGGACCCGATTCCGCGCCAGTTCGCCGAGCGTTACGAGATGAGCCCCGACACCAAGGTGTGGGAGGCGATCAAGCAGGCGATCGACCACCCGTGGTCGCAGCGCCAGTGGCAGGACCTGCTCGCCATGAGCCCCTGGTACGCGAGCCACAAGCACTGGCTGAGCACCCAGGTCAAGCAGTTCCGCGCCACCGGCAAGCTCGCCGTGGCCACCTACGGCGTGGTCCAGGGGGCCGCCATGACCAAGGACTTCGGACCGAAGAAGCCGCCGTGGCTGCTGAACAGCCTGTACGCGAGCCGCACCGCTCGGCCCGAGGACGGGTCGTCGACGCCCGCCCAGAGCCTCGGCTGGTACGACGGCTTCCGGGCCCTCCAGCGCGAGCAGGACAAGCTGCCGGTGAACACCGGCAGCGTCCCCACCTGACCCGAGGCGACAGCCCCTGTGGCCGGAGGCCGGGATGGCGCGAGGCCACACCCGCCGACGCAGATCAGGCGAAGAGCTGGTCCCGTTGTGGTCCGAGGAGCTCCCGGGCGGCGGGTCGCCTCGCCGCCCACTCCCCGAGCCCGCGCAGGTGGCAACGACGCACTACGCGTCCTGGCCCGTGCGGTCGCCGGGGAGGTATTCGTGCCTCCGTCCTGGGGATGTTGTGCGTTCGCCGGCGACCGGGGCCTGCTGCATCCGGAGCTCACCGGGTCGGCCACCGCGGCGCGGGCGAAGGAGGTCCGGGCGTACGCCGCGGATGCGCACACGTCGTCCAACCGGACCCGCGAGTCCCCGAGGCCATTCACCGCGCCCCGACCCGACTGGTCAGCGGCCGGCTGATCACCTGGTACGGCCCCTCGCTGGCACTGCCTCTGTGTTCCTCTTCACACCCTCCTCGCCTCCAGTAATTTACTAGGACGTCCTACTATCTCTTCAGTCGGCGCCTCTGACCTGTCTGGGAAGGCCCTCATGAGCGATCTGCACCGTCCCGTGCACCCCGTCCGTCTGGTTACCGCCTCGGCGTTGTTCGACGGGCATGACGCGTCGATCAACATCATGCGGCGGATCTTCCAGTCCCAGGGCGCGGAGGTGATCCACCTCGGTCACAACCGGTCGGTGCGGGAGGTGGTGGACGCGGCGCTGGAGGAGGACGCGCACGGTGTCGCGGTCTCCTCCTACCAGGGCGGTCACGTGGAGTACTTCGAGTACCTCGTGGAGTCGCTGCGCGCGCAGGGCGCGGAACACGTCCGTGTCGTGGGTGGCGGGGGCGGTGTGATCGTGCCCGAGGAGATCAACCGGCTGCGCGACAGCGGAGTGACCATCTTCTCTCCCGAGGACGGGCAGCGGATGGGCCTGGCCGGGATGGTCAACTCGGTGGTGAAGGACTGCGACTTCGGTCTGTGGGATCGGCAACCGGCCGATGTCGCCGCCGTGCTGGCGGGCGACCGGTTCGCCATCGCCCGCGCCATCACCGGCGCCGAACTGGGCAAGCTGCCATCGGACTTCCTGGAGCAGGTGCGCGCCGCGGCCACGGCGCGGGTCACCCCGGTGCTCGGCATCACCGGCACCGGCGGTTCGGGCAAGTCGTCGCTCACCGACGAGCTGGTGCGCCGCTTCCGCGTCGACCAGCAGGACAAACTGCGAATCGCGGTGATCGCCGTCGACCCGACCCGCCGCCGCGGGGGAGGGGCGCTGCTCGGCGACCGCATCCGCATGAACTCCCTCGACGGCAACCGGGTGTTCTTCCGGAGCCTGGCCACCCGCGGCAGCCGTGAGCTGCCCGAGCACCTGTCCGACGTGATCGACGTGGTGAAGGCCGCCGGGTTCGACCTGGTGATCGTGGAGACGCCGGGCATCGGCCAGGGCGACGCGGCGATCGTGCCGTTCGTCGACACCTCGATGTACGTGATGACGCCCGAGTTCGGCGCCGCCTCGCAGTTGGAGAAGATCGACATGCTCGACTTCGCCGACGTCGTGGCGATCAACAAGTTCGAGCGGCGCGGCGCCAAGGACGCGCTGCGCGACGTGGGCCGTCAACTGGTCCGCAACCGCGAGGCGTTCGGCATGCGGCCCGAGGACATGCCGGTGTACGGCTCCTCGGCCGCCACGTTCAACGACGACGGCGTCACCGCGCTCCACCAGTACCTGAAGACCGCGCTGGCCGAGAAGGGCCTGCCGCTGTCCGAGGGCACCCTGGCGCCGGTCGACGTGCGGCACTCCTCCGGCATCCGGCGGGTGGTTCCCGCGGAGCGGGCACGCTACCTCGCCGAGATCAGCGAGACGGTCCGCGGGTACCACGCCGAGACCGGCCGGCTGGTCGAAGCGGCACGGCGCGTGCAGCGTCTGGAGGCGGTCACGGCCGAGCTCGTCGAGGCGGGGTCCGACGCCGGGAACGTACGGTCGCTGCTCGAGGACGCCCGCAGGCAGCTCCCGTACGACATCACGGAGCAAATCGGGAACTGGCCCGCCGTCATCGCCTCCTACTCCGGCGATGAGCAGGTCGTGAAGATCCGGGACAAGGAGATCCGCACCAAGCTGACCCGCGAGTCGCTGTCCGGCAACAAGATCCCCCGGGTCGCCCTGCCCCGCTTCACCGACCACGGGGAACTGGTGCGGTTCTGGCGCGGGGAGAACCTGCCCGGCCACTTTCCCTTCACCGCGGGGGTGTTCCCCTTCAAGCGCGACAACGAGGATCCGGCGCGGATGTTCGCCGGCGAGGGCGGCCCGTTCCGCACCAACCGGCGCTTCAAGCTGCTCTCCGAGGGCCAACCGGCCACCCGCCTGTCCACGGCCTTCGACTCCGTCACCCTCTATGGTCGCGACCCCGACGAACGCCCCGACAACTACGGCAAGGTCGGCACGTCCGGCGTCTCGGTGGCCACGCTGGAGGACATGAAGGCGCTCTACGACGGTTTCGACCTCGTCGCGCCCACCACCTCGGTCTCCATGACGATCAACGGGCCCGCGCCGACCATCCTGGCCTTCTTCCTCAACACCGCCGTCGACCAGCAGATCGACCGGTTCCGGGAGACCGAGGGACGCGAACCGTCGCCCGAGGAGGCGGCCGAACTCCGCGCACACGCCCTGGGAAGCGTGCGCGGCACGGTGCAGGCCGACATCCTCAAGGAGGACCAGGGCCAGAACACCTGCCTGTTCTCCACCGAGTTCAGCCTGCGGATGATGGCCGACATCCAGGAGTGGTTCATCGCCCACAAGGTCCGCAACTTCTACTCGGTGTCCATCTCCGGCTACCACATCGCCGAGGCCGGCGCGAACCCCATCAGCCAGCTCGCCTTCACCCTGGCCAACGGCTTCACCTACGTCGAGGCGTACCTCGCCCGCGGCATGCACATCGACGACTTCTCCCCGAACCTGTCGTTCTTCTTCTCCAACGGCATGGACCCCGAGTACTCCGTCCTCGGCCGGGTCGCCCGCCGCATCTGGGCCGTGGCGATGAAGGAGAAGTACGGCGCGAACGAGCGCAGCCAGAAGCTGAAGTACCACGTCCAGACATCCGGCCGCTCGCTGCACGCCCAGGAGATGGACTTCAACGACATCCGCACCACCCTCCAGGCGCTCATCGCGATCTACGACAACTGCAACAGCCTGCACACCAACGCCTACGACGAGGCGGTCACCACCCCCACCGAGGACTCGGTCCGCCGGGCCCTGGCCATCCAGCTGATCATCAACCGGGAGTGGGGGCTGGCGATGAACGAGAACCCCCTACAGGGGTCGTTCATCATCGACGAGCTCACCGACCTGGTGGAGGAGGCCGTACTCGCGGAGTTCGAGCGGATCAGCGAGCGCGGCGGCGTGCTCGGAGCCATGGAGACCGGCTACCAGCGCGGCCGCATCCAGGACGAGTCGATGCTGTATGAGCAGCGCAAGCACGACGGCACGCTGCCGGTCATCGGCGTCAACACCTTCCGCAACCCGCATGCGGACACCGCCGAGCCGGATGCCATCGAGCTGGCGCGCGCCACCGAGGAGGAGAAGAAGTCCCAGCTCGCGCGCGTACGGGATTTCCAGGCCCGCCATCACGAGACGGCCCATGCCGCGCTGGCCGCCCTCAAGGACGCGGCGGTGAGTGACCGCAATGTCTTCGCCGTCCTCATGGACGCCGCCCGGGTCTGCTCGCTACAGCAGATCACCGACGCCTTCTTCGAGGTCGGCGGCCAGTACCGGCGCAACGTCTGACTGAATGGAGAGGATCTCCGATGCATCCCGTCACCCGTCTCGGCGTCGTCGGCTGCGGTCTCATGGGCTCCGGCATCGCCGAAGTCGCCGCCCGCCACGGCATCGACGTCCGCGTCGCCGAAGCCACGCCTGACGCGCTCGCGGCAGGCCGCCGACGCGTCATCGCCTCCCTGGACCGGGGCGTCAAGCGGGGCAAACTCGGTGAGGAACAGCGCGATCGAGCGCTCGCGGGGCTGTCCTTCACCCATGACCTCGGCGAACTGGCCGACCGTCAGTTCGTCATCGAGGCCGTCGCCGAGAACCGCGACATCAAGACCGACATCTTCAAGGCCCTGGACAAGGCGGTGGAGGATCCCTCGGCGATCCTGGCCACCAACACCTCTTCCATCCCCGTCGTCGACCTCGCCGTCACCACCGGGCGGCCCGGCCAGGTCATCGGCATGCACTTCTTCAACCCCGTCCCCGTACAGCGACTGGTCGAGCTGGTCCCGGCCCTGACCACCAGCGAGGAAACCCTACGGCGCACCCGCGACTTCGCCGGACAGCTCGGCAAGCAGGCCATCCAGGCACCCGACCGCTCCGGCTTCGTCGTCAACGCCCTGCTGATCCCGTATCTGCTGAGCGCGGTCCGGATGGTGGAATCGGGCTCCGCACGTCCGGAGGACATCGACCAGGGCATGGAACTCGGCTGCGCCCACCCCATGGGGCCGCTCCGCCTCCTCGACCTCATCGGACTCGACACCGCGCGCGCGATAGCCGAGTCGATGTACGAGGAGCTCAAGGAACCCCTGTACGCACCGCCCGCCCTGCTGCGGCGCATGGTCGCGGCGGGGCACCTCGGCCGCAAGAGCGGTCGTGGCTTCTACACCTACGGTGACTGAAGAACGGCAAGTCGGCCATGGTCTCGAATGGAACTCAGTATCAAGGGAAAAGGAGCTGAGTTTCACGGCTTGCGGGGTGGGGAGGCGGCGCGGGCGGTCAGTGCTCGTCGAGAGTGGACTCGATCTCGCGGACGACACGCCACATCGGCGCCTTGCGCCTGGCGATCAGGACGACAACGTCGTCGGTGTCCTCCTCGCCGGGCCCCGCGCCCTGACCTTCCGGCCCCCAGGAGCGCCGGACGAACTCCAGCGCCTCGTTCATGCGGGCCGAGGGATGCTCCTGCCCGCCGGAGCGGAGCCATGCGCGCAGTGCGTTGTTGTGAGCGGCCACCACGGAGGCGGCGATCACATCGGCGCGCAGCGTTCCGTCGGGTCCGTGCGCGAAGCGGCGGCGCAAGTAGTCGGCGAGGGTGCGTTCGTATCGCCACACCACGGACAGCTCGTGATGACGGAGCCCTGGAACGCTCTTGGTCAGTCGGTATCTCTGTACGGCGAAGGAGGGGTCGTCGGCGTACATCCGCATGACGATGCGTGCCGCATCGCAGACCCGGGCCACCGGGTCCTCCGTGCCGCTTCCCTCCTGGAGGAAGGCCGTCATCTCCGCCAGACAGCCTTCGTGGTCGGGGAAGACCACGTCCTCCTTGGAGGGGAAGTACCGGAAGAAGGAACTCCTGCCCACACCCGCGAGCCGGACGATGTCGTCGACCGTGGTCTGCTCGAACCCACGGGTGGTGAAGAGCTCGAATGCCGCGGCGATCAGGGCGTCTCGCTTGGACCGCTTCGCGGAGCCGCCGACTCCCGGGCCGCGCCCCTGTGCCTCGCTCATGTCGGGGAACATAACACCGCCTCTCCTCGATCCCCGGTCGGCGACCCCGGCCGCCGTGGTCTCTGGACCGTGGACCATTGGAACTCAGTGTGCATAATTTAGGTACTGAGTATCATGTCCGGAGCCAAGCTCACCTCCTTCGTGCCCCTGCCGGGCTCGTGACATGAGCAGAGACCGAGGTATCCCCCCGCCATGAATCAGGATTTCGACCTCTACCGGCCGTCGGAGGAGCACGAGATGCTCCGCGCCTGGATTCGGTCGCTGGCCGAGGCGAAGATCGCGCCATACGCCGCCGAGGTGGACGAACAGAGCCGCTTCCCGGCCGAGGCCCTCAAGGCGCTGGTCGCCGCCGACCTGCACGCGGTGCACGTCCCCGAGTCCTACGGCGGCTCGGGCGCGGACGCGCTGGCCACCGTGATCGTCATCGAGGAGGTCGCCCGGGTCTGCGCCTCCT
>NZ_BAAAIF010000097.1:0-27747 GCF_039525925.1 Streptomyces javensis | reverse complement strand
CCTCCCGGAACAGGTCGGGAAGCACCTGCATGATCGCCACGTTCGCCGCTGCGTCGCGTAGGCGGTGCAGTCGGGTGGTCTCCTGCCAGAGCTGACTGGCCGGCCGCGGGGTGCCGTCGAAAATGGGAGTTAGGTCGTACCGGCGCAGCTCGCGCAGGACGGACGACGCGGCGACCTGCCATTGATTCTCGTCGGGTGAGCTGTTGTACGGACGGCCGATCAGGTCGTTCGGATGCACATGCAGCTCGGCGGCGAGCAGATTGAGCAGGCCCACCCGGTCAAGTTCGATGAGGCCGCGTTCCATCTTCGACACCCACCCCTGAGACTTCCCCAGGGCGGCGGCGAGGTCAGCCTGCGGCATCCCGAGACGGAGCCGTGCGCGACGCGCGCGGCGGCCGATCTCCTCGGCTTCTTCCAACATCAGTGCGCCCCCTTTGCGGTGTGGCGCCGGCGGGGTTCAAACGGGCGGCGAGGCATCCGTGCTCCATCCGTCGGGCGTATACCTCAGAACGGTACCCATGGTGCGGGGCGGGTGTGGAGCGCTACAGAGCAGGAAGGGCAACAGGAACGACGAAGGCGCCCCCGCTCCGGCGCGAGGCCGGGCGGGGGCGCTGTGCTCATGGGGCGTCGTCGACGATGAGTCGGGTACGGGCGTCGACGCGGTCGACGGCGTCGCGCAGGCTCGACCCGCTGTTCGGGCGCAGCCCGTGCTCGACCGCGACGAGCTGCTGCTCGATGATGTCGAGTCGCTACATAACGCCTGGGCGGGCCAGCATGCCCTGCCGGTCGTCGGTCACCTCGACCTACAAGGGCTTCGGCCGTGACTTGACCGTTTTGAGAATCTTCTCGGCTGCCTGCTCCGGGTCTTCGTGTTCCCATACGCGGATGACGGACCAACCCGCGTTACGTAGTGCCTCGTCGGTCTCCGCGTCGCGAGCTCGATTTCCGGCGATCTTCTCCTGCCAGAACGCCGCGCCCTTCTTGGCGGGCCGGTGGTGTTCCGGGCAGCCATGCCAGTAGCAACCATCGACGAAGACGGCGACGTGGGCCTTCGTGAACACCACGTCGGCGGTCCGGCGCAGGTTGGGGAGGGGTCTGGCTCCCACGCGGTATCGCAGTCCGCGTCTGTGGAGCGCGGATCGCAACAGCTTCTCAGGCTTCGTGTCCCGTCCCTTGTTGGCGGACATGACCGCTCGGGAAGCGGGGGAGGACGCCCACGAGCCGGGGGGAACGGACTCCGTGGTCACGTAACCGGCGGCGTGAGCCATGCTCCAGGCCTGCTCCAGGTTCGCGGCGCGCGTCGTGGCGTCTACCTCGCCGACATACCGTTCTTGTGTCTCGCCTTCCTGAGACCATCGCAGGTAGGCGCGGATGCGGCGGGTGCTGCGGTATAGGCGCAGCGCGATGGACGCGCGCGCGTAACGGCCGTCGCCGATGTCGACCGCGCGAGCGAGCCGGCTACCGGCGGCCCGGTCCTGCTCAGCTGCTCGGGTCTCTCTGCCTACTCCCGCTCTCGGCTTCCACGCCTGATCGGGAGGCATCCGATCCTTCCAGCACCTCTGTCGACCGCTCGCGGCTTCGGTCACTTCCGCTTCTCCCGGTCCCCCAGAGCTCCAACCGACTTGAGAGCGTTGGCGACAGCTTCCGCGAAGGCCGCCCCGAGCTTGACGGGCACGGCGTTGCCCAACTGCCGCATCTTTTCGCCCCGCGGTCCGTCGAGAACCCAACGATCAGGGAACGTCATGACTCGCGCAGTCTCACGCACGGTCATGTATCGGTATCCGTCCCCGCCCCCGAAGTTGACGAAGTTGACGTTGTCAAGCTGCATGACGGATTCCCCGCCCGGCACGCCATGCACACCCGCCTTGACGGTCTTCGCGGGCCGGTCCAGCACGTTCGGGGTGTGTCCGGTGTACATGCGAGCTCCAGGCCACCCAACGTGGTCGGGGATACCGTCTACTTCGACCTTGTCCTTGACGGCTTCCTCCGAAACGTACGGAAGTGGCTTTCCCTCGTTCTCGTCGATTCCCGCGATGGCGTCGCGTAGCGTGCGCCACGGAGCCAGCTTCAGCTTCTCCTTGACTTTCTCGTTCTCGTAGTCGAGTTCGGGAAGATTGGCGATGACGCGTTTGCGAACATCGACAGTCACCTTGTGTCGCTTCCAGTATGGCCCGCCCTCACGCATGGAGTAGATCAGCGACTCCTCGGAGTGTGTCTTCGTGGGCATGAATTTTTCCCAAGCGACATCGAGGTCAGCGCGGAATGCGACGATGATCACTCGATTCCGAATCTGAGGCACGCCGTAGTCAGCGGCGTTGACCTCCATCTCCTTGACGACGTATCGCTCCGACAGATCAACTGATTCGTTGGCGATCAGCTTTTCAAGGAGTTCGTTGTGGTCCTCCCATGTGGCATCTTCGTCGCGCTCCACGAAAGGGAGGGTCAATTCATTCAGGATGTATTTGAAATACGGCTTGAAAGACGGGCGAAGCAGGCCGCGAACGTTCTCGCAGATGACTGCTTTGGGTCTCATTTCCCGAATGGCGCGGAACATCTCTGGGAACATGTTCCGCTTGTCTTCCGTGCCCTTGTGGACTCCCCCCAGGCTGAAGGGTTGGCACGGTGGTCCACCGGCGAGAACGTCAACCTCTTCGGTGATGTGCTCGCTGAAGTCGATCTTGCTCACGTCGCCGGAGACAAGTGGCCACCGCTTCTCGGGCTCCTTGGGGTCCGGCGGGTTGTTCTTCAGGGACTGGCAGGCCCGTGGGGCCAACTCGTTCACCAGGAGCGGACGGAAGCCCGCTGCGTGCACAGCCATCGCGAGCCCCCCGCCACCAGCGAACAGCTCGACACACGTCCCCACCTCTTGGCGTTCTTCTCGCAGCTCGGGCATGAGGGAAGCGTACCGCGGAGTTTATGATCATGGTGACACATCCCGCAACTTGTGTCGCGTGTCCCCCAGTTGCACCAGATAGGCTGCGCCGTGATCAGGAATTCGTAGCGGACGAGGTGCTCAGATGACCAACGGGTACAGCGATCAGTTCCGGCTCAGCATCACGGAGGCGCTGAGCAGGCAGCTATACGCTGCCCTGAAGCGCCTGGAGCCCGCGCCCCTCACGCAGGAAAATCTCGACGCCCTCGCCCCTCAGGCCGAGAAGCTTGGTCTCCCCAACATGTCGGGCGTGTATCAGCTCTTCCGGCAGTTGCCCGGCAAGGAGCGCGAACTCGCCTATGTGGGAAAGGCTGACGAGCCGCTCCCCGATCGTCTTGGAAACCACCTCTACAAGCTGTCGGGACGAGAGGGTATTTCCATTGATGAGATGTCGTTCAAGTGCCTTTTCGTCGAAGAGGATCTCTCTTCCGTCTCTCCGGAAAAGATGCTCATCAAAGAGCATCTCAAAAATGGAAAAATCGTCTGGAACAATCGCGGCTTTGGCAACAACGACCCGGGGCGCAATCGCGATCGGACCGTGATCAAGAGAAATCACTTCGATCTAGAATTCCCCATCGACCTCGCCCGAAAGGTGAAGGGGGTCACGCCCGGGGTTCAGTCACTGCATGAGCTGCTGGGGGAGATCAAGCGTGGCATACCGTTCAACTTCCGCTTCAAGCGCTCGGCCACTTTCAAGAAACTGCTTGTCACCGTTCCCGACGGGGAGATGACCGTAGACGAAGCGTTTCGTTTGGTCGCGCGGTACCTGCCTGACAAGTGGCAAATCTGTGCTCTGCTCGGCTGGGCGATCATGTACGACGACAGCCCCTCTACCTACCCCAGCGCCCGTCGTTATTACCGACTTGACGAAGTCTTCACTCAGGAGCCGAAGACTCGGAAGCCTACCAAGAGCGAGATGGAAGACGCAGTCGAGGACGAAGACGCTGACTTCGACGAGTAACGTCGCTGAACCGGCAACGTGTCCCGCCCAAGGCGACTAAAGCGTGTTGCAGAAAGCCGCCTGAACACGGCTTTCTGCAACACGCTTTAGAGGGAATCCTAGACCGCCATGCGTCTGTCCTTGCTGGACGGATGTGACGATTTCCTAACCTAGATCTTGAATGAGGGGTTGCCAGCCCGAGAAGCGCATTAGTGCGAGGAGGGCCGCCCCCACGGCATGCCGGGGCGACCCTCGCAGCACGAGGGGCGGACTCAGCGCAGGGCGCTGAGCTTTTGCCAGGACGGGTAGGGGAGGTTCCAGTCGCCGAAGCCGTTGCCGGTGGAGACCGTGGCGCGGGTGGAGCCCGATATCTCGACGATGTCGCCTCGGGTGGCGCGGTTGTAGAACCACTTGCCGTCGGCGAGGGACATGCCGACGCAGCCGTGGCTCTGGTTGCTCTGGCCGAAGTAGCCGAGGCCCTCGTTCCAGGGGGCGGCGTGGGCGTAGGTGCCCGAGGTGGTGAGGTGGACGGCCCAGGGGACGTCCTTGTTGTAGGGGTCGGCTATGCCGACGGACTCGCTGGTCATGTTGACCATGGGGGCCTTGTCGAGGACGACCATGGTGCCGTTCCAGGTGGGGTAGGAGGGCTGGCCGGCGGATATCGGGATGGTCTTCTGCTTCTGGCCGTCCTCGTAGACGGTCATCGTGTGGTTCTTGATGTCGACCTTGGAGATCCGGGGCGTGCCGATGGTGAAGGTGGTCGAGACATCGCGGCGGAGGTAGCGGGAGTCGCCGGTGTTCACGCCGCTGAGGCGGGCGCGGAGGGTGACCTTGGTGCCCTTGTGCCAGTAGGTCTTGGGGCGCCAGTCGACGCGCTCGATGCCGGTGAGAGGGTCCTTGACCCAGCCCCAGGAGCCTTCGACCTTTGGGCTGGTGGAGATGGAGAGGCTGCGTTCCACCGCCGCCTTGTCGGTAACGGGATGGTCGAAGGCCAGGGAGACCGGCTGGCCCACGCCGACGGTGGCGCTCTTGGACGGGGTGACGGTGACGCCGTTGACCTGCTGGGCGGCGCGGGTGCGGAAGGTGGAGTGCTGGACGGCGGTCTTGCCTGCGGCGTTGGTGGCCGTGGCCTCGACGGTGTAGGT
This sequence comes from Streptomyces javensis, assembly GCF_039525925.1. Lineage (NCBI taxonomy): Bacteria > Bacillati > Actinomycetota > Actinomycetes > Kitasatosporales > Streptomycetaceae > Streptomyces > Streptomyces javensis. The sequence continues at coordinate 22,730 of NZ_BAAAIF010000097.1, read as the reverse complement.
CGTGCCCGGGGTCATGGTGCGGTTGGATTGCCAGCTGGTCTTGGCGTGGGAGAGGGCGCCGGTCACCGTGACGGCCTGGGAGCCGGCGCCGTCGGGGGCGATGCGGACCTTGGTGAGGGTGCCGTGGGAGGCGGCCACCTTGACCGGGGCGTCGGGGGCTATCGCCGCCGAGTCGCTGCCGGGGGTGATGGTGATCCGGGCGGGCTTGGCGTCGGCCGGGTCCACCGAGGCGGATTTCGACGCGGACTGGCATCCGGCGAGCAGGGCGACGGCGATGGCGGGCACCGTGAGGGTGCGCAGGGAACGTACGGAGAGCACGGAGGACCTCTTGCGGGAGTCGTGAGGAGCGGTGGCGGGAGGGGAGGTGCGGGTCAGCAACGCCTCTTCACCTCCTCGGGGTTGGCCCGGTACGGGCCGGGGGACGCGGTGGCGGCGGGATCGAGGCGCCACAGCGAGACCGATATGCAGTAGGCGGAGGGGCCGTCGGTGTAGTCGCCGGACGGACTGCCGATGCCCTGGGCCTGGAGAACCCCGACCCGGGTGCCCGAGCGCATCAGGACGACCTGGGCGTCATGCGGTGCGCGGGGCGAGTGCCAGCCGTAGGTCATGGTGGTCGGCTGGTCGGCCGCGAGTTTGGGTGACGAGGTGTTGCCCAGCGCGTTGGGGCGGGCGCATCGGTCCTTCAGAGTCTCCTCGAGGGAGGCGAAGACCTTCGCCGCCTCGCCGTCGCTCGCATAGGCGTTGATGGTGTGGCGTGCCTGCTGCGCCTTGCGGCCCTGATAGTCGCGGGTGCGCTGGGCGAGGGGGCGCGGACCGTCGAGGCGGCAGCTGGGTGAGAGGGCGAGCAGCGGTGCCCGGCCGTTGTCGGTGGAGGTGGTGGAGTCGGCCGTCTTCCAGCGCACCATCGCGTCGAACGGCAGCGCCGAGGGGCGAAGGAGGGCGCTCGCGGGGATCGGCGCCCCCGGGACGCGGTCCGTTCGCGGGGCGGGCGGTGCCGCCGGGAGCGTACGGCTGGAGTCGTCGCCCGGCAGCAGCCGCCAGGAGCCCGCGGTCACGGCGGCCACCGCCAGGACGGCCGCGGCGGCGATCGTGGCGCGCCGCCGTGCCCGGCGCCGACGGCCGCGCGATCGCACGGCTTCCGGGCCCGCTAGACGTATGGAGGGCTCGACATCGCGAGCGATATCGCGCAGGCGCTCGTCCAGATCAGCCATGGGAGGGCACCTCCTTGGGGTGGCAGACGGGCGGATGGGGAGCTGGCGCTCGTGTCGGTGTCGGTGCCTCGCTGTCGGCATCGGCTTCGGTATCGGCTTCGGGGTCGGCGAGATGGGAGCCGAGGGCCTTGCGGGCACGGCTCAGCCGGGTGCGCACGGCACCGGGGGAGACACCCGTCTCCCGGGCCACCTGCTCAATGGGCAGATCGAGGAGGTGGTGCAGGACCACGGCCGTACGCTGCTCGGGCTTCAGCCCGCGCAGGGCATGGACCAGCGCCACCCGGTCCGGGGCGAGATCGGGGAGATCGGGGGGCGGGCCATGGCGGAAGTGGGCCCGCATGCGGTTACGGGCGCGGCGCCAGGAGCTGACGGCGAGGCGCAGGGCGACGGTGCGCACCCACGGCGTGGGATCCCCCTCGGCGGTCAGCCGGTCCCAGCGCTGCCACGCCCGGGCATACGCCTCCTGCACCGCGTCCTCGGCCTCGGCGAGATCGCCCGTCGCCGCGTAGACCGCGGCCACGAGCCGCTTCGCCGTAGCCGTATAGAACTGGTCGAAATCGGATGGTGTGGATGAAGGTGTTGGTCCTGACATGAATCCCCCGCGCCCCCGCATGCTCCCCGCTTCTATGTAGGAACACGTCCGAAAGGGGCGGGAGGTTACAGACGACTTTCCGGGCCGCCGGATCCGTACGGCACGGGGGAGGTGTGGGGCATCGCCGAATTCACGGGCAGCCGCGGGCTCCGCGGTGGTTGCGGGGCTTGCGGTGGCTGCTGGGCCTGCGGTGGTTGCGGCGTTCGCGGTGGTTGCGAGCCGTGCGGGAGCGGGGCGCCCCACGGTGCGTAGGTGGGGTGGGGCCCGTACCGCGCCTGGGCGCCGGAGCCGGGGCCGGGGTCGTAGCCGGACCCGGGGCCGCCGTGGCCGATGCCGGATCCGGGGCTGCCGTACCCGTAGCCGGAGGCGGGGCTGCCGTAGCCGTGGCCCTGACCGCTTCCGTAGCCGTAGGCGTACCCGCCGCCGTACGGCCCCGCGGGCCAGTACGGTGCGGGCATCGTCCCCGGGGCCGGCCGGGGTACGCGGCGCGGCCGGGGGAGCGGCACCGACAGTGCCGCGTGGGCCAGGGCGGGCTGGGCCGTCTCCCGCCGCTCCCACAGCCGGTCCAGCAGTTCCTTCTCGTGCGTGGTGAAGTCCGGCCCCGCCGTACCCCGGTACGCACGCCGGCGCAGCAGGGCCAGCGAGGTCGCGAAGGCGGTGTACTCGCCGACCGTACGGGCCGCCGCCGCGCCGTGGGTGCGGCGGGCGAGGTCGCGGGCGATGCCGCGGGCGCGCATCGAGGACAGCGCGAGCGGCTCGGGCGGGGTGAGCCAGCCGGCCGTCTGGTAGGCGGTGAGCTGCTCCCGTATCGCGCGCAGTTCCTTGGTGCGGGACCAGATCGTCAGCCAGGTCAGCAGCCCGAACACCGGGACCATGAACAGGGCGTAGACGATGAGGAAGCCGTAGCCGCCGAGGGTCGCCGAGCCGTTCCAGACGCCGTGCAGGACCATCGCCGTCAGCAGCATCGCGATCGGTATGAGGACGCGGCGGACGCGCTGGTGCCGCGCCGCCGCGGCGGCTATGCCGAAGCCCACACCCGTCATCGAGGTGAAGAGGGGATGCGCGAAGGGGGACATCACGGCGCGGATGAAGAAGGTCGCGGCCGTGGTCGACCGGATGCCGGAGTAGCCGAGCGTCTGGTCGCTGACGAAGGCCGAGCCGAGATAGAGGATGTTCTCGGTGAAGGCGAAACCGGTGGCGGTGATTCCGGCGACGACGACCCCGTCGACCAGCCCGTTGAAGTCACGGCGGCGGAAGAGGAAGAGCAGCAGGACGGCGGCCGCCTTGGCGCTCTCCTCCACGAACGGCGCGATGAAGGTGGCGCCCCAGGTGTCGGCGTCGGCCTGGCCGGTCGGGGACGAGGAGTCCACGGTGGTCATGAGCCATTCGGTGGCGAAGCCGTTGGCTATCAGCGCGACCAGCGTCGCCGCGCACGCGCCCCAGGAGAAGGCGAACAAAAGGTTTCGCCAGGGCTTGGGGTCCACGCGGTCCAGCCACCGGAAGACCGCGATGATCAGCGGCACGGGGAGGACGGCGAGGCCGAGCCCCACCAAGAAGCCCTTGGTGCCCGTCTGCTCGCGCACCAGCGCCAGGATGATCAGGCCGGAGAGCGAGAGCAGACCGGTGAGCGCGGTGGCCCGGAGCGCCTTGTTGTGCCAGACGCGGGCGAGGCGGCCGCCCGGGCCCCACAGCCGCTGGCGGGGCGGTTGCGGCCAGCCCGCCGGTGCGGCGCCGGTGTGGAACCACGGGTGCTGTTCGCCGTACGGAGCGCCGTAGGGCGTGCCGTGCGGGGCGTCGGCCTGCGGGGCGTCGGCGTGGTGCGGGGCGTCGGCGTGCGGCGCTGTCTGTGCCGCCTCATGCGGTGCGTCCCCGTGCCGGGCGCCCTGCGGTGTCCCGTGCGGTGCGCCGTCTGACGCCTCGTGCCGAGCTCCTGGCGGTGCCTCGTACGGCGGCGTGGCCGGTCGTGGCTCGGGCGGCTCTTGCGGGGGCGGGGACTGATGCACTCAACCGACCCTAACGAAAGGGGGAGGGGGACTCAGGGGTTATGCCCATCCCCTTGGGGTCGTTATGTGTCGTTGCGGCGGAAGATCAGGTCATGGACGAGGTGTCCCTTGTCCAGCCCCTGGCCCTCGAACTTGGTGAGCGGCCGGAAGTCCGGGCGCGGGGTGTAGCCGCCGTCGGCCTGGGTGTTGTCGAAGGCGGGGCTCGCGGAGAGGACCTCCAGCATCTGCTCCGCGTACGGCTCCCAGTCGGTCGCGCAGTGCAGCAGCGCCCCGGGCTTCAGCCGGGTGGCGGCGAGCTCGATGAACTCGGGCTGGATGAGGCGTCGCTTGTGGTGCCGCTTCTTGGGCCAGGGGTCGGGGAAGAAGACCCGCAGTCCGGAGAGCGAGGCGGGGGCCAGCATCTCGCGGAGCAGGATGATCGCGTCGCCGTTGGCGACCCGGACGTTGTCCAGGCCGTTCCGCTCCGCGAGCGCGAGCAGATTGCCCTGGCCGGGGGTGTGGACGTCGGCGGCGAGGATGCCCGTGCCGGGGTCGGCGGCGGCCATCTGCGCGGTGGCCTCCCCCATGCCGAAGCCGATCTCCAGGAGGACGGGGAGGTCGGGGCGCGGGCCCGCCTCTGTGGCGAACAACTCACCGAGGTCGATACGGCGCAGCCCGTCGATGTCCAGGCCCCACTGCGGCCACAGGCGGCGCAGCGCCTCGCCCTGGCCCGGGGTCACCCGGCCGCGGCGGGGGCGGAAGGAGCGGATGCGGCGCTCGTGGTGCGAGCCCGCCGGATCGGCCGCGGGGCCGCCGGGGAACATCGGTTCGCTGCGGTCACGGGGGGCGGGCAGAGCGCGCTCCACGTGGGAATCGGGGGCGGTGGGCTTCTCGGACACAGTGCTTCGATTCTACGGGCGGGGGCGGGGAGGCCCGGCCGTGCCGACCGGGTGGGGGTGGGCGGTGGAGCCTGGGCGTGCCTCGGCGGCTGGGCTCGGCCGTACGGTTGACGGCTGGGCCCGGCCGTACGGCGACCGCTGGGCACGACCGTACGGCGGTGGGCTTGGTCCCACCGTACGGTCGCGGTTGGGGTCGGCCGGTACGGCCGCGGCAGGCCCTGGCCGGTACGGCCGCGGCAGGCCCTCCCTGGCCCGTAGGGCTCGCGGCAGGCCCTCCCTGGCCCGCGCCTCGGCCCCGCACGGCCGAGACCGAGACCTCGCCCCGTACCTCGGCAACGGTCCCAGCCGTACGGCGGCGGCGATGGGCCCCGGGCCCTACCCCTCTCGACCCCGCACGCCGCCCGCCCTGTCACCCCGTCCGCAGGGTCTCCAGCACTCGGCCGGCGACCTCGCGGCCGATCGGCAGGGAGGCCGTGGCCGCGGGCGACGGAGCGTTGAGCACATGGACGATCCGGGGCGACTGCGAGATCAGGAAGTCGTCCACCAGCGTGCCGTCCGGCAGCACCGCCTGTGCGCGCACGCCCGCCGGGGCCGCTATCAGGTCGTCGGCCGTCACATCCGGCAGCAGGCGGCGAACGGCGTCGGTAAAGGCGCGCTTGGACAGGGAGCGCCGCAGCTCACCCGCCCCGTACCGCCAGTGGCGGCGGGCGATCCGCCAGGAGCCCGGATACGCCAGCGTGCCGGCCAGCTCCTGCGGGCGCACCGTACGCCAGGCGTACCCCTCGCGGGCGAGGGCCGGCACCGCGTTGGGCCCGATGTGGACGCCGCCGTCGATGCCGCGGGTCAGATGGACGCCGAGGAACGGGAACGCCGGGTCGGGCACCGGGTACACCAGACCGTTCACCAGCGAGGCGCGGGAGGGCGCCAGCTCGTAGTACTCACCGCGGAAGGGCACGATCCGCATGCCCGGGTCGTCGCCCGCCAGCCGGGCGACGTGGTCGCAGTGCAGCCCCGCGCAGTTGACCAGGGCCCGCGCGCGCAGCACCGTGCCGTCCGCCGTGCGCACCGCGACCGCGGAGGGGCGCCGGCCGATGGTGCGCACCCGCGCTCCGTACCGCACCGAGGCACCCGCGTCCTGGGCCAGCCGGGCCAGCCTGGCCGTCACCGCGCCGAAGTCGCAGACGCCGGTCGTGCCGACATGGATCGCGGCGAGGCCGCGCACCCATGGCTCGTACTCCGCGATCTGGGCGGGGCCCAGCTCCCGCACCGGGATGCCGTTCTCCCTGCCGCGCTGGACGAGGCCGTGGAGCCTCGGCAGCTCGGAGCGCTCCGTGGCGACGATGAGCTTGCCGGTGACATCGTGCGGGATGCCGTGCTCGGCGCAGAACTTCACCATCTCCGCGGCGCCGCGCACCGCGAACCGCGCCTTGAGCGACCCCGGCCGGTAGTAGATACCGCTGTGGATCACGCCGCTGTTCCGCCCGGTCTGGTGGCGGGCCGGGCCCGCCTCCTTCTCGAGCACGGTCACGCGGGTGCCGGGCGCGGCGCGCGTGATCGCATACGCCGTCGACATGCCGACGATCCCGCCCCCGATCACCAGCACGTCGCAGTCCAACGCCGTCACGCCATGTCACCTCCCCACGCGCCACACCGTCCAGTCGCCCGACCGTCGATCCCTATCATGACCTGCGCCACTGACAACGGCCCGAAACCCAAGTGAGGACTAGGGTCCGGGCTAGGCCGACCGGTCATGTGGATCGATTCATCTCGAACCGCTCATTCCGGGCGGCTCGCCTCCGAGTCGCCCATTCCGGGCAACTTGCGTCTCATCGTTCAGCCCCGGCCGTTCACCACTGATCGCGGTCGCTCGCACCTGCTCGCATGACGCTCGCATCCGCCCCCGCGCCGCCCCCGCGCCGCTCACGCCGGCGCCACCAGCAGCGGCCGCGCCTGCTCGCGCAGCTCGGCGACGCGCGGCTCGTCGCGGTACGCCTCGAGGCGCCGCATCAGGTCGCGCACGTACTCCGTGGTGCGCGCGGACGAGATCCGGTTGGCGACCTCCACGGCACGGGCGCCCGCCGCACAGGCCGCGTCCAGATTGCCGGACTCGAGCTCGGCGACGGCGGACACCACCAGCCGCAGCCCGTGCGACCGTACGAACTCCTCCGTCGGCCGGGCCAGCGCCTGCTCGGTGAAGCGCCGCACCTGGCGCGGCAGCCGGAGATCGCGGTAGCACTCGGCGGCGTCGGCCGCGAACCGCTCATGGCTGTAGAAGTCGAGCCAGGACGGATCGGGGTCGCCCGCCCGCGAGCGCTCCAGCCAGCCCTCGGAGGACTTCAGGGCCGCCCCGCAGGCGGGCCCGTCCCCGGACTTGGCCTGGGCGCGCGCCTCCACGAGCCGGAAGAAGCTCATGGTGCGGGCGGTGGCCAGGCCGCGGTTGCGCTCCAGGGCGGCCTGGGCCAGGTCCACGCCCTCGTCGGCGAAGCCCCGGTAGGTGGCCTGGAGGCTCATCGACGCCAGCACATAGCCGCCCAGGGGGACGTCGGCCGCGGCGCGGGCCAGGCGCAGCGCCTGGATGTAGTACCGCTGTGCGGCCTCCTGTTGGCCGGTGTCGAAGGCCATCCATCCTGCGAGCCGGGTCAGTTCGGCGGTGGCGCCGAAGAGGGAGCGGCCGACCTCGTCGCTGTACGAGCCGAGCAGCAGGGGTGCCGCGTCCACCCTGAGGCACTCGGGAACCATGGAGGAACGCCAGTCGCCGCCGCCGTACTTGGAGTCCCAGCGGCGCGCGTCCTCGGCGGCCTCGCGCAGCTTGGTGACGTCACTGTGGCCGACGCGCTGTGGCGGTAAGGCGTCCGGCGCCGCCGCGCCCGAGGTGCTCGCGACGGTGGTTGCGTCCTCGGCGTCCTTGGGTTCGCGGGCCACCGAACTGTCGGCGGGGGATATGAGCCAGCGCGAGGCCGGAGTGGCGTACGCGCTTACTGAGAAAGATCCGGCCAGGCTCTGCCAGATGCCGACACCGCCGCGCCGACCCGCGAGATCCAGCCGGTAGAGCTCGGTCGCGGAGCGGACGGCCTGGCCGATGTCGCGCGGGAAGGCAAGCCCGACCTCGGGGGCCGGATCGGCATCGGCCAGGCCGATCTCGTGCAGGGGGACGGGGCGGCCGAGTTTGCTCCCGATCGCAGCCGCAATGAGGTGTGGCGCGGCGCCTTGGGGCACCATGCCCTTGGACACCCAGCGCGCGACGGACGTCTTGTCGTAGCGAAGCGTCAGGCCACGCTGGGCGCCGAGGTCGTTGACTCTGCGCGCGAGCCCGGCATTGCTGATCCCAGCGAGGGCGAGAACGGTGCCGAGCTTTTCGTTCGGCCCGCGTGGCTCCCTGGACATGCGCACCCCTCGACAGCACCGACGGCCGCCCCGGCATAGGCGCGGGGCATTCGTAAACCCAGCGTAGTTCGCCGCATCCCGACCGTTAAGAGGTGGTGTCCCGGATGGCGAGATTCTTGTACGAACGGGCGTGCGGGGCGTGACGTGTGCTCCCGGTGTGTGTGGCTGTGCGCCCGTGTGTGCGCTCTGTCTCCGTCGCGGCGGGGACGTTTCGATGGGTCCTGCGTGGGTCGGCCCGCTGTACTGGATCCAGTGGGCTGGGGGACGCCGCCGCCTCATTCCCCGCGGGTGGCGGAACGGTCCGGGAGGCGAACGCCGCCTCCCGGACTGTCGTGTCGGGAGGCGCGAGAGGCGGAAGTTGATTCCTTAGAGGTCGTCCGCAAGACCAACGAGAGCGCCACGGCAATTTGGCTGAATATCGCCCCTCACGGCCGGGCTCCCGCGTCGGGCCGGGGAGGGGGAGGCCCGACGCGGGAAGCCCTCTTCCGCGTGGATCGCGCCCGGATTCGGCATGGATTCCGCCCAGTTCTCCCCCGGAGCGGTGAGCGCGCTTAGCACATGCTGCGGATGGCGCCGCACGCGGTGGCCGTCGTGGCGCGGCGGTAAGGCTCGTGTGTGGTCTGCGGGTTGACGCTCGATCGGTGCTCGGTTGGCGTCCGGTTGATGCTCGATTTGTGCTCTTTCCGTGCGCCCCTTTGTGCGCCTCTTGTGCGCCGCTCCGCACACTCGTCGATCCCCTTGCGCTCTTGCGCGCTCCGATCGTGGCAGCATGGGCCACGGCGGAACGGTGGGTCGTTACCGGCGGTGGTTCCCTCGGTGGGCTCCTTACGGATGCCTTCATGAGAGGCGCCACCCCCTGGGATCAACTCTGCGATTCCTGTGGTCATCTGTGGTCGCAGGACATCCAGGAGATCCATGTTGTTGTCCGGTTCGATGCCGAAACCGTCAACATGCTGTGCATGATGGCACCTACTTCTTGGTTGCCCTGGATGCCCACAGCCTGTGGAGGCGGCGATGCGGTGGTTGGTGGGGTGGAGCAGTACCGCATCCGGCCCGGTCTCCTCGGAGGCCCGCGCGATCCAGCCGGTCGGCGCCCAACTCCTGTGGTCCGACCCCGATCCGCTGTGGGCGGTCGGCGACTGGCGGCCCGATGAGGTACGCGTCGTCCAGACCGACCCCTTCACCCGCCTCGCCGTCTTCGGCTGCTGCGGCGCCTCCGACGAGGAGCTGCGGGTGGGCCTGTTCGCCGCCCGCGGCGGCGCCCTGCGACATCTGACCGCCTGGTCCGGCAGCTACACCGCCGTCGCCCAGGTCGGCCGCCGCGTGACCATCGTCGGCGACCTCGCGGGCGCCCGGCCCGTCTTCCACACCGACTGGGCCGGCGGCACCGCCTACGCCACCGCCGCGCTCCCGCTCGCCGACCTCATCGAGGCCCAGCTCGACGTCGGTCACCTCGGCGCGCTGCTCGCCTGCCCCGACTCGCCCGAGGCCATGGGCGACGGCACGCCCTACATGGGCGTCAGACGCGTCCCCCCGGGCCATGCGCTGATCCTGCGCGACGGCGCCCGCGACATCACCGGCTACGAGCCCACCGCGTCCCTCGCCGTCGCCGCGCCCCCACTCGAGCAGGACAAGGCCGTGGACGCGGTCCGGGACGCCCTCGTGGAGGCCGTACGGGCCCGGCTCACCGCCCCGCGCCACGCCCCCGAGACCGATGACCTCGACCCCGGCCCGGTGCCCGGTATGGGACCCGCCGAGCGACGGGCCGCCCGCGGCGCCCCGGCCCCCGGCATCGGCGCCGATCTGTCCGGAGGCAGCGCCTCCGCCACGCTCGCCCTGCTCGCCGCCGGTCTCCCCGGAATGCCCGGCACCCTCTTCGGGCACGGCACCGAGGCGGGCGAGCGGCTCCTGGCCGTCACCTTCAACGACCTCGCCACGGCGGGCGGCGCCCGCACCCGCGAGGCCGAACTCGAACGGGCCGGGGCCATCGCCGCCAATCCACGGCTGCACCATGTGGTCGTCGCCGCGGGTGAGGACGCCCTGCCGTACGCGGGCCTCGACACCGGCGCCCTTACCGACGAGCCCGGCCCCTCCCTCGTCATCGCCGAACGCCACCGGCGCCGGCTCGCCGCGGGCAGCGCCGACCACTTCATCGGGCACGGCGCCCGCCAGGTGCTCGACGCCCACCCCGCGCGCCTCGCGGACCTGCTGCTCGACCGCCGCAGACGCCATCTGCTGCGCCCCGCGACGGCGCTCGCCAAGGCCGACGGCCCCTCCGCGCAGTCCTTCTTCGTGCCCTTCACGGTCTACCGGGCCGCCCGACGGCTGGCCCGCACCTCCTACCGCGACGGCGTCCAGGAGGCCGCCGCGCGCCTTATGGAGCGCCACTTCGCCGACGAGCAGGCGCTGCACGGCCCCGGCGCCGTATCCGCCTCCCTCGCCGCCCTGACGTGGTGCCGCCCCGGGCCCGCCGCCCGCTGGCTCACCGGCGAGACGCTCGCCGAGGTGTCCCTCCGGCTGGAGGACGCGGCCGTGCGCCCCGTGCTGCTGCGCCGCCCCGGGGAGCGCCGCGCCGACGCCGCCCTCGCCCGCTACGCGGCGGACCACCGCGTCTTCGAGCAGGCCGCCGAGATCCGCAGCCAGCGCCTGCACGCGCCCTTCCTCGACAACCAGGTCGTACGGGCCTGCCGCGCGCTCCCCGAAGCGCTTCGGGTGCAACCGGGGGCGCGCGCCGCGGTGCTGCGGTCGGTGCTCGCCGGAGCGGGCATCCGGGAGCTTCCCCCCGGCTGGGGAGCCACCTCCCACGCCGCCCACACCGCCGCCGTACGGACCGGCATGCGCACCTGGACGGGCGAGCTGATGACCCTCTTCGACGCGCCGCTGCTGGCCGACGCAGGCCTGATCGAGGCCCGTGTCGTCCGTAAGGCGCTGCGCGCAGCCGCACAGGGGGAGCGGCTGCCCCTGGACGGCCTGGCCGAGCTCGTCTCGACCGAAGTCTGGCTGCGGCGCCTGCTGGCCCGCCGAGGCACCTGCTGGACGGGCACGGCGGCGCCACGCCAGCGGGCGGTGGCGGGCGGAGTGGTGCCGCGGCCGAGCCTGTGACGGCTTCCGCACCGAGGCGGCACGAGGCCGCCTTGTGACATATCGCCCCGCGGACTCCTACGGGGACATCGCCCCCGGTGTCCATGGAGCCGGGGTGCTTGCCCATCGCGCTCAGGGAACCGGGGCGCTCGCCGCGCGCCGGAACTCGGCGTTCTTACGGGGGACGAGAGCCCAGCGTTCTTACGGCGGACGAGAAGCCGGTGTCCTTACGGCGGACGAAAACGAATGGATCCCTCCGCCGCCGCTCCGCACCATCTCCCCAGCGGCAATCCGCAACCTAGGAGAATGGCCCCTGTGCGGTATCTGATCCTCGGCACCACCGAAGCGCGCGACGACCACGGCGACCCGCTCCCCCTTGGCGGCCCCCGGATCCGCGCGCTGCTCGCCGCGCTCGCCGTAAGGGCCGCACGCACCGCCCCGGCCTCCGTAGACGTCCTGATCGACGAGGTGTGGGCCGACGACCCTCCGCATGACGCGCCCGCCGCGCTCCAGGCGCTCGTCGGCCGGTTGCGCCGGGCGATCGGCAGGGACGCCGTCGTCTCCTCGCCCGGCGGCTACCGCCTCGCGACCGCGGCGCCCCAGGACGACGTCGACCTGTTGGGCTTCGAGCGGCTGACGCACGAGGGCATACGCGCCCTGGACGCCGACGATCCCGAGACGGCCGCCGCCACCCTCCGTAAGGCGCTCGCCCTGTGGCGCGGCCCGGCCCTCGCCGACCTGCCGGACCGGGACGCGGCCGCCGCCCGCCCCGAGGCGCTCCGGCTGACCGCGCTGCACCGCCGGATCGACGCGGACCTCGCGCTCGACCGCCCTACGGACGTCATACCGGAGCTGCGCGAGCTCGTCGCGGACCATCCGCTCGACGAAACGTTCCACGCCCAGCTGATCCGCGCGCTGCGGGCGGCCGGTCACTCCGCCGACGCCCTCGCGGCCTACGAGGACGTGCGCAGGATCCTCGCCGACCGCCTCGGCACCGACCCGGGAGCGGAGCTGAAGGAGCTCCACAGACGGCTGCTGACGTCGGACGCCGAAGCCTTCCAGGAGCCGCACGGCGGGGGGCCCGTCCCACAGACCGCTCCGCCGAGGGCCGACGGCCACGAGGGGAGCGGGGGCGCACCCCGGGCGGCGGCGGACGGCACGGCGATCGACGGCCGCAGGGCGGCCAGGGGCGCGTACGACGGCCGGGCCGGGGGCGGAGGACCCGACGGCGGGGCGGGAAGCCGCGTCGCCGGCCGGGAGGCGGGCTCGCGCGCCACAGGCCCGCGCACCGCAGGCTCGCGTACGGCTGGCTCGCATACGGCTGGCTTGCATACGGTGGGCTCGCGCACCGCCGTGCCGCCTCTGCCGCATGGCAATCTCAGGGCCCGCCTCACCAGTTTCGTCGGCCGCCAGAAAGAGATCGGCGACATCCTCCGCGATCTGGAGGGCGCCCGGCTGGTCACCCTCACCGGCCCCGGCGGCTCCGGTAAGACCCGCCTCTCCGAGGAGGCCGCCGGGGCGCTGACGGAGGGCTACCCGGATGGCGTCTGGATCGCCGAACTCGCCCGGCTGGACCAGCCCTCCGCCGTCCCCGGCGCCGTCCTGAGCGCGGTCGGCCGCCGCGAGACCATGCTGCTCGCCTCCGGGCTCGAGAGCCGCACCACGGGCGCGGACGGCGGGGATCCGACGAGTCGCCTCGTCGAGTACTGCGCCGACCGCCGGCTGCTGCTCCTGCTCGACAACTGTGAGCACGTCATCGACACCGCGGCCCGGCTCACCGAGACCCTGCTCGCGCACTGCCCGGGGGTGACGGTGCTCGCCACCAGCCGGGAGCCGCTGGGGGTGCCGGGCGAGACCATAAGGCCGGTGGAGCCGCTGCCGCCCGCCCCCGCCCACCAGCTGTTCGCCGAGCGCGCGGCCACCGTACGGCCCGGCTTCGACCCGGCGGCGGACCCGGACACGGCGGCCGCGGTCGCGGAGATCTGCCGACGCCTGGACGGTCTGCCGCTGGCGATCGAGCTGGCCGCGGCGCGGCTGCGGCTGCTGACCCCACGCCAGATCGCGGACCGGCTGGACGACCGCTTCCGCCTGCTGACCAGCGGCAGCAGAACCGCGCTGCCCCGCCAGCAGACCCTGCGGGCCGTCGTCGAGTGGTCCTGGGACCTCTTGGACGAGCGCGAGCGCACCGTGCTGCGCCGTGCGTCGGTCTTCGCGGGCGGGTGGACCCTGTCCGCGGCCGAGGCGGTCTGCGCGGACGTCCTGCCCGTCGCGAGCGCCCTTACGGACGGCACGGACGGCAGAGACGACTCGGACGGCACGGACGGCACGGACGGCAAAGACGGCGATGGCGTCATCGAGGACGGCGTCGGCATTCGTGACGTCCTTACGGACGCGATGGCCGGCACGACGGAGCCGGACGACACGGTTGCGTACGCCGAGACGCGCGCCCCCACGCGCTCTCATACGCGCCCCCAGGCCAAGATCGCGTCCGCCGAGGTGCTGGAACTGCTCGGGGCGCTGGTCGACAAGTCGCTGCTGATCGTCGACCATCCATCGCACGGTGCGGCGGCGGAGTCCTCCGGCCCGGGGGGTGGCGAGCCCCGCTACCGGATGCTGGAGACCATCAACGAGTACGTCGGCGAGCGCGCCACCGAGGACGTCACGGCCCGTGCCGACCACAAGGCCGCCGTGGCCCGTCACACCGCCCACTTCCGGGACTTCATCCGCACCGCCGAACCCCGTCTGCGCTCCGCCGGACAACTGCCCTGGCTGCGCCTCGTCGAGACCGATCTCGACAACATCCGGGCAGCGCTGCACCGCTCCCTGACCACCGGGGACGAGGGCACCGTCTTCGCGCTCATCCGCGACTTGGCGTGGTTCTGGTGGCTGCGCAACTACCGGGACGAGGGCGCCGCATGGGTCGGCCGTGCGCTGGCCCTGGAGAGCCGCCCCCACGGCACGGACGGCGAGGCGGACCGGGCTCCGGGCGGCGGCCATCCCCTCGACCAGTTCCCGCTCATCCCGGCCCGGGTTCCGGACGGCGAGGACGGCGTCGACGAGGAAGCCAGCCGGTACTGGCAGTTCATGGACCTGCGGCTGCTGCTCTTCTTCCTGCTCGCCGAGCAGGGCACCGGCCCGGATCTGGGCGACCCCGAGATCCGGGACGCCGCGGTACGCATGCGTGACGCCTACGCGGGCCATCCAGGGCCCCGCCGCGCGTCCTTCCCTGGTCTGCTGTGGCCCTTCACGGCCTTCGTCATCGAGGGCTTCAGCGGCGAGATGATGCCGCTCATGGACCGGACCGTGGCCGACTGCCGGGCCCACGGCGACGACTGGGCGCTCGGCGTCTCGCTGATGTACCGCACCCACCTCGCCATCGACATGCCGGGCGGCGTCGAGAGCGCCGGCGAAGACCTGGCCGAGCTGCGCGAGCTGGCGGCCCGCGTCGGCGACCGCTGGATGCTCGCCCAGGTGGAGGGCGCGCGCGGCGAGATCGCCACCCATCAAGGCCGGCTCGGCGAGGCGAGGGCCGCCTACGAGAGGGCGACGCGGCTCGCACAGGAGCTCGGCGCCCACACCGAGGTGCCGTTCCTCTACACCCGCCTCGCCGACCTCGCCGTCCACGAAAGGGACGTGGAGGGCGCGCTGCGGCTGGTGGAGCGCTCCGAGGAGGAGGCGGAGCGCTGCGGCACCCAGGACGTGCTGGCCTTCAACGACATCGTGCGCAGCGAGGCCGAGCTGGTGCGCGGCGATCGGGCACGGGCCAGGGCGTATTGCGACGCCGCGCGGCAGCGTGCGCTGCGCGGCACCTCGCCACCGCAGTTCTGGGTCGTGGCCAACGGCCTGGAGGCCCGTATCACCGGCCTGGAGGGCGATCTGGTCGGTGGACTGCGCAAGCTGCGGAACACGCTGCGCGAGGGCCTCGCGGTGAACTCCATGGAGCTGCTGTTGGCCCATCAGGCGGAGTCGGCGGCCGAGCTCCTGACGGGATGCGGACAGGAGCCGCTCGCGGCGCGGCTGCTGGGCGCCGCCGACGGCTGGCGCGGTCGGCTGCCGCGCTCACCGCTGGTGGCCGGGGACGTCGGCGCGACCGCGGCGCGCGCGAGCGAGGCGCTGGGCCGGGACGCGGTGGAGAAGCTGCGCACCGAGAGCACGACCCTGACCCCCGAGGAGGCCCTCCGCCTGCTCGACGAGGCGCTGAGCTCTCTCGACGCCACGGATGCCACAGACACCACAGACACCACGGATGCCACAGACACCACGGATGCTTAAGGTGCCACCGATGCCTCCGACACCACTGGCATCCAGACCGCAACCGCCGATCAGGCGGCAACCGCCGACCGGAGCGCCGCCCCGCCGCCCACCCGCTGACGCGGGTACGGGCAGCAGATGCGACGCCCCGGCCGACCGCCCTATGCCGTCACTCATACGGAGGAGGCGAGACGCGCCGCTCACCCCCTGAATCCGGCACACGAAGACGAGCACATGTCCCGCTCTGGGACCGTCGGCATCACCCCATGGGGCGCGACCGCAGCCCGTCCAGCAGGATGTCCAGCAGCCGGGCCGAGGCCGCCGCCTGCTGCGCCGCGTCCGGCAGCGAGGGCGCCGCCGTGGCGATCACCAGCAACACATCGGCGACCGTCACATCCGGGCGCAGCTCGCCCGCCGCGCGTGCCCGCTCCACCAGTTGCCCGACGACCTCCAGCAGCGCCGCGGCGCCCGCGTCGTCCGCCTCGTCCTCAGCGACCATCGGCCGCTCGACCAGCCGGAGCTCCGGCTGAGCCGGTGCGGCTAACGCCGCCTGCCGCTGCTGCGGCAGCCGGATCTCGGTCTCCACGTCGACCCCGACCCGCAGCACCTGCGGCGGCAGCAGCCGGCCCGCGCCGGACGCGACCGAAGTACGCAGGAACCGGGCCAGCGCCGACCACGGCTCGTTCTCCTGACCCAGCGCCGCCCGCGCCTGATCGGTCAGCCTTGCCGTCTCCTCCTCGGCTATGCGGCGCACCAGCACGTCCTTGCTGGGGAACCGCCGATAGACGGTGCCCACCCCTACCCGCGCCCGGCGTGCCACGTCTTCCATCGGAGCCCCGTACCCCAGCTCACCGAAGACCTCGCGCGCCGCCCGCAGGACGTGCTCCAGATTGCGCTGCGCGTCCACGCGCAGCGGTGTGTTCCGTCCGCCGTTTCCGTCCGACGACGCGACGGCTGCGGACCATGACGAACCCTGAAGGTGCATAAGTGATCCCCCGGTAATGATGTCTCCCCCCGGAGACTCCCCGCCCAGACTGTCGAGGCAGTCACAACCCCGACGAAGTACGAACATAGTTGAGCGCAGGTCAAGAAAGAAGAGGGTAGCTCGGGACAGAACGCCCCCCGATCAGAGCAGCAGACCGCCTCTTTCCGGCTATCCGCCCGCCCGCCCCCACGCATCCCGGGGCTGACCTGCGGACATTTCGTACGTGTAACCGATTCCGCGGCTCGGGACCGACTGAGCCGTCCGGTCACACAATTCGCCGGGCCTGTGGACAAACCGCGGTCGCACGTGCCTCATGGGAGGGTGAAGGAACCAGCGCGCATTCTCGTTATCGGTGGTGGCTACGTCGGGATGTACGCCGCGCTGCGCCTCCAGCGAAAGCTGAAGCGGGAGCTGAGGCACGGCGGCGTGCAGGTCATCGTGGTGGACCCCGAGCCGTATATGACCTACCAGCCGTTCCTGCCCGAGGCGGCGGCCGGATCGATCTCGCCCCGCCATGTGGTGGTGCCGTTGCGGCGGGTGCTGCCCGACTGCACGGTCGTCATCGGCGAGGCCACCGCGATCCACCACGGCAAACGCACCGCGACCGTGAGAACCCTCGCCACGGAGGAAGAGGGCACCGGCACGGTCGACATCCACTACGACGAGCTGGTGCTGGCCCCCGGATCCGTGTCCCGCGCCCTCCCGGTCCCCGGGCTCGCCGAATTCGGCATCGGCTTCAAGACCGTCGAGGAGGCCATCGGCCTGCGCAACCACGTCCTCGAACAGCTGGACATCGCCTCCTCGACCCGGGACCCGGACGTCCGCGACGCGGCGCTGACCTTCGTCTTCGTCGGCGGCGGATACGCGGGCGTCGAGGCGCTCGGCGAGCTGGAGGACATGGCCCGGTACGCCGTCCGCTACTACCACAACATCGCCCCCGAAGACCTGAAGTGGATCCTCGTCGAGGCCACCGACCGGATCCTTCCGGAGGTCGGCGAGGAGATGGGCAAGTACGCCGTCCGGGAGCTGCGCGGCCGCAATATCGACGTACGGCTGGAGACCCGCCTGGACTCCTGTGTCGACCGGGTCGCCGCACTGAGTGACGGCTCGCGCTTCCCCACCCGCACGCTCGTGTGGACCGCGGGCGTCAAACCGCACCCGATCCTCGCCTCCAGCGATCTGCCCCTGAACGAGCGCGGCCGGCTCAAATGCACCGCGGCGCTCCAGGTCGAGGGCGTGGAGCACGCCTGGTCGGCCGGGGACGCCGCGTCGGTGCCCGACCTGACGGCCGACCGGCCCGATGCGGTCTGCGCCCCCAACGCACAGCACGCCGTGCGCCAGGCCAAGGTCCTCGCCGAGAACGTGGCCGCCGCGATCGCGGGTCAGCCGCTCACGGACTACGCGCACAAGTACGCGGGCTCCGTGGCGTCCCTGGGGCTCCACAGAGGCGTCGCACACGTCTACGGGCGCAAGTTGAAGGGCTACCCGGCGTGGTTCATGCACCGCGTCTACCACCTCAGCCGGGTGCCGACGTTCAACCGTAAGGCACGCGTGCTGTCCGAATGGATTCTGTCGGGGCTGTTCAAACGCGAGATCGTCTCCCTGGGGTCGCTGGAGAACCCGCGCGCCGAGTTCAAACTCGCCGCGGACACCGGTCGCCATCCCGGGGCCAGTTGAGCCGATCGGGGCGGAGCCGGGAACTCCCCTCCCACGATCGGCGTCTCACGGATGTCAGTCCGGTCGGCCACACTGGTCGTGTGACCATGGGTGGGCTCGTATCTGCAAAGAGTGACAATCGCGAGGATTCGGAAGTTTGCTGCATTCCCCTGGGGGCCGTCCCCCGTACCCGCACCCATCTCCCCGATCCCGCGCCGGCGCGCCGCTCAGCCACCACCCCACGAGGTAATCCGCAGTGAACTTCACGCGCTGGAGCGCCCGGCTCCCCCGAACCCAGCGACGCATCGCCGCCCGGGCAGACCGCGGTGCGCGGCGGCCGAAGCCCGCGGCCGCCGCGGGCTGCGGCGCCGTCCCGGCGGCCCGGGGCGAGAGCGCCGACCCCGCGGGGCGCGGTGAGCCTCCCGCTGCCGCCCCTTCCGACGTCGCGCCGCCCGCCGCCGTCCCGACCCTCGACGGGCTGTCCGCCCATGACCTCCTCGGCCAGGTGCCGGCGCTGGTCGCGGTGGTCTACGGCCCCGAGCACCGCATCGCCTATCTCAACGACACCTATGTCGGGCTCTTCGGCTCCCGGACCCCCGGCACACCCGCCGGCCAGGCCCTGCCCGAGCTGAGGGAGCTGGGGCTGCTGCCGCTCATGGACCAGGTCCTGCGCAGCGGCAAGCCCCGTACGGTCAAGTCCCGGCGGGTGCCCGCGGGCGGCCCGGCGACCACGCCCGGGCCGCGGCAGGAGGGCGCGGCCCCCGGCCCCGGCCGGTCCCGCCACGGCTACTACACCTTCACCTGCTCCCCGATCGAGATGACCGCGCCGAAGGCCATCGCTCCCGCTCAGGCGGCGGATGATCGGGCGGCGGAGGCGGACCTGGACGGAACGCCGGTGGACGGAACACCCGTGGACGGATCGCCGGTGGACGGATCGCCGGTGGTCGGCTCGATCCGGGAAGGCGTCGTCCGTAAGGCCGTCGCCGTGCCGGATGCGGTCGCCACCGAGACGGTCGTCGCCGACACCGGCCCGGCCACCGAGCCGGTCCGCGGCGTGCTCGTCTTCGGGGCCGACGTCACCGACCAGGTCGAATCCGCTGAGCGGCTGCGCGCCAGCGAGCGCCTCCAGCGCGAGGCCGCCGTCACCCTCCAGCGCAGCCTCCTCCCCCAGGGGCTGGAGCAGCCCGACGATCTGCGGGTGGCCGCCACCTACCAGCCCGGCGGCACGGACGCCGCGGTGGGCGGCGACTGGTACGACGTCATCACCCTGGGCGCCGGCCGCACCGCCCTCGTCATCGGCGACGTCATGGGGCGCGGGGTGCGGGCGGCCGCCGTCATGGGCCAGCTGCGCACCGCCGTACGCGCCTACGCCCGGCTCGACCTCCCGCCGCACGAGGTCCTGCAACTCCTCGACGGCCTGGCCGCCGAGATCGACCCCCACCAGATCGCCACGTGCGTCTACGCCGTCCACGACCCCAACGAGAACCGCCTCGTCTACGCCTCCGCGGGCCATCTGCCGATCCTGGTCCGCGACCCGGACGGCACCGTGCGCCGCGCATCCGAGCCCACCGGACCGCCCCTCGGCACCGGCGGCTGGCTGCACACCACGGGCTCGGTCCCGCTCGGCCCCGGGGCCAGCGCGGTCCTCTACACCGACGGCCTGGTGGAGCGGCGGGACAAGGACATCTACGACGGAGTGGCCGCGCTCGAGCGCGTCTTCGCGGGCGCGACCGGCTCACCCCAGGTGATGTGCGACCGCCTCATCAGGGCCCTGGGCATCACCGCGGAGCACGACGACGATGTGGCGGTGCTGGTCCTCCAGCACCCCGCCCGTACGGGGCATGACGCGGAGCTCTTCCACAACGCCGCGCTGGAACTCCTCGGCGGAGTGGAAGCCGCACCGCGCGCCCGAGCCTTCGCCTCAGGGGTCCTCGCCAGCTGGCGCTTCCCCATGGAGCTGCGCGATCTGGGCGTGCTCGCCGCCAGCGAGCTCGTGGCCAACTCCCTCCAGCACGGCACACCGCCCATGCGGCTGCGGCTGCGCCGTACCGACCGCCGGCTGATCATCGAGGTGACGGACGGCGATGAGCATCTGCCGCGCCGCCGCCGGGCCGAACCGGTGGACGAGGCCGGACGCGGCATCTCGATCGTCGCGACCATCGCCTCGTCCTGGGGCTCACGCCGCACACCGGGCGGCGGCAAGGCGGTGTGGTGCGAGTTCGCCCTGCCCGCGGGCTAGCCCCACGGGGCCCGGCGGCACGGGCCTGAGCGGGGACACGACCGCCCCCCGACCGACGGATCGCCCTGGCACGGCGGAGCCGATTGGCTCCTTCGCCGCGCCAGGGCGATGGCGGGATGTCCGGCCGGGTCAGGCCGCGGTGGTCACCTCGTCCGACGAGGCCGCCCGCGGCGCGGGCACCGCGGCCCCGGCGACCGCCCGCAGCGGATTGTCCTGCTCGGCCGTGAGCCGCCGGCCGAGCATCAGCGCGAGCGCGGTGATGCCGAGCGAGCAGACGACCAGCGTCACGATGTACGCCCCGTACAGCCCGGCGCCCGCCATCAGCCCGCCGGCCGCCGGACCCACCGCCAGGGCCAGCTGCTTGACCAGTGCGAACGCCGAGTTGTACTGACCGAGTGCCGACGGCGGCGCCAGATCGGCGACCAGCGGCGCGACGGTCGGCGACAGCATGGCCTCACCGAGCCCGAAGAGCGCGTACGCCGAGATGATCGCGGTGACGCCGATGGCCTGGCTCCCGGGTATCAGCCCGGCGGTCCCGGCGACGCACCACGCCACCGTCCAGACCAGCCCGACCAGCGCCATCACCCGGCTGCGCCGCCGCCGCTCGACCAGCTTGAGCACGACGAACTGCGCCAGCACGATCGCCGCCGTGTTCGCGGCCAGGGCGATGCCCAGCATCGACGGCGATATCCGGGCCACATCCACCGCGAACGCCGACAGCCCGGACTCGAACTGGCCGTAGCAGGCGAAGAACATGACGAAGCCCAGCGCGCACAGCTGCACCATGGCGCGGTGGCCGAGCAGGGCACGCCAACCGCCGGAGCCGCCGAGCCGCTCATCGACGGTCGGCACCGGGGCGTCGAACACCGGCGTCCGCTCCAGCCTTACGGTCGCCACCGCCGCGCCGAGCACCAGGAACATCACCGCGTCGATCGCGAAGAGCCGCACAAAGCTCGAGGCGGCGGAGGTGTCCACCAGCAGCCCCCCGAGCAGCCCGCCGACGCCGAGGCCCAGATTGCCGAGGAAGAACTGAGTGGCGAAGGCCCGCGACCGGGTGACCGGCGTCGAGCACCAGACGATCAGCGTGGCCAGGGCCGGCTGTATGGCCGCGATGCCCGCGCCCAGCACTCCGGCCGCGGCGATGACCAGCGGCTCGCTCGCCGCCAGCCCGAGCCCCATCGATCCGACAGCGGCGGCGACCGCGCCCGCGACGGCAACGGACAGCGGCCCTCGCCGGTCGATCACCCGACCGATGAAGGGCAGCACGGCAAGCGCGGCCACGGCGAACGTCGCGAGCACCATGCCCGCGGTATTCGCACCGAGGTCCCGCACCTGCGCCACATAGACGAAGAGGAACGGGACCGTGAAGCCGTTGCCGAACGCGCTCAGCGCGTTGCCCAGCTGGATACGGCGCAGCGCTGCGCCCATCGCGGTGGTCACACTCACCTACCTAGGTCGAGGAGGGTCATAGGACTACGGGCCTGACCTGCGGGTCAGCCCGGAGGATCGATGTCTGAAGACTTCGAAGCTAAACTTCAATGCTTAAGAGTACAGAGCGAAGGACTTCAGCGCCAATGAGTTTCGTGTCATACTCCGCACATGGCGGAGACCCCCGACCCGGACGACCTGCTGAGCCTCGAAGAGCAGATCGCGGCCTACCAGCGTGAGTTCCAGGACCTGGACCCTCAGGTGGAGCAGGTCGTCAGCGCCCTCAGCCGGCTCACCCGGCGAATGAACGTCGCCTATGGCCGCCAGTCGGCCACGCTGGGGATCAGCAACTCCGAGTGGGAGGTCCTCAAGGTGCTCGTCCTCTCCGGGGCTCCCTACCGCCTGGGCCCCGGTGACCTGGCCAAGCGGCTGGGCCTCACCCCCGCGGCCATGACCCACCGCATCGATCGCATGGTGAACGAGGGCCTGGTCACCCGTGAGCGTGATGCGGACAACCGCGTCCGCGTCATCGTCGAGCTGACTCCGGATGGACGGGAGAAGTGGGTCGAGGCGATGCGCCAGGCCACGGTCTTCGAGGCGGACCTTCTCCAGGACCTCTCCAGCGAGGAGCGCGGAGCCCTCGGCGAGATGCTCACCCGTGTGTTGCGCCGGGTGGAGGAGGACCAACCTGACGCTGATGGACGGCTGACCGACCTCGACTGAGGCATTCGGCCTAGCCGAGGTTGACACGGGTACGGGCGATCCGTAATGTACTCTGAGCTGCCACGGAGCCGTAACGGTTTCACCGGTCAGCACTCGAGCCGCACCGGCGGCAAACCACTACTGCACGGCCCCTCATCGGGATGGATTTCGGCATGCCGGAATTCGGACCGGGGGAACTCGATTATGAGCATCCGGGGGAATCCGCTAAAGTAGTGGACACGCCGGAAGGCGCGAAAGACCCCGCTCCAGCAGGGGGCCGGAAACGGAATTCGGATCGGAAACGACCGGAAATCGGATCT
>NZ_BAAAIF010000096.1:0-29287 GCF_039525925.1 Streptomyces javensis | reverse complement strand
ACGCCTCCGACGCCGCGATGGAGATCACCACGGACGCCGTCCAGCTGCTCGGCGGCTACGGCTACACCCGTGACTACCCGCTCGAGCGGATGATGCGTGACGCCAAGATCACGCAGATTTATGAGGGCACGAACCAAGTCCAGCGGATCGTGATGGCGCGCAACCTTCCGTAGAGCCTTTGCTGCGGGTCAGCGTCCCAGGGCGTCTTCGATTGCCTGCCCCGCGGCAGGCAATCGAAGACGCCAGAGTCACCGTGCCCTAGCGGCGGTCTACTCCCGTTCAACCTGCCTTCGTAGGCTGGTCTTTGAGCGTCCCCCTGTTGAGCGCCACGCGGCGGCGTGAGCGATCGCGTGGCAAGAAGGGACAGGCCAGTGACAACGGTCGCGGAAGCGCAGACGATGACACCCCGGTTCCTGTGGCTGGACCTGACACGGAAGTGCCAGCTCCGCTGCACGCACTGCTACAACTCATCCGGGCCCGACGGTACCCACGGTGCCATGGCCCGCGACGACTGGATCAGCGTCCTGGACCAGGCCGCACGCCTGGGCGTCCGCAGCGTTCAGTTCATCGGCGGCGAGCCGACCATGCACCCTCACGCCGCCACCCTTGCCGAGCACGCGCTGGTCCTCGGCCTGCACGTCGAGATCTTTAGCAATCTCGTCCACATCGCGGCGGAGTGGTGGACGCTCCTTCAGCGAGAAGGGGGCGGCCTTGCCACGTCGTACTACTCGGACCAGGCTGCGGACCACAATGCGATGACCGGCCGCCCCAGCCATGCCCGGACGCGGAAGAACATCGCGAAAGCCGTTCGACTGGGCATCCCGCTGCGTGTGGGGGTCATCGGCGATAGCGAGGAGACCATCGACGCGGCCCGGCGTGATCTTGAGGCCTTGGGCGTGACGAGGATCGGTGTGGATTACGTTCGCCCCTTCGGACGGGGTGGGCAGGGCCAGGACTCGGACGCATCTGGGCTCTGCGGCCGATGCGGCTCCGGCAGAGCTGCCATCGGCCCTGGTGGCGAGGTTTCCCCGTGCGTCTTCTCAGGTTGGATGAGCGTAGGGAACGTTCAGGAAGACGCCTTGGCCGCCATCCTCGGCAGCGCTGCCATGACCGAGGCGAACGTGGCGATCCGCAGCGCGGTCCGCACTCGGCCCGAGCTGCAATGCGAGCCCCAAAGCTGCTATCCCGACCAGAGCCCTTGTTACCCTGCCCAAACCCCCTGCGCCCCCCAAGGACAAGTGCCTGCCGCATGCGGCCCTGATGATCAGGAATGCAGCCCAGGCAGTCCGTCTACCTACTGCAACCCAAGGAGATAGCGTCCTGATGCCTCTCGATCCCGGCCCCGGGTTCAGGGCGTTGATCAGGCCGTACACGGGCCAGGTGACCCGTATCGGTCCGCCTGACGGGCACGGGTTCAGCACGGATCTCCTTGCCGTCGTCGATTGCGAGAACGGGCCCTTCTTCGTCAAGGCGATGAAGAACCGCCCCGGTGGTCGGCGTGATCAGATGGTGCGGGAGAAGGTGATCAACCCGTTCGTTCGATCGGTCGCCCCGGCCCTGCTCTGGTCAGTTGAAGACGAGGAATGGATCGTCCTCGGGTTCGAGTTGGTCAAGGGACGAGAGACCGACTTCACGCCTGCCTCAGCAGACCTGCCGGTGGTTGTGGATCTTCTCAATCGCATCCACGACATGGAGCTTCCGAGGGTCGTCCAGGGCTGGACAGAGACCAGGTGGGACTGGTTCGCCGACAGGGGCGCTCCAGCCCTGTTCCGGGGCGACACGCTCCTCCACGCGGATATCAACCCGAGCAACCTGCTTATCGGCCAGCGGTCCTGGGTCGTGGACTGGTCTTGGCCGACCAGGGGCGCGGCGTTCATCGATCCGGCCATGCTCGTGGTGCAGCTCGTTGCCGCCGACCACACGCCGGAGAGTGCTGAGTCGTGGGTGTCCACATGCGCGGCCTGGGCGAACGCCGACCCGAAGGCCATCGACGCCTTCGCGGTGGCCTACGCCCGTATGAACCGCCACAGGGCTCTTCGAAGGCCCGGAGAGCGGTGGCTGGCTGCCATGGCTGAGGCAACTGAGGCGTGGGCCACACACCGAGGCGTGTACCTGTGAACCACGTGATCGGCGGTGACTCGTGGCCTGTGCGGACGGGTAAGTGAGCACGGGGAAATCCTGGAGGATGCCCTCTGGGGGGGCGTATGCGCAGGCCAGAGCCGGGTGATGGGTAAAACACAGATCTACGAGGGCACCAACCAGGTCCAGCGCATCGTGATGGCCAGGAGCCTCCCCTAGCAGGGTTACTGCCCACTCCGTGAAGTGGCCCACCCCCCTCAACCGATCCAACCCCTTCCGTGCTCTCCTCTGACCAACCAAAGAAAGTGCCCCGGCCGGAGTTATCCGGTCGGGGCACGCGCATTTCTCAGACCAGCAGCGAGGCAGGCATGACCATTCGTGCGCGGTCATTCAGGTCGCGGGCGGCATGATTCTTTAGGTGCGGCTTGATCAGTTTCAGCATGCTTTGCATTCGCTGATCGGCCCTCCCTGATTGGACTAGCGGGTAGTCGTCAAGCGCGCTGTGCCAAGTGGCGCATGCTGCTTCCACATGTCCTATAGCGATTTGCCGTTCGGCCAGAATGGCCCGCTCCTTGACGCGAGTGCGCCGATAAACGTCATACCTCAATCGGTCTGACTGCTTCATTGCTTCGACTGCACCAGTCACATCACCGAGCTCATAGCGAACCTGGCTGGTGTGATAGTTCAAGGCCGCCGGATCATATGACCCGAATGCTTTCTGTTGAGACTCGGCCTTATCCATAGCAATTTCTGCTTCCCGAAGGTACATGAGAGCCTTGGTCTTTTCGCCAATCTGCGCCGAAGCGTGCGCCTGTTGGCCAGCGAGAAATGCCCGCATCCTGGGACCGGCCTTGGGGGACGCGGCAGCAGCGGCATCGGCAAGCCGCATCGCGGTCCTGCCATGCCCTAGATCGACTGCCTGAACGCTCATCCCTCGCAGCGTGGTGCAGTAAGTTAGGTGATCCTCTGAGGCTCCAGCCAATTCCAAAGCCTTCAAGTAATACTTCTGAGCCAGTCCGTGAACCCCTTCATCCACAGCCATGTACCCGGTGAGGTAACACAGGTCCGACGCAGCCGACATCATCGCTTTGCGGACTTCTTCTGTGGCGTCGGCTCGAAGGTACGGAGCCACCGTATTGACAAGGAAAGCTGCGGCCATGGGGCGTGCGTGTCGGCCACCGAACTGATCATCAAGCTCTGAGATCCGTTCGGTCATCGCTACGACCGTATGGACGTCAGGCATCCCGATGCGCTGCACCTGCTCTGTCTGAATGGCTTCCATCCGGCCTACAACGTCCGGCCAGTTGGGCACAGTCAACGCGACAGAGAAGAGGCTCACGCCAAGGACGCTGCGGCGCGAAGGGTCCATGTCCTGCCTCCCCAAGTCGATCAAGGCCTCAACGGTACTCGGGCGTGCGTTCGACTCGTTGGCAGGCAGGGGGAATCCTGCCTCAGCGTGCGTGATCGGTCGGCCCAGCTTCCGGGCGAACGCCTCCAAGATCAGCGGTCGGGCAGCCTCTTTCGGCATGTGCCCCTTGAGCCACTGATGGGCGGACGGCTCCCGGTACTTCTGTGGCGTTCCGCGTTCGGTGCCAATGCGGTTGACCTCCTGGACGAGCTGTCGCAGCGTCCACCCGGTCTCTCGGAACAGCCGTTCCAGGCTCTCGTTCGGCTCCCGCTCACCCACGACACGCTCAACTCCCCGGCTAAAGCAGGCGCTTAAAGCTCTTAAAAACTGCCGCTCTTGCCACGGTACCGCGATGCGTAGTGGAGCGGTTGCCTAGAGCGAGAAGGACCCCCGCAACCGTGCGACCGGTCCGGGGGCATGGCCAACGCTACGAAGGAGCGTCAACATGAGAGAGCGTATCGCCCGATCCATGAGGCCGTGGCTGCGCAGGTTATTCCCCGCCACCGGTCGCCATCGGACAGTCGATACCTCAAGGTTCGCACCGGCACCCGCTGCCGTGCCCGTGCCCGCCCCGGCCTGCGTGCCTGTCTGTAACGCAGACTCGCCCACGCTTCAGCTCCCGCGTA
The DNA here is from genome assembly GCF_039525925.1 of Streptomyces javensis. Lineage (NCBI taxonomy): Bacteria > Bacillati > Actinomycetota > Actinomycetes > Kitasatosporales > Streptomycetaceae > Streptomyces > Streptomyces javensis. The sequence goes on along the minus strand of NZ_BAAAIF010000096.1, from coordinate 25,174 downwards.
TCCCGGCTGAAGGCCGTTTCCCGATCGCTTGGGACACCGACCCCGTGCCGTTGTACGTCCTCCGGCACGAGCGGCAGCGAGCTGTGGGGGTCTCGCGGTGAGCGCGATCGAGCCTCCAGCCCAACCGCAGGAGGCACAGCAAGGCCCGCCCAAGCCCCCGACTCAGGAGGAGTTGGACGAGCGTGCGGACGCCCTGAATCAGAGGATTGACAAGCACCTTGGGCGCGGGGGGCTGACCCGATGACCTCGTGTGCCACGTGCACCCGGCTGAAGCAGGAGAAGGCCAAAGCCATGGAAGCCGGTGACTATCGGCTGGCCGCCGATCTTGAACTGAAGATCCGGCACCATCCGGACGGTCACACGATGCCCCCGTTCGGACCTCGATGGGGGTGGATCGGGTGAACGCGCCGACGCCGTACAACGGGCCCCAGCCGGGCGAGGAGGCTTACGACGCCGCCACGGGACGTCTGGGCGTTCTTCAAGCCGTCTGTGACATCGATGAACTCATCTTCGATCACCAGATGCCGGGCCCACTCGTCGCGTTCCTCCGCCCCCAGAGGGGCGGACAGGAGTGGATGACTGACTCCAGGAACGTCCAGTTCCCCAACGAGGCACGACCGCATCCCGACTCCGGCGGCGAGTAGCCCTGACGCATCCCATGACTCCACCCGCCGGACGGTGTTGATTCCCGCCTGGTGGGTGGGTGAGCCCCCGCCCCGATCGTTCGCAACAGGAAGGGCTAGCGGTCGGGGCGGGTCAGCAAGTGCCGTGCACCACTCCAACCAGGGAAGGATCACAGCAATGACAGCAGTAGTGAACGACCAGCGGACCGGCCGGTCACTGGTCAGCGAAGAGTTATTCGGTAGCCTCGCCCACTTCGTGGCCACCCACAACGCGCAGACCCCGGAGCGGGCCGAGCGCATCGCCGACCAGGCGATTGCGTTCCTCGCGACCGTGGCCACCGCCACCGTGCCCATGGTCCCGTCGGACGACGTGGACATGGGTCTGCACGCCTTCCTCCTGCACACCAAGGCGTACGGGGAGTTCTGCGACCAGCACGCCGGGCGCTTCCTGCACCACAACCCCGGCCCCGGTGGCGGCGGGCGCACCCTGGAAGCCGTCACAGCCAGCGCGCACGCCATGAAGGCAGCGGGCTTCATGGTCTTCGATGACCTGTGGACCGTGAACGGCGAGAACGCCGCGCAGTGCGATTCCGACTGCGGACGACCGTACGGACAGGCGGAGTAATCTCCGGCCGGTGATGTGAGACACGGCCGCCCCTCGGCACATGCTGAGGGGCGGTTCGCTCTTCTAGAGAGGATCAGATTTCGTGGCCGAAGCAGCGTCGTACGAGATCCCCACCAGCGTCTTAGAGACGCTGGTGGCTTCAGGAAGGCGGCTCGTACTCGACCGGCGCGGGTCAACTGTTTGGGAGGTCGAGACGCAGCAGGGCCGGTATGCCGTGAAGCTCGGCTACCCAATCAAAGCAACAAGCGAATGGGAGGCCCAGGAATGGACGGCCCTGGCCCCCGGCCGCGAGGGTGCGATCTTGCAGCAGCTCAACAGGGGCAACGTCAGCTACGGCGAATGGGAACACGGCACCTGGAACATCCAGCCCTGGCACCAGGGCGACAGCCTGTACGACCTGTGGCACCCGCACCGCGCCGAAGGGGCCTCATCAGAGCCCGACCTAGGTGAAGCACTGTCGTGCGCGGAAGCCGTAGCCGCGTTGCACGCCACGGGGTGGGCACACGGAGACATTCAACCCGCACACCTGATCATCAGCGATGAGGGAACGGCCCTCATTGATCTCGCCCTGGCTCACGGCGGCGCCATCCCCGCCGCGTATGACTTCAGCTATCGCGGCTGTCTGGTGCACTACGAGAGCCCCGAGATCTCCCGGAGCGTGCTGGAGACTGGTACGGCCATCCCGACCATGGCAGCGGACGTCTACGCCCTTGGCGCCTCGCTCTTCATCAGCGCGACCGGACTGCGCCACGTCGCGTACCCGGACGACGCCAGCCGCAAGGATCAGCGGCAAGCCATCGTGGACGGACCGCACCGCCCGGTGAACGTGCCCGGAGTGCTCGGCAAGCTCATCAAAGCCATGCTCAGCCCCGATCCGGCCGACCGGCCCACGAGTGCCGAAGTCTGTAAGGAACTGAGCAGCGGGCGCTGAGCCCCCTTGATCGCCCCGCCCATCCGATCTACCCCCTGGGACGGATGGGCGGGGCTCGCCGCAGTTCAGACAGGGTTGGTCACGTGACCAACGCATGACCAACAGCGGCCCCGGGAGCCCAGTGATCATGGGGAAATCCTGGGGAGACCCCTTCTGAAGGGGGCGTTCATGCAAGTCACGGCCCTACGGCCTGCACGCAGATCTACGAGGGCACCAACCAGGTCCAGCGCATCGTGATGGCGCGCAACCTTCCGTAGTCCCCTCACGCAAAAGACCGCTGCCGGGCCCGACGGGCCCGGCAGCGGTCTTTTCCGGTCCGGATGGTCCGGATCAGTTGCTGGAGACGGTGACCTTGTCGTCGTTCTTCAGCTCGCTCATCAGCTGCTTGACCTTCGTCATGTCCCACTGCACCGCGCTGCCCTTGGAGGTGGCCAGGCCGGGGTTGGAGATCGGCATGTTCATCTGCTTGCCGTCGCCGCCGGAGACGCCCTTCATCGCGAAGAACATGTCCTTCACGTCCCACAGGCTCATGTCCTTGTCGACGATCAGGTTGTCCAGGCCGGCGCCCATCGTCGGGTAGAGCTTGAACGGGTTCATGATCGTGCTCGGCGAGGCCGCCTTGTTGGCCAGCGCGGACAGGAACTTCTGCTGGTTCTTGGTGCGGTCCAGGTCGCCGCCCGCGAGGCCGTAGCGCTGCCGGACGAAGGCGAGCGCCTGCTGGCCGTTCAGCGTCTGCTTGCCCTTCTTCAGGTCATTGCCGGACTTCTTGTCCTTCATGTCCTGCGGGATGTCGATGTCGACGCCGCCGACGCCGTCCACCAGGTTGGCGAAGCCGTCGAAGCCGATCTCCGCGTAGTGGTCGATCTTCAGACCGGTGTTGTACTCGATCGTGCGGACGAGCAGCCCGGGGCCCTCGGAGGAGAACGAGGCGTTGAGCTTGTTCTGGCTCTGCGGGATCCGCCGGCCGCTCTCCGAGCCGGTGAAGGCCGGGATGGTGACCCAGGAGTCACGCGGGAGGCTGATCATGGTGTTGCCGTTGTCACCGACATGGAGAAGGATCATGGAGTCGGTGCGCCGGCCGTCGGCCGAGCCGGTGTGCAGCTTCTTCTTGTCCTCCTCGGACATGCCCTCGCGGCTGTCGGAACCGACGATCAGGTAGTTGGTGCCCTTGCCGCCGCTCGGCCGGTCCTCGACCTTGCTCAGGTCCACCTCGTTGCGGAGCTTGGAGTCGGCCCAGATGTAGGTTCCTATGCCGACGGCGAGCAGCAGGACGATCAGGGTGACCAGGCCGATGGTTATCCGGCGCTTCCAGTTCTTCGGCCTCACCGGGCGCGGGCCGGGGCCGCCGGGGCCACCGGGGCCGTTGCCGCCCGGTCCGCGGTTGCCGCCGCCGTAGACCTGACCGGTGTTGTAACCGTCGTCGTAGTCGTCATAGCCCTGGGACGCCTGCTGCCGCGGAACGGTGCCGCGCGGCGAGAGGTCGGGCGGCAGCGGGGGCTCGTCGTACGGCGGTGGACCGCCCGCACCGGGCGCTCCGCGCCTCACCTGTGGCATGGCGCGAGCCCCTTCCGGCTCGGCGCTGCCGCTACCACGTCCGTACCGGCCGCTACCGTCGCCGGACCATCCCTGGGGCCATTCGCTCATGCAAGGCAGTGTGCCTGGTCGGGTAGGTCGCATTACAGGGCGGGTGCCGGATCGCGGCAGGGCTGTTGCAGACCTGATAAGAATCCGGTCCGCATAAGGTGGACGACATGACCAAACAGGCCCAGGGTGCGGAACCGGAGCTTCCGGGAAAGCCCACCTCCGCCTCTCGTACCACGCTGTCACACATCATGACCGGCAGTGACACCAATCTCCTCGGGACCGTGCACGGCGGAGTGATCATGAAGCTGGTGGACGACGCCGCCGGGGCGGTCGCCGGACGCCACTCCGAGGGGCCCGCGGTCACCGCGTCGATGGACGAGATGGCCTTCCTCGAGCCCGTCAGAGTCGGCGACCTCGTCCATGTGAAGGCCCAGGTCAACTGGACCGGCCGGTCCTCCATGGAGATCGGGGTGCGGGTGCTGGCCGAGCGGTGGAACGAGTCCACGCCCGCCACCCAGGTCGGCAGCGCCTATCTGGTCTTCGCCGCCGTCGACGCCGACGGCAAGCCCCGGCCCGTGCCCCCGGTCCTCCCGGAGAGCGAGCGGGACAAGCGGCGCTATCAGGAGGCCGAGATCCGCCGGACCCACCGGCTGGCCCGGCGCCGCGCGATCAAGGAACTCCGCGCCCAGCGAAACACCGCCGGACGCGCCGATGACGCCATCGAGGGCGCCGACCGGCCGTGACGCCCGGGGCAGCGCCGACCGGCCGTGACCCCGAGGTCAGCGTCGACCGGCCGTGACGCCCGGGGTCAGAGGGAGCGGGTGGCGCCGCCCTCGGGGCAGACGACCTCGTCGCCGGTGACGGCCCCGAACCCGGCGGTGTCGGTCTTCGGCGCCTCGACCCGGACCGGCCGTACGCCCTTGTAGTCCGCGCCGATCGTGATCTGCATCACCGCGCCCTGCCCGGCCACCGGCTTCAGCCGGGCCCCGGGCACCGCGGCCGCCAGTGAGCGCGCCGAGCGGTCCCAGATGGGGTCGTACGCGATCACCGTGTGCCGGACGTCGGGGGTCGCGGCGTCGGCGGGGGAGCCGGTGGCGGCGAAGCCGGTGGCGTGCAGCGCGCGGTCCGCGCGGCGGGCGAGCCCCGTCGTATTGGTGCCGTTGAGCACATGCACCCGGATCCGGGCCGGGTCCACGTCCACCGGGATGGCCCGGGCACGCTTCGGGCGGTGGGTGACGAGCGGCCGGTCCGCGCGGAGGGTGGTGAAGAGCCGCTCGGCCTTGGCCCGGTTCCAGCGGAGCGTGGACCCGGCCCCCTTCACCGGCACACCGGGCAGCACCACCGGGACCGAGGCGAACTCCGAGGACGCGGGGGTGACCCCGCTCATCGCCCGCCCCAGGGCGACCAGGTCCTCCGCGCTGAAGCCGTGGTCCGCGCGGACCGAGCCCAGCAGGGCCCCGGCCACCCGGTTGAACCGCACCGGGTTGAGCAGGATGCGCCCGGCCGTGGTCTGGTGGACCACGGCGGCCATGAAGCGCTGCTGCCGCTGGATCCGGCCCAGGTCGGAGGTGCCGTCCACATGCCGGGAGCGGACGTACTGCAAAGCCTGGCCGCCGTTCAGCACATGGGTGCCGGCCGGCAGGTCGAGACCGGTGTGGTCGTCCTTGAGCGGCCGCGCGGTGCAGATCTTCACCCCGCCGAGCACATCGACCGTCTTCATGAAGCTGGTGAAGTCCACCTCGAGGTAGTGGTCGACATGGACGCCGGTCAGATGCTCCACGGTGCGCACGGTCAGGCTCGGCCCGCCCTCGGCGTACGCGGCGTTGAGCTTCCGCGGATGGCTCGGGTGGCGCTTGCCGGTGGCGTCGGTGTACGCGGGGATCCTGGCGTACGAGTCGCGGGGCAGGCTGACCGTGCTGACCCGGCGGTGGTCGCCCGACAGATGCATCAGCATGATCGTGTCGGTGCAGCGGCAGGGGGCTCCGCCCAGCCGGTACAGCGCCTTCTCCCGAGGCGTGATCCTCTCCCGGCCGTCCGTGCCGACCACGAGGAAGTTGACGCCCCCGCCGGTGTTCTTCGGCCGGTTGTCCAGGCCGCCGAAGGCATCCACCCGGTGGATCCCGGAATCGAGCTCCCTGACCAGCAGATGCCCGATACCGCTGACCGCCAGCACCAGACAGGCGGCGCCCGTGGCCAGCCGCAGCCCCCAGCGGGGGCGGCGGGAGCGGGGGCGCGACGGGCGCGGCGATCGGGCCGGTGCACTCACTCCGGGGCCTCCGTGATCCTCGGCGGGCTGGGCGGAACCGCCTCACCGTAGGCCCATACGACGATCGCCTTGATGGCCCCACGCCGCCCGTACGGGGCGCTGCCACCCGGGCGGCGCGCTCCGGGGTCCTCCATTCGCGGTAACGTGGCCCGGAAACCGCAGTCTCTTGGGGCCCCTGCCTCCAGTCTCCTGGGGCCCGGCCCCCGAACCCCGAGGTGCCATGCCCCCGCATCAGCTCCCGGCCGTCTCCGTGATCATGCCGGTGCTCAATGAGGAACGCCATCTGCGCAATGCCGTGCGGCACATCCTGGAGCAGGAGTACGACGGTGAGATGGAGGTGGTGATCGCGCTCGGCCCGTCCGCGGACCGCACCGACGAGATCGCCGCCGAACTGGTGGCGGAGGACCCCCGGGTGCATACGGTCCCCAACCCCACGGGCCGCACCCCCGCCGCCCTGAACGCGGCGATCAAGGCGTCCCGCCATCCGGTGGTGGTCCGGGTCGACGGCCACGGCATGCTCTCGCCCGACTACATCGCGACCGCCGTACGGCTCCTGGAGGAGACCGGCGCGCAGAACGTCGGCGGGCTCATGCACGCCGAGGGCGAGAACGACTGGGAGAAGGCCGTTGCCGCCGCCATGACCTCCAAGATCGGAGTGGGCAACGCGGCCTTCCACACCGGTGGTGAGGCGGCCCCCGCCGAGACCGTCTATCTGGGCGTCTTCCGGCGCGAGGCGCTGGAGCAGCAGGGCGGCTACAACGAGGAGTTCATCCGCGCCCAGGACTGGGAGCTGAACTTCCGGATCCGCGAGGCCGGCGGGCTGATCTGGTTCTCGCCCGAGCTGAAGGTCTCCTACCGGCCCCGGCCGAACGTGCGGGCCCTCGCCAAGCAGTACAAGGACTACGGCCGCTGGCGCCATGTCGTGGCCCGCTTCCACCAGGGCTCGATCAATCTGCGCTACCTCGCCCCGCCGACCGCCGTCGTCGCCATCGCGGCGGGCATCGTGCTGGGCGCGGCCGTCACCCCGTGGGGCTTCGTGATCCCCGGCGGCTATCTGGCCGCGATCGTCGCGGGCTCGCTCCCTGCGGGCAAGGGGCTTCCGGTGGCGGCCCGGCTGCGGATCCCGGTGGCGCTCGCGACCATGCACATGTCGTGGGGCTGGGGCTTTCTGACCAGCCCGCGGGCGCTCGCCAAGAAGGTCATCGCCAGCCGCCGCCCGGCGGTCATGGCGCCGTAGCCGGTCCAGTACGCCACGTACGCCACGTACCCGCGTACCCACGTACGTCACGTACGCCGAAGGGGCCGGACCCGCATCGGGTCCGGCCCCTTCGCATGCCGTGCCGGGCGTCAGAAGGTGTAGCCCGCGTTGACCTTCATACAGCCCTTCTCCTCGCCGTTGAGCGCGTCCGCGCTCTTGGGCGTCTTGTCGCCGTCGTCCGCCGCCGCCTTCGGATAGGCGGTGCCCTCGCGCCAGTCGTTGCCGACCACGAGGGTGATCTCCCGCACCGACTTCGACGACTTCACCGCGGACTTCGGCAGCTTCAGCGCCTTGGCCACGGCCAGGGCGTCGCCCTGCCGGTCCTCGCCCGGGTAGAGGACGGTGGTGTCGGCCTGCGAGATGAGCATCGTGTTCGCGGTGGCCTTGGCGTAGCCCAGCCGCGCCAGCTCGGAGGTGATGACCCCCGCCCGGCCGGAGACCGGCCCCAGGACGGTGCTCGCGGTGCCGTTCTGCACCACCACCGGGAGCTGCTCCTTGGGCGCGGTGGGCGCCGGGGTGGCGTCGGGCTTCTTCTTGTCCTTGCCGTCCAGGCTTATGTCGTTGCGCAGCAGCGAGAAGGTCTGCTCGGCGTCGCCCGGCTTGGGCAGTACGTACTCCCCGCCGCCGCCGTACTCCCAGGGCATGGTGATCATCGTGGTGCGCTTGGTCGGCACCCGCTTGAGGTCATTGCCCAGGTCGTACAACTTCTTGACGGTCCCGAGGCCGTGGTCCACGGTCAGCGCGTCGGTGGCGGCCTCCGCCAGGTCCATCAGCTTGCCCGGGTCGCTGAGCTTGGTGCCCGACTTCAGCTGGCGGATCATCGACGTCATATACATGTGCTGGGCCTTGGCCCGGCCGATGTCGCTGTTGTCCTCGAAGCCGTAGCGGGTGCGCAGCCACTGGAGGGCCTGGACGCCCTTGACGTTGTGGGTGCCCTTGGTCAGCTTCAGCCCGGAGCCATGGCCCTTGCTGTCGTGCGAGTAGACGTTGTTGTCCACACACACCGGGACGCCGCCGATGGCGTCCGCCATGGAGACCACCCCGGAGAAGTCGATCATCATGAAGTGATCGATGTAGACGCCGGTGAGCTCCTTCCAGGTGGCGACCGTGCAGCCGGGGCCGCCGTGCTGGAGCGACTGGTTGATGGCCCCCTCGGTCTTCGGATACACCGTGCCGTCGTGCGGATCGGTGCACCGGGGGATGGTCACCCGGGTGTCGCGCGGGATGCTGACCACCGACATGTTGCTGCGGTCGGCCGAGACATGCACCAGCATCTGCACATCGCCCAGCGGCTTGCGGTCCGCGTCCTGCTTGGCGCCGCCCAGCTTGACGTTCTCCGCGGTGTTCCGGCTGTCGGAGCCGATGAGCAGGATGTTGAGGGGGGTCTGTCCGGCGGCGTTGGGCTCGGGCTTGCCGATCTTGCTGTCGCCGAGGTCCAGAGCCTCCTTCTTCAGATTGCCGTTCAGGTGTTCGTAGTAGAAATATCCGGCGGCGGCCGCGCCGAGTACCAGCACGGCCAGCGTCAGAGCGGTCCAGCGCAGGATCCGCACCCCGCGGCTCCGCTTCGGCCGCCCCTTGCCACCTGGCCGGCGCCCCGCGCCGCGCGACGCGGGGCCCTCCCCTTCCGGCGGGCTGTCCTCCTTACCGCTTTCACGTGGTTCGGGAACGGTGGCCCGCCGCCCTCTCTCCCCCCGCACACTGCTCTGCCGCATCGGGCCCTCCCCGCAGTCTCTCGGTCGTCCGGCCCGAAGGACCCCGATGGACGAGATGGATCCGCTGGCCGGCGACGGTCACTTGGCGCAGACGTCCTTGTCGTCGGCCTCGACCCTCTGAATGTCCTTCGGCGCCTTCGACGGGGCGGAGATCGGTGTGCCGGCGCCCTTGAAGTCCGCGCCCAGCGTCAGGGTCATCTCCGCCATCGGCTCGGCGTCCTTCTTGCCTTCCTTCATGGCGGAGGCGGGCAGCCCCATGCTGTCGGCCAGCCGACGCGCCTGGTCGGCCTGGTTGGGAGCGTACTCCAGCGTCGTCTTCTTCAGTTCTGACGGAGCGTTTCCGCCGTTGCTGGTGCGGGACATCCCCTCGGTGTTCTGCATCCAGTCGACGGTCTCCTGGGCGGCGCCGAACTGCCCGCTGCCGTTGAGCACCTTGACCCGGACATCGGCGGGATCGGCCTTCGGCCCCTTCAGCCGCTCCGCCTGCTCGTCCTTGGCCGCCTTCTCCTTCTTCTTGACCTCGGTCAGCGAGACGTCCTGCCGGACCATGGAGAAGAGCGGCTCGGCCTTGGTCTTGTCGAGCAGCACGGTCGCACCGTCGGTGTTGTCGACGACCGGAACCGTCGCGAAGGTGACGTTCTTGAGGTCGACCTTGCTCAGGTTCTTCCCCAGCGAGGCCAGCTTGGAGACGGTGCCGATCCCGGTGTCCACGGTGAGCGCCTTGGTGGCGGTCTGGGCCAGGTCCCACATCTTGCCCGGGTTGGTGAGCGTCCCGCTGGCCTTCATCTTGCGCATCAGCGAGCTCAGGAACTGCTGCTGGAGCTTGATCCGGTCCAGGTCGCCGCCGAAGCCGACGGCGTGCCGGGTCCGGACGAACGCCAGGGCCTGTTCGCCCTTGACCGTGTGCCGACCCTTCTTCAGATTCAGGTGCGACTTCGGGTCGTTGATGTCCTTGCCGAGGCAGATGTCCACCCCGCCGACCGCCGTGGACATGCTCTTGACCGCGTTGAAGTCGGCCATCATGAAGTGGTTGATCTCCAGCCCGGTGATCTTCTCCACCGTCTGCCAGGTGCAGCCGGGGTCCCGCCCCTCCTGCCCCAGACTGGTGTTGAACCGCACCTCGTCCTCGCCCGGGATCTTCTTCCTCCGGCCGTCTTCCTTCACGGTGCAGTCCGGGATGTCGGTGATCATGTCGCGCGGGAAGCTCAGCACCGTCGCGTTCGACCGGTCCTCGGAGACGTGGAACAGCAGGGTGGTGTCGGCGTGGCCGACGCTACCCGCGTCGCCGTAGCCCTCGTTCCCCTTGCCGTCCCGGCGGTCGGTGCCGATCAGCAGGATGTTCATCGGGCCGTCGGAGACCGCGGCGTTGTTCTCGCCGACGTCGACCTTGCTGATGTTGTTGTTCAGGTGCTGATAGACGAAGTACGCCGCGGCCGAACCGCCCACCAGCAGGAAGGCCAGGGTGCCGCTGCCCCAGTAGAGCGCCTTCTTCGTCTTCGACTTCTTCGGCTTCGGCTTGCGACGGCTGACCGGGCCGGTCGCCTGCTCCTTCTCCGCGTCCCGTTTGGCCGCGCGGCGGCGCCCCCTGGGCTCGGAGCCGGTGGCGTCGTCATTCTTCGATTGTCTGGAGACCCGTCGCAGCTCCGTGGTGTCGTCCGCCGATGTCTCGGCGGGATTCAGCCGCAGCTCGTAGTTGCCCGTATTCGGGTCGAACACCCACTGATCGGCTGGGTCGAAGTCACCCGCCCCGCCAGGGCCTTGCGCGTCCACGGTCGCCTGTGTCCTCCGTCGGTGCCACGCGGCGCCTCCCCCTCAAGGCGCTCAATCCGTCTTCGTGCAGTGCGCGGCCACCTCGTAGAGCGCACCGGATCGCTCACACTATCCGTCCAGATCAGCGTCAAGCGACGCCGGTGACAAATTCCACTTCCCTACAACTGGGCAATCTGCCCAATCCTTATCTGATCCTTCACGAATCATGGGCCGCCCTTATGGTTCTTTTACTCGCAGATGCCGCGCGCCGCGGTCGTCCCCTGGTACCCGCTGAGATCGGCGGCCTTGGGTCCACCGCCCGTCGAAGCGGTGACGGTGTGGGACACCGGCACCGGCCGGTCCAGCCGCAACTGCCGGAACAGCCGGTCGGCATCGGGTTGGACGAGCTCATCGCGGTTCTTGTTGTACGTGTAGGGCTGCCGCGGAATCGTGAGGAAGCGGATCTTGTCCCGGGGGATGTCCCGCACCCCGCGCACCAGGGCGTACAGATCTTTGAGCGAATCCAGGCCCGGATCGGTGGTCAGCGAGGACGTCGCGGCGTTGAGCACCGGATACAGCTTCGCGGGATTGAGCAGCACACCATTGCTCTGCACTTTCTTCACAAGCGAGCTCATGAACTCCTGTTGCCGGCCGATGCGCTCCGTGTCGCTGCCGTCGCCGATGCTGTACCGGGCGCGCACATAGCCCAGGGCCTGCTCGCCGTGGAGCACCTGACGGCCCGCGGGCAGCTTCAGATGCGCCTCGGCGTCGTCCACGGGCTCCTTCAGGCACACCTCCACCCCGCCGACCGCGTTCACCAGCCGCTTGAAGCCGCTGAAGTCCACGATCATGTGGTGGTCGACGCGGATCCCGGTCAGCTTCTCGACGGTGCGGATCGAACAGGCCGCGCCACCGGATTCGAACGCCCAGTTGAACTGGGCGAACCGGGCCTGGGTGCGCTTTCCGTCCGACCCCTCGCAGGCCGGGATGTCGACCATCAGATCGCGCGGGATGGAGACGGCGGTGGCGCTCTTCCCGCCGGCCTGGAGATGCAGCAGGATCGTGGTGTCCGAGCGCTGGGTGCCGGTGTCCCTGCCGTATTTGCCGTTGCCCTTGCCGCCCCGGTTGTCGGAGCCGATCAGCAGGATGTTCTGCGCGTCCCGCACCACCGACACCGGGCGCTCGGCCTCGTACTTCTTCAGCTCGTTCGCGGTCCGGGTGTCGGTGTGGATATTGCCGTCGAGGCGCTCGTAGAACCACCACCCCACCCCGGCGACCGACAGCACCAGCAAGGCCACGCCCAGGGCCAGGACGCGCGGCCAGCGGCGCCTGCGTCTCGGCGCAGGCTCAGGGCTGTCGGTCGTCACGTCCGCGTCCTCCCACCCGTCTTCCGCCCGGGGGCGGAGCGGCATCGCATGCCGGGATACCGATTAACGGAACAGACATGCGAAGCCCGTACATGGTTGTACGTATCCGTAGATCATCGCGCGGGGTGGGCGGTGCGGCCCGTGGACTCGGCTCTCGGTCCGCCGGACGGGTCAGGGGCGGGACTGGGGCGGGGCTGGGGTGGGACGGGGGCCGGGGCTCTCAGGGCCGAAGGCCGTGGTTCTCAGGGCGTGGTGGCGGTGACGCGCTCGCTCTCCTTGCGTCCGGCCAGCTCCTTCTCGTCGAGCCGGTCCAGATGGCGGCAGAGCACCACCGAACCGCCACTGACCAGCGGCGCGTACAGCCCGTACGACAGCCCCTCCCAGGTGCCGTACGAAAGCCCCGACAGGATCCGCGAACCGGGCCCGAGCCCGCGCCCCCCGGCGTCGGCGCCCGCCCGCTCCACCACCTGGGCGCTCGTCAGCTCCACACCGCCGACGGCCAGCGCGGGCGTATCCGGGTCCACGGGGGAGTACGGGGCGAAGCGGTCGCCCTGGCTGGGCACCTCCACGGCGTAGTCCGCGAACCCCTCCGGCAGCTGGGGGAAGCGGCCGCCCAGCGGCTGAAGCGACAGCGCCACCCGCTCCCCGGAGCACTCCCGTGCCTCCTTGAGGCTGTCCGGGCCGCTGACGACCAGGTCGGCGGAGGCCGGGTCGCCCCCGATGTCCACGAGGACCCCGACCGAGGAGCAGGCCACCAGCCACACGGCGGTCTGCCAGTGGGCGGGGAGCAGTAGTGCGCATCTGTCGCCGGGCGCGGCGGCGAGATCGTCCTGGAGGAGATTGGCGGTCTTCGCCACCCAATTGGCGAAGGTGGCCACGGAGAGTTCGACGCGTTCGCCCGTGGCGTCGTCGTAGAAGGTCACGAGCGGGCGGGAGGGATCCGCGTCGAGCGCGGATCCCAGCAGGTCGGCGGGGGTGCGATCGGTGGCGTTCACCCGCGCAAGCCTACGCGCCGAAGATGCGGCGCGGATGGGGTCGGTGGGGTCCGGGTCAGCGGACGGTCCGCGACGTGCGCGCTCTTCCGAATGGACAGGTTTGTCCCCTTATGTAGACGATTTCAATCATGCGTGCATACCTGGCATCCTCGATCGGCGTCGCGTGCACCGCCGCCCTCGCCCTTCCCCTCGCCCTGCACCCCGGCCCCGCCCATGCCCGGGCCGAGCGGACCGTCGCCGCCGCCGTCGCCGTCGGCTCTACGCGGTCGCTGCCGCTGCGCCCGCTGGACTCGCTCGTGGACGGCGGGCCGGACCGGGGCGTGGCCGCCGGGCGCGGTGACACCGGGCCCGGTGACGTCGGGCGCGGTGACGTCGCGGTCGAGCGGGGCGTCGCGGCGTCGGGCGTGCGGCCGTTCTCGCTCGTCGGCGTCGTCTGGGACCGGCCCGCCGCGGAGCTCCACGGCCGGGCGCAGGTGCGTACCCGCGCGGTCGGCGGCGCGTGGTCGCCATGGCGGGAACTGCTGCCGCACGGGGACGAGGCCCCCGACCCGGACTCGCCCGAACTCCGCGGCGCACGGGCGCACGGTGGCACCGCGCCGCTGTGGGTCGGCGCCTCGGACGCGGTCCAGGCGCGGGTACTGCCGGAACGGGCGGGATCGGAACGGGCGGGCTCGGAACGGGTGCGGCCGGAACGGGCGGGGTCGGCGAGGGCCCATGTGGGGGCGGCGGCCCTGCCGTCCGGGCTGCGGCTGGAGCTGATCGACCCCGGTGAGCCTCCGGCGCCGCCGAGTCCGGACCTGGCCGCGCTCCGCGCGCTTCCGGGGCGTCCGGGGCATCCGGAACATCCGGTGCCGACGGCGGGGGGTGGGGCGCCGGGTGTGAAGCCGACGGTGACGGGTTCGCCGGGAAGGCCGTCCTGGGGAGCCTCGGGGCCGTCGGGGCCGTCGGGGCCGTCCACCAAACCGTCCTTGCCCCCCAAGCCCTCCGCATCCGTGACCACCACCCCGCCGCCCAGCGCGCTCGACACCGACGCCGACACCGACGCGGCCAACGCGGGCGCCGCCCGCTACAGCGCGCCGCGGCCCAGCATCGTCACGCGCGCGGGCTGGGGCGCCGACGAGAAGATCCGTGAAACGGGCCACGTCTACAGCAAGACCGTGAAGGTCGCCTTCATCCACCACACCGTGACGGGCAACAACTACAGCTGCTCACAGGCGCCCTCCGTTTTGCGCGGTATCTACCGCTACCACGTGAAGAGCCTGGGATGGCGTGACTACGGCTACAACTTCACCATCGACAAGTGCGGAAAGATCTACGAAGGCCGCTCCGGCGGTGTGACCAAAGCCGTACGCGGGGCGCACACACTGGGCTTCAACACCAACAGCATGGGCATCGCCGTCCTCGGCACTTTCACCTCCAAGAAGCCCTCGGCCAAGGCCGTGAAGGCCGTCGCCAAGCTCACCGCGTGGAAGCTGGGCCTCTTCAAGCGGAATCCGCGCGGTACGACGCATCTGGTGTCGGGCGGCGGCAACAAGTACAAAAAGGGCGCCAGCGTAAAGCTCCATGTGATCGCGGGTCACCGCGACGGCTTCGCCACCGAGTGCCCCGGCAAGCGTCTCTACAAGAAGCTCGGTTCGGTACGGAAGACGGCCGCCCGCCTCCAGGGGCGCTGATCAGGCGCGGTCCGGGGATCTGCATACACTGGCCGCCGACCGGCGAGCCCCAGCAGGAAGCAGAGACGTACGTGACCAATGCGCCAGCAACGCCATCGCCAGAGGCGATCCTCCTGGTCGGCGGCAAGGGAACCCGGTTGCGCCCGATGACGGTGCACACTCCCAAGCCGATGGTCCCGGCGGCGGGCGTCCCGTTTCTGACCCACCAACTCGCCCGTGCCCGCGCCGCCGGGGTCGAGCACATCGTGCTCGCCACGTCCTATCTGGCGGAGGTCTTCGAGCCGTACTTCGGTGACGGCTCCTCGCTGGGCCTGCACCTGGAGTACGTCACGGAGGAGGAGCCGCTCGGCACCGGCGGCGCCATCCGCAACGTCGCCTCCCGGCTGCGCTCGGGCCCCGACGACCCGGTGCTCATCTTCAACGGCGACATCCTCACCGGCCTCGACATCCGCGCCCTCGTCGACAACCACCGCACGACGGGCGCCGACGTCTCCCTGCACCTCACCCGGGTCCCGGACCCGCGCGCGTACGGCCTGGTGCCGACGGACGAACTGGGCAGGGTCACCGCCTTCCTGGAGAAGCCGCAGACCCCCGAGGAGATCGTCACCGACCAGATCAACGCGGGCGCGTACGTCTTCAACCGCTCGGTCATCGACTCGATCCCCGCCGACCGCCCCGTCTCCGTGGAACGCGAGACCTTCCCCGGTCTGCTCGCGGAGGGTGTTCACCTCCAGGGCATGGTCGACTCCACCTACTGGCTCGACCTCGGCACCCCCCAGGCATTCGTCCGCGGCTCCGCGGACCTGGTGCTGGGCCGAGCCCCCTCCCCGGCCGTGCCGGGCCGCTGCGGCGACCGCCTCGTCCTGGACAGCGCCTCGGTCGCGCTCGACGCCAAACTGACCGGCGGCACGGTCATCGGCCGCCAGGCCCGGGTGGGCGCGGGCGCGCGCATCGACGGCAGCACGGTGCTGGAGGGCGCGATCGTCGAGGAGGGCGCCCAGGTCCGCGACTCCCTAGTCGGCGCCGGCGCCCGAATCGGGGCCCGCACGGTCCTCCAGGGCGCGGTAGTCGGCGACGGCGCCCTGGTCGGCCCCGACAACGAGCTACGAGACGGAGTCCGGGTGTGGTGCGGAGCCGACATCCCGGCCGGCGCGGTCCGCTTCTCCTCCGACCAGTAAGGCCCTGCCCCCGGCGGGCCCCTGAGCCGCCCACGGCGGAAACTCAACCTCCCCGGCGGAACTCGGCTTGCCCGGCACGACCCCGGCCTCCCCGGCGGAACTCCGGCCCTCCGGCGCCAGAGGCCCCGCCGGGCCCGGGCCGGAGCCAAGCGATGTCCGGAGGCAGAGCCGCGAATCCCAGCCCCTCCGGCGCTTGAGGAGCGGGGTCCGGGGCGGAGCCCCGGCGGGGGTCGAGGGGGCGGCGCCCCACCGTTTCGGGAAGGGGCGGGATGGGGGCCCACCGCCGGAGGCACTCACACCCGCACCCGGCAACGGCAACCGCACCCGAGCCCCGTACCCGGTAACGCCAACGCGCCCGGCAACGGCAACCGCACCCACGCCTCGCACCCGGTAACGGCAACGCACCCGGCAACGGCAACCGCAACCGCACCCAACCCCAGCGCCCTACATCCCCCGAAAGTCCCGCACCGCCAAACGAGGCGCCCGCCGAGCCGGCACCCGCCCGGACAACAAAATCAACCGCGCCGCCCGATACCGCTGCCCCGCATAAGGCGCCAAAAGCTCAAGCATCGCCTCATCATCCGCCCCCCGCACCCCCGCAAGCGCATACCCGACAACCCCCGGCAAATGCAGATCACCAACCGTGACCGCATCCGGCGTTCCATTGCTGCGCTGCAACGTCTCCGCGGCCGTCCAAGGCCCAATGCCCGGAATCAACCGCAGCCGGGCCGAGGCAGCGGCAAGGTCCATGGAAGCCGCCTCCTCCAGCCGCCGAGCAACCCGCACCGCCCGCAAAATCGTCGAGGAGCGCTTCGCGTCCACGCCCGCCCGATGCCACTCCCACGACGGAATCAACGCCCAGCCCCGCGGATCGGGCATGACCCGCATCCGCATCCCCTCGGCCGGCCCGGGCGCGGGCTCGCCATGGCGCTGGAGCAGCAGCCGCCAGGCCCGGTACGCCTCGACGCCGGTGACCTTCTGCTCCAGGATCGAGGGGATCAGGGACTCGAGGACCAGCCCGGTCCGGATGAGCCGGAGGCCGGGATGGCGCCGGTGCGTCTCGTGGATCAGCCGATGGCGGGGCACGAACACCGACGGGTCGTCGTCCGCCCCGAGCAGAGCGGGCAGACCGTCCAGCAGCCACTCCGCCCCCGGCCCCCAGGCCCGCCCCTCGATCTCCGCGCCCGTGCGCGCGATCCGTAGGGTCCCGGGCCCGGCCGGAGTCCGGCTCGCCCGCCAGAACGCGCCGTCGGCGCCGACCTGGAACGCGGGATCCCCCGGCCCTCGCTGCAACACACCGAGGTTACGCGCGAGGTCACAGGGGCCCGGGGGGCTCCAGACACGTCTCACACACACGCGGCCACCCTACGACCCACCGCCGCCCCACCGGTTCGCCACCCACCACACCACCGACCGCGCATCGCGCCCGACGACGCCCAGCAACCCCCGCGCAGCCCCAAGGCGCACCCCAGCAACCACCCCCGCACCCGCACTCCCACTCCGCACAACGCGAGCCCCCAACCCCCGCGCACACGACCCCACCGCACAACCACTCCGCACAACCCCAACCCCGCACCACAACCCCGCACAACCCGACCCCAAGGCCCCTAAAGCAAACACCCACCGCGCCCACCGCACCCACCCCCCCCACAAACACCCACCGCACCCCCCCGCAAACACCTACCGCACCACCACAAACCCCTCGACCCCCCGCTCCGGCCGCGCCCCCGGCGCCACCGCCGCCTGGCCGACCGCGACCGTGCCCATCGGGTCCCAGTCGTCCGGCAGGCCCAGAACCTCGCGCACCACCGGGCGGCAGAACATCGTGGACGACACCCACGCCGAGCCCAGCCCCTCACCCGCCAGCGCGACCAGCAGGTTCTGCACCCCGGCCCCGGCCGCGACCACGAACATCTCGCGCTCCGCCGTGTTCCGCCGAGGATCGGGATACGTATGGGCGCCGTCGGCGACCAGGCACGGAACCACCAGGTACGGCGCCTTGCGCAGCACATCCCCGCGCCGCACCCGCTTGGCGATGCTCTCCTCCGAGAAGCCGTCCCCGCGCAGATCGGCGATCCAGGCATCCCGCATCGCGTCCAGCAGCCGCGTCCGCGACTCCTCGGACTCCAGCAGGACGAACCGCCAGGGCGTCGTGTGGTGCGGCGCCGGCGCGGTGACGGCGGCGGCGACCGCGCGCCGCACCGCCGCGCCGTCCACCGGCTCATCGGTGAACTCCCGCACCGTACGGCGCAGCGTCACCGCCTCCCGTACGGCCTCGGAGGTGCCCAGCCGGAACATGTCGTCCGCGGCCCCGCGCACCAACGCCCGCGCGCCCCGGTCCTCATCGGCCCCCCGCCGAGCAGACCCCTCAACCGGAGCCCCCTCCAGCCCCTCGACCCCGTCCAGCCCCTCGAACGCCACCACCTGCGGAAGCCCCCGCAACACGGCCACCGGCAGCCCCTCGGCCTTGCCCTTGACCAGATCACCCGCGGCGGCCAGCTCGTCAGCGGTGGCGACAATGGTCGCGCTCAGCGCGTTCCCGTACGCGTCGACCCCGCCGCGCAGATCGTCCAGCACCCGCACCCCGGCCGCCCCGATGGCGACATCGGTGACCCCGTTCCGCCACGGCCGCCCGAACGTGTCGGTGACGATGACGCCGACCTCCACACCGAGCACCTCCCGCAGCCCGGCCCGGATCGCCCGCGCCGAGGCGTCGGGGTCCTCGGGGAGCAACAGGATCGTCCCGGAAGGGGTGTTGGAGGCATCGACCCCGGCGGCGGCCATGACCAGACCGTGGTGGGTCTCGACGATCCGGGTGCGGCCGCGCCGCGCCACGACCCGCACCGTCTCGGCGTCTATGGCCGCCTCGCGGTCGGCCGCCTCGACGGCGCGCCCCTCCGCCTTGCTGACGATCTTGGAGGTGACCAGCAGCACATCCCCGTGCGCGAGCCCCGGCAGACCATCCGAGGTCGCGGCGTCGGCGATCAGCTTGGCGAGGTCGTCACCGGGCCGCACCTCGGGCATCCCGGGCAGGGCCCACACCTGGTACGACGCATGTTCCGTCATGCCCGCACCTCTTCCGCCAGCGCCAGCGCCTCGGTCGCCATCGTCGCCGTGGCCTTGAGGTCCGCCATCATCAGCGGGATCGCCCGGCAGCGGATCCCGGCGGCCTCGACCTCCTCGACCGCGCCCGCGTCCACGGTGTCGACGAGCCAGCCGTCCAGCAGCCCGGAGCCGTAGTGCTTGGCGACGGCGGCGGCGGTGGACTCCACGCCCACGGCGGCGAGCACCTTGTCGGCCATGCCGCGCACGGGCGCGTCGCCCACGATGGGGGACAGGCCCACGACCGGGACCCCGGCGTCGGCGATGGCCTCGCGCACGCCGGGCACGGCGAGGATCGTGCCGATGCTGACCACCGGGTTGGACGGCGGGAAGAGGACGACATCGGCGTCGGCGATGGCCTCCAGGACGCCGGGCGCCGGTTTGGCCTGGTCGGCGCCGACGGGAACCACGGCGTGAGCGGGCACGGAGGCGCGCAGCCGCACCCAGTACTCCTGGAAGTGGATGGCCTTACGGCCTTCACCGTCACCCGCCGCGGAGCCGTCGATGTCCGCCGTGTCGATCAGGACGTGGGTCTCGACGCGGTCGTCCGTCATGGGCAGCAGCCGCACCCCCGGCTGCCACCGGGCGCACAGCGCCTCGGTGACGGCGCTCAGCGGATAGCCCGCGCCCATCATCTGCGTACGGACTATGTGCGTGGCGAAGTCGCGGTCGCCGAGGCCGAACCACTCGGGCCCCACCCCGTACGCCGCCAGCTCCTCCTTGACGGTGAAGGTCTCGTCGGCCCGGCCCCAGCCCTGCTCCTCGTGGATGCCACCGCCGAGGGTGTACATCACGGTGTCGAGGTCGGGGCAGACCTTGAGGCCGAAGAGGTGGATGTCGTCGCCGGTGTTCCCGATGACGGTGATGTCGGCGTCCGGAGCCGCCGACATCAGACCGCGAAGGAAACGGGCGCCGCCGATACCGCCTGCCAGAACCACAATGCGCATGGAGGACAGTGTTGCAGCAGCCCCGGACATCGGGGGCGTTCGGGGCGGCTCAGCCGCCGAGGACGCCCAGCGCGTCCGCCCCGGCCCCGGCGGGCAACTCGGCGCTCTGGGTGGGGTGCAGCGGCATCTCGGTCAGGCCGGGGAAGTAGATGTGCAGGCTGACGGCCGGTTCGAGGGTGTCGTTGGCCACGTCGTGCACATAACCGGGTGCGAAGACGCGCTGTGCGCCGGCGTGCAGCGCATGCCGCGCGCCGCGCGTCCCCACCCGCTCGGTGAGCTCGCCCTGGAGCACGGTCAGCACCCCGGAGGAGCGGCCGTGGTCATGGGCGCCGCTGCCCTGTCCGGGCACCCAGCTGAGCAGCCACACCTCATAGCCGGGGCCGGTGCGCAGCCGGTGGTACCAGCGGCTGGTGGCGTCGTACTGGACGAGGGGCGCCCAGCCGTCGCGGTCGGCCGCGATGGTGCGGGCCAGGCCGGCGAAGGCGGAGACGGTGGAGGGGTGCGCGGGTACGGGCGGCAGCAGATGCGGGATGGCGAGCGGGTCACCGGCGATCTGGACGTCGCTGTTCATGCGGTGGGGTTCCTCGGCGGGAAGGGCGCGGAGAGAGCGCCGTAAGGACGCGGTGGGGCGGGAGGGGCGCGAGGTGCGATCTGGACGCGGTGTGCGGTCTCAGTGCGAGACGTCGCGTGCGGAACGCGGGGGAAGCCGGAGCTCGGAAGGCATCAACAGCTCGAACAGCGACAGCGAGCCCGCACAGCGCAGCGGAACCCGTGGTCACGGGTCGGCAGGGGCGCGTGGGTCACTGACATGCGACCTAGGAGACCCGGATCGCCGCGCCGCTGTCAACTTCATCTCACGTTTCAGGTCAAGGTTCACCTCATCCGGTCGCTGTGGAGGCAGAAAGGTTTGTGCGCGCGTTGTATTGGTGACACGGCGCATCAACGCGCATCACTCCCGTACCGCCCCGCCCCTCCGCACCATCTCCCACGCGATGCAACGGGACCGGCGCCGATGGCGTCCTCCTCAGTGAGTGAGAGGAGGGATCCCGGGCAACGGATGGGGGTGGTGTCGCGTTTAGGCCGATTTGAACACTTTCCGCGCAGCCTTGGTTCCGCAGAGTGAATAAGAGGCCCAATAGCAGATCTCGGCTTGACTGGCCCGGATCGGCACACTTGTAATTTCACTCGTGTCGTTCTGCCGCTTCACCAACGGCATCAGGCACGGGGACGCAAAGACAGACGAGGGGCGCACATGACCGAGTTGTTCCAGCAACTGCTGGTCGAAGAGGCGGACGAGGAGCTCGGTTGGCAGGAGCGCGCGCTGTGCGCCCAGACCGATCCCGAGTCGTTCTTCCCGGAAAAGGGCGGATCCACCCGTGAGGCGAAGAAGGTCTGCCTCGCCTGCGAGGTCCGTTCCGAGTGCCTCGAGTACGCCCTCGCCAACGACGAGCGCTTCGGCATCTGGGGTGGTCTGTCCGAGCGCGAGCGCCGCCGCCTGAAGAAGGCCGCCGTCTGACCCACGGCATCCGGGATCCGCCGTCTGACCCACGGCGTCCGGGATCCGCCGTCTGACCCACGGCGTCCGGTATCGGACAGATCCGCCAGAACGGACCGCCGGATCCGCCGGATCCGCCGGGCCCGTCGTCAGGTCCGCCGGATCCGCCGGACCTGGCAGAACCGCATGACCCGCGCTGACATATCCGCACAGTTCACGGCGGAGTGAGCCACCGCGACCGGTCCGCCCCCGAGCCCATGGCGACGGGAGGCGGACCGGTCGCATACGCAGCCGTTAGTGTGGGGCCCCGTCCGAGACGCTCCAACGCCCCCATAGGGCGCGCGCGTCCACCGCAGTCCAGCGAACCGGGGCCCGTACCTCGATGTCCGTGCACAGCCACCCGGCGGCCCAATACCCGGCCGCCACCGCCGCGTTTGCGCCCGTTCACGAACCGGTTCAGACACCGGCCTATCCGCGTCATGTCGTCACCGCCGTCCTGGTCGCCCACGACGGCGCCCGCTGGCTGCCCGACGCGCTGTCCGGTCTGCTCGGCCAGGAGCGCCCGGTCCAGAGCGTCATCGCGGCCGACACCGGCAGCGCCGACGACTCCGCCCGGCTCCTCACCGAGACCCTCGGCGAGGAGCGGGTGCTGCACATGGCGCGCCGCAGCGGCTTCGGCACGGCCGTCGCCGAAGCGGTCCGTACGGCCCCGGTGCTCGGCCCCGAGGAGCTCACCTACCTCAAGCGGCCCAGCGGCTGGGACCCCGTCAACCGCGCCTGGCGCGACGACGCGTACGACATGCCGGAGCTGCCGCACGGCGAACCCGTCCAGTGGCTGTGGCTGCTGCACGACGACTGCGCCCCCGAGCCCGACGCCCTGGCCGAGCTGCTGCGGGTGGTCGACGCCGAGTTCACCGCCAACCGCGAGCCCGCGATCGTCGGACCCAAGCTGCGCGGCTGGTACGACCGGCGGCAGCTGCTCGAAGTCGGCGTCAGCATCGCCCGCAGCGGCCGCCGCTGGACCGGCCTGGAGCGGCGCGAGCAGGACCAGGGCCAGCACGACCAGGTGCGCCCGGTGCTGTCGGTGTCCAGCGCGGGCATGCTGGTGCGCCGCGATGTGTGGGAGGAGCTGGGCGGTTTCGACTCCCGGCTGCCCCTGATGCGCGACGACGTCGACCTGTGCTGGCGCGCCCAGGCGGCCGGGCACCAGGTGCTGGTGGCCCCGGACGCCGTACTGCGGCACGCGGAGGCGTCCGCGCGCGAGCGGCGGCCCATCGACTGCGTGGGGCGCTCTGTCGCGAATCCCCATCGCGTGGACAAGGCGGGCGCCGTCTACACCCTGCTGGTCAACACCCGGGGCGCGCTGCTGCCCTATGTGATGCTGCGGCTGCTGTTCGGCACGCTGCTGCGCACCCTGGCCTATCTCGTGGGCAAGGTGCCGGGGCAGGCCCTGGACGAGGTCGCCGGTCTCTTCGGTGTCCTGCTGCGGCCGGGGCGGATCCTCGCCGCCCGTAAGCGCAGAGGCCGCCCCGCGACGGAGCCGAGCGAGCTGCGGCCGCTCTTCCCGCCGCCCGGCGCGACCGTAAGGGCGACGGTGGAGCAAGTCGCCAGCAATATCGGCGGCCGTTCGGAGCCCGAGCTGTCCTCAGGAGGGCGGCACGGCGCGGTCGAGTCCGGGCCCGGCGGCGACGACGCCGACTTCCTGGAGATCGAGCAGTTCGCCCGGCTCAAGCGGATCGCGCGCAAGCCCGGCCCGATGCTCTTCCTCGTGCTGCTGGTGGTCTCGCTGGTCGCCTGCCGGGATCTGCTCGGCGCCGGCGCGCTCGCGGGCGGGGCCCTGCTGCCCGCGCCCGCCCATGTCTCCGCGCTGTGGTCGAGCTACGTGGACGGCTGGCATCCGGTCGGCACCGGCGGCACGCAGTCCGCGCCGCCGTATCTGGCCGCCCTCGCCTCGCTGGCCACGGTCTTCCTGGGCTCCACGGGCTTCACGCTGACCCTGTTGCTGGTGTGTTCGGTGCCGCTGGCCGGGTTCATCGCGTACTTCGCCTCCCGGCCGCTGGTCGAGTCCCGGCTGCTGCGCGCCTGGGGAAGCGTCGCGTACGCCTTCCTCCCGGCCGCGACCGGGGCGCTCGCGGGCGGGCGGCTCGGCACCGCCGTGCTCGCCGTACTGCTGCCGCTGATGGCCCGGGCGGCGGCCGCCGCGACCGGTTTCACCGGCAACGGGACGCGGCTGCCGAGCTGGCGGGCGACGTGGGCGTACGCGCTGCTGCTGACGTTCACCATGGCGTTCACCCCGGTCGTCTGGCCGATGGCGCTCCTCCTGGGCGCCGGTGTGCTGGTGCTGCGCCACCGGCAGCGCGGCACCGAGCAGCTCATGGGGTACGGGCTGCGGTTCCTGAGCCTCGTCGTCACCCCGCTCGTCGTGCTCGCCCCCTGGTCGCTGGATCTCGTCACCGACCCGGCCCGCTTCCTCGAGGAGGCCGGGCTGGACCGCGGCGCCGGCTCCGCGTCCGCCCTGGACCTGCTCGCGCTCAGCCCCGGCGGCCCCAACGGCGGCGGCACGCTGCTGCTCCTCGGGTTCGTCTTGGCCGCGCTCGCCGCCCTGATGCGCGGTGAGCGGCAGACCGTGGTGCGCACCGCGTGGGCCGTGGCGCTCACCGGCTTCCTCTTCGCGGCGCTCACGAACGGCTCCGGCTGGGCCGGGCCCGCGACCCTCGTCTACGGCCTGGCGCTGCTGACCGCCGCCGTGGTCGGCGCCGAGGACGCGCGGGAGCGGGTGGCGGCGCAGAGCTTCGGCTGGCGCCAGCCGGTGGCGCTGCTGATCGCGGTCGCCACCGTCGCCGCGCCGCTGTACGCCGCCGTCACCTGGATGACGGGCGGCGCGGACGGCCCGGTGGGTCGGCGCGACCCCTCGCAGGTCCCGGCGTTCGTGGCGGCCGAGAGCGCCACCGAGGACCAGGCCCGCACCCTGGTGCTCGGCGGCGACAGCGGCGCCGCCCACGCCGACTACGCCCTGGTGCGCGGCTCCGGCGCCCGGCTCGGCGACGGCGAACTCGCGGCCGCGGGCGGCTCCGACACCCGGCTCGACGGCGTCGTGGCCAATCTGATCGCGGGCTCCGGCGCCGACCAGACCCGTCAGCTCGGCGGTTACGCGGTGCGCTATGTGTACGTCCAGAAGGGCGCGCCGCCCGAGATGGAGCGGGTGCTGAACGCGACCCCGGGCCTCACCCAGCTCAGCCGGGAGCACGGCGGCGTGCTGTGGCGGGTCGACCAGCGGGTCTCGCGGGTCTCCATCGTCCCGGCCGAGTCCTCGGGCCGCCCGGCGGGTGGGGCGGCGGCCAAGCCGGTGCATGTGGCCTCCGGCCCCGTCGAGGCGCACACCACGGTCCCGGACGGCACGGCCGGGCGGGTGCTGCGGATCGCCGACCGGTCCGCGCCCGACTGGCAGGCCACGCTCGACGGCAAGCCGCTGAAGCCGACGACGGTCGACGGCTGGGCGCAGGGCTTCGAACTCCCGGCGAGCGGCGGCCGGTTGGACCTCACCTACGACACGCCCATCACACACACCGCATGGGTGTGGGCGCAGGGGCTGCTCGCGGTCGTCCTGCTGGTGCTCGCGCTGCCGGGCCGCCGCCGGAACGTCGACGACGACATGCCGGACGCGGAGGG
>NZ_BAAAIF010000095.1:0-30401 GCF_039525925.1 Streptomyces javensis | reverse complement strand
GGCTGATTTCAGCCCCTCCGGCGATTGAGGACCGGGGTCCGGGGCGGAGCCCCGGTTGTGGGAAGGGGCGGGTAGGGGACAGCCCGCCGCAGGCGCAGAGCCGCAGCGCGGAACCCGTCGCTCAGCCCACCATCGCCCGCTCCTCCCCGGAGGGCATGGGCGCCGCCTCGCCCCTCGGCTCGGCCACCCGGTCCCGGGCCCCGCCCCGATGCGCGGGGTCGTGGACCTCGCCCACCAGCTTCTCCAGGACGTCCTCCAGGGCGACCAGCCCCAGCACCGTGCCCGACGCGTCGGCGACGGCCGCCAGATGGGAGGCGGCCCGGCGCATCGCGGTGAGGGCGTCGTCCAGCGGAAGCTCCGCCCGGAGCGTCTCGATCGGATGCCAGACCCGCTGCGGCACGGCCCGCTCCGGGAACTCCAGCTCCAGGACGTCCTTCACATGCAGATAGCCCATGAAGGCGCCGCCGGGGCCGCGCACCGGGAAGCGCGAGTAGCCGGTGCGCACGGTCAGCTCCTCGATCTGCCGGGGGGTGACCGAGGGATCCACGGTGACCAGGCCCGCCGGGTCCAGGAGGACATCGGTGACCGGGCGGCTGCCCAGCTCCAGGGCGTCCGCGAGCCGCTCCTGCTCCCCGGGGTCGAGCAGCCCGGCCTGCCGCGAGTCCTCGACCAGATGGGTCAGCTGCTCGCTGGTGAAGACGGCCTCGACCTCGTCCTTGGGCTCCACCCGGAACAGCCGCAGCACCAGCCGGGCGCACGCCCCCAGCAGCGCGGTGACCGGGCGGCACAGCCGCGCGAAGGTGACCAGCCCGGGGCCCAGCCACAGCGCGGTCTTGTCCGGCGCCGCCATGGCCAGGTTCTTCGGCACCATCTCGCCGATGACCAGATGGAGGAAGACCACCAGGGCGAGCGCGAGGGCGTAGCCGAGCGGATGGATCAGCTGCTCGGGCAGATGGACGGCGTGGAAGACCGGCTCCAGCAGTTCGGCGACGGTCGGCTCGGCGACCGCGCCGAGGGTCAGCGAGCAGACGGTGATGCCGAACTGGGCGGCCGCCATCATCTGCGGCAGGTTCTCCAGGCCCGTGAGCACCGTACGGGCGCGCGCGGAGCCCTCGGCCGCGCGCGGCTCGATCTGGCTGCGGCGCACCGAGACCAGGGCGAACTCGGCGCCCACGAAGAAGCCGTTGGCCAGGACCAGCAGGACGGCGAAGAGAAGCTGTACCAGGCTCATCGTCCGTTCCCCTCCCCGGCCGCGGCATGCGCGGTCATCTGCACAGGCGGCGTACCCGGCTTGGTGCGGACGATGCGCACCAGTTCCGCCCGGTGGTGGCCGACCTGCCGGACGGCCAGCTTCCAGCCGGGCAGCTCGGCGATGTCACCGGGGGCGGGGATCCGCCCCAGCAGATCGGCCACCAGTCCGGCCACGGTCTCGTACGGCCCGTCGGGCGCGTCGAGGCCGATCCGGCGCAGGGTGTCGACGCGGCAGCCGCCGTCGGCGTCCCATACGGTGCGGCCGTCCTCGGTGAGGGTCTGCACCAGGTCGGGGGTCTCCGCGGCCTCGTCGTCGTGCTCGTCGCGCACCTCGCCGACCAGCTCCTCGACGATGTCCTCCAGGGTGACCACACCGGCCGTGCCGCCGTACTCGTCGACGACCACGGCTATCGGCTGTTCGCTGCGCAGCCGCTCCAGCAGCGGCTGGACCGGCAGCGTCTCGGGGACCAGCACCGGGGACTGGGCGATCCGGCTGACGGGTGTGCGCAGCCGGTCGTCGGACGGCACCGCGAGGGCGTCCTTGAGGTGCACCATCCCGATGACCTCGTCCAGCCGGTCGCGGTAGACGGGGAACCGGGACAGCCCGGTGGCCCGGGTGAGGTTGAGCACATCCACGGCGGTCGCCGTGGAGTGCAGCGCGCTGACCCGCACCCGCGGGGTCATCACATGCTGGGCGGTCAGCTCGCCGAGCGAGAGGGTGCGGACGAACAGATCGGCCGTGTCCTGCTCGAGCGCGCCGGCCCGCGCCGAGTGGCGGGCGAGCGAGACCAGCTCACCGGGGGTGCGGGCGGAGGCCAGCTCCTCGGTGGGCTCCACGCCCAGCGCCCGCACCAGCCGGTTGGCCACGGTGTTGAGCAGGGCGATCACGGGCCGGAAGAACCGGGCGAAGGCGTACTGCGGGCCCGCGACGAAGCGGGCGACCTGGAGCGGCCGGGAGACCGCCCAGTTCTTGGGCACCAGCTCGCCGATGACCATCTGGACGGCGGACGCCAGCAGCATGCCGAGCACGATGGCGACACCGGAGACGGCGCCGTGCGGCAGCCCGACCGCCGCCAGCGGCGCGGTCAGCAGATGGCCGAGCGCGGGCTCGGCGAGCATGCCGACGATCAGCGAGGTGATGGTGATGCCGAGCTGGGTGCCGGAGAGCTGGAAGGACAGCTCGCGCAGCGCCTCGACGACGGTACGGGCGCGCTTGTCGCCCTCGTCGGCGGCTCGCTCGGCGTCCGGCCGCTCGACGGTGACCAGGCCGAATTCGGCGGCCACGAAGAAGCCGTTGGCGAGGATCAGGACGAGCGCCGCGGACAGCAGCAGGAGGGACAGGGTGATGCTCATGCCGCCGCCTCGTGGTCGGCGGCGGCGCAGGTACTACAGGACGATCCGTCCATCTGCTGAGGGAGTCACTCCTCGGGTCGCAGGGGAGCCCGCCAGGGGCGCACGCGGGCGTGCGCGCTGGGGAGGCGGGGCGGGGCACCGTTGGGCCCCGGCAACAGGGTAATCAAGGATGGGGCATGACGGGCAGGCCCCTCACGCCGTTGGAGTGCCGATCCGCTCGGCGGCCGGTGCGTGGGGCCCGCCCGGCAGGGGGCGGAAGCGGATGTGAAGGGGCTGCTCAACGCCGCGGAGATCCGTCAGAAGGGCCCCAGGGCGGGCGGCCCCGGCGGGTGGCTCAGTCCGCGGCACGGCCCGTCCCGTGCCGCTCGGCGAGGGCGCGCAGGGCCCGCGCGTCGCTGATGGCGTGCGCCTTGGCGATGCCCGGCTGGATGCCCATCACGGGCAGGCTGGTGCCGTCGGCGAGGTCCAGATAGACCCAGGGGTCGCCCGGGCGCAGATTGACCCGGAGCACCTCCGCCCACTCCAGCCGGCGCTTGGTGGTGAGGTTGACCACCGTCACACCGCCCTCCTCGGCCACCACCTTGGGGCGGCTGAGCAGCATCAGCACCCCGAAGAACAGCAGTCCGGTGAGGATGAAGCTGGCCCGCTCGCCCGGCCCCAGCCGCTCCAGCAGCAGGGCGACGGCCGTGAGGACGACCAGGACGGCGACACCGACGGTCATCAGGACGGCCCGGGTCCTGGTCGGCCGGAAGGTGACGGGCAGGGCGGGGGTGGGCACGGCGGCGGACACGTGGGTCGGCCTCTCGGATGGGAGGGACGGGAGGGAACGGGATGGGGCAGGGGCGGCGCGGGCCGTCAGAGGCGGCAGGCGTGGATGCCGGTGGTGAGGATGGCCCGGGCCCCCAGGTCGTAGAGCTCGTCCATGATCCGCTGGGCGTCCTTGGCGGGGACCATCGAGCGGACCGCGACCCAGCCCTCGTGGTGCAGCGGGGAGACGGTGGGCGACTCCAGGCCCGGGGTGAGCGCCACGGCGCGCTCCACCTGCTCGACCCGGATGTCGTAGTCCATCATCACGTAGCGCCTGGCCACCAGGACGCCCTGCATCCGGCGGAGGAACTGCTGGACCTTGGGGTCGTCGCTGGGGTCTCCGGTGCGGCGGATGACGACCGCCTCGGACTCCAGGATGGGCTCGCCGATGATCTCCAGCCCGGCGTTGCGCAGGGTGGTGCCGGTCTCGACCACATCCGCGATGACCTCGGCGACACCGAGCTGGATGGCGGTCTCGACGGCACCGTCGAGGTGGACCACCGCGGCGTCCACACCGTTGTCGGCGAGGTGCTTGGTGACCAGTCCGGCGAAGGAGGTGGCCACGGTCATCCCGCCGAACTCGCTGACGTCCTTGGCCGTGCCGGGGCGGGTGGCGTAGCGGAAGGTGGACCCGGCGAAGCCGAGCTGCATGATCTCCTCGGCCTGGGAGCCTGAGTCCAGCAGCAGATCGCGGCCCGTGATGCCGATGTCGAGCCGGCCGGAACCCACGTACACGGCGATGTCGCGGGGGCGGAGGAAGAAGAACTCCACCTCGTTCTCCGCGTCGACCAGGACCAGCTCCTTGCGGTCCTTGCGCTGCCGGTAGCCCGCCTCATGGAGCATCGCCGACGCAGGCTCGGACAGTGAACCCTTGTTGGGGACGGCGATGCGCAGCATGAGTGCTCTTTCCTTCGGTGGCTCGGTGGCTCGGCTAGCTCGGCTTGCCCGGTAGCGAGGGTGAAAGTGGTTGACGGGGGTGTCAGAGGTGGGCGTAGACGTCGTCGAGGGTCAGCCCCTTGGCGACCATCATCACCTGAAGGTGGTACAGGAGCTGGGAGATCTCCTCGGCGGTCGCCTCGTCGCTCTCGTACTCGGCGGCCATCCACACCTCGGCGGCCTCCTCCACGACCTTCTTGCCGATGGCGTGCACACCGGAGTGGACCAGCTCGGCGGTGCGGGACGTGGCGGGGTCGGCCGTGGCGGCCTTCTTCTGGAGCTCGGCGAAGAGCTCCTCGAACGTCTTCTTGGGCATCGTGTCCGTCATCCTACTTGGGTCGTGCGACGCCCCTCAGCGCCAGGGTTCGGCGACCGAGCGCAGGGTGGTGGCGGTGGCGACGGCCGCGGTGACCGCCTCGTGGCCCTTGTCCTCGCTGGAGCCCGGGAGACCGGCCCGGTCCAGGGCCTGCTCATCGGTGTCGCAGGTCAGCACGCCGAAGCCGATGGGCACACCGGTGTCCACGCTGACCTGGGTCAGCCCCTGGGTGACGCCCTGGCACACATAGTCGAAATGCGGGGTGCCGCCGCGGATGACGACGCCCAGGGCCACGATCGCGTCATAGCCGCGGCCCGCGAGCACCTTGGCGACCACCGGCAGTTCGAAGCTGCCCGGCACCCGCAGCACGGTGGGCTCGTCGATGCCGAGCTCGCCCAGCGCGCGCAGGGCGCCGTCGAGCAGCCCGTCCATCACCTTCTCGTGCCACTGTGCGGCGATGACGGCGACGCGCAGGTCCCCGCAGTTCTTCACGGACAGTTCGGGGGCGCCCTTACCGCTCACGTCTCTCCTCGGTGTTTCTGTGGTTTCGCGTGGATATGCGTTGGTGTGGCTACTGGTTGCCGCAGGCCGACATGGGCTCGGCGCGGTCGCCCTCCAGCCAGGGCAGGTCGTGCCCCATCCGGTCCCGCTTGGTGCGGAGGTAGCGGAGGTTGTGCTCCCCGGCCTGGACGGGCATCGGCTCCCGGCCGGTGACCCGCAGCCCGTGCCGGACCAGCGCCGTGGTCTTCTCCGGGTTGTTGGTCATCAGCCGCAGCGAGCGCACGCCGAGGTCGGCGAGGATCTCCGCGCCCGCGGCGTAGTCCCGCGCGTCGGCGGGCAGGCCGAGCTCCAGGTTGGCGTCCAGGGTGTCCCGGCCCAGCTCCTGGAGCTCGTACGCGCGCAGCTTGGACAGCAGTCCGATGCCGCGCCCCTCGTGGCCGCGCAGATACAGGACGATGCCCCGGCCCTCGGCGGTGACCCGCTCCAGCGCGGCGTGCAGCTGGGGGCCGCAGTCGCAGCGCAGCGAGTGGAAGACATCGCCGGTGAGGCATTCGGAGTGGACGCGGACCAGCACGTCCTCGCCGTCCCGGAGGTCGCCCTGGACCAGCGCGATGTGCTCGACGCCGTCGGCCGCGCGGTAGCCGTACGCCCGGAAGTCGCCGAAGGCGGTGGGCAGCCGGGTCTCGGCCTCGCGCCGCACCAGCGGCTCGGCGGGCTTGCGGTACGCGATCAGATCGGCGATGGAGACGATCGCCAGGTCGTGCTTGTGGGCGAAGGCCACCAGGTCGGGCAGGCGCAGCATGGCACCGTCCTCCCCCGCGATCTCGCAGATCACGGCCGCCGGGCGGAGTCCGGCCAGCCGGGCGAGGTCGACCCCGGCCTCGGTGTGGCCGTCGCGCTCGAGCACCCCGCCGGGGCGGGCGCGCAGCGGGAAGATATGACCGGGCCGGACCAGGTCGCCGGGGGTGGTGGCCGGGTCGGCCAGCAGCCGCAGGGTGGTGGCCCGGTCGGCGGCGGAGATACCGGTGCTGACGCCGTGTTCGGCGGTGGCGTCGACCGAGACGGTGAAGGCGGTCCGCATGGACTCGGTGTTCTCCTCGACCATCTGCGGAAGCCGCAGCCGGTCGAGTTCGGCGGCCTCCATGGGCGCGCAGATGAGCCCACGGCACTCGTTCATCATGAAGGCGACGATCTCGGGGGTGATCGTCTCGGCGGCGGCGACGAGGTCGCCCTCGTTCTCCCGGTCCTCGTCGTCCACGACGACCACGGGACGGCCCGCGGCGATGTCGGCGATGGCGCGCTCGATGGTGTGCAGCGCCAGTTCGTCGGGCCAGTGCGCGGTTCGCAGGGGGGCGGCCGGGCCGCCGCTCGGACGCGAGTCGGTCACCGCGTATGCCTCACTCATGATGTGGCCTCCTTGTCCTGCGTGCCGTTGTCCCGTCCGAGCAGCCGCTCGACGTATTTGGCGAGTACGTCCACCTCGAGGTTGACCGGGTCACCGGCCTGTTTGACCCCGAGCGTGGTGAGCGCGAGGGTCGTCGGGATGAGGCTGACGGTGAAGTAGTCGGGGCCCGCGTCCACGACGGTGAGGCTGATGCCGTCCACCGTGATGGAGCCCTTCTCGACGACGTAGCGGCTGAGTTCGGCGGGCAGCGAGATCTTCACGATCTCCCAGTGCTCGGAGAGCTCGCGGTCCACGATGGCGCCGGTGCCGTCCACGTGGCCCTGCACGATGTGGCCGCCGAGCCGCCCGCCCAGCGCCATCGGGCGCTCCAGGTTCACCCGGGAGCCGATGTCGAGCGCGCCGAGACCGGAGCGGTTCAGGGTCTCGGCCATCACGTCGGCGCTGAACCGGGTGCCCTCCGCGTCCTCGACGATGTCGACGACGGTGAGACAGACGCCGTTGACGGCGATGGAGTCGCCGTGCTTCGCCCCTTCGGTGACGACGGGTCCGCGTACCTGGAAGCGGGACGCGTCACCGAGGTGCTCGATGGCGACGATCTCACCCAGTTCTTCGACAATTCCGGTGAACACTTCAGTTCTCCTCGGCGAGGGGGGCGGGGGTGGAGGCGGGGGGAACGGCGATGGGGGCGGCGGTGACGCGCAGATCGGGACCGAGCCGGGTCACATCGGCCGTCTCCAGGCGCAACGCCTGCGCGATGGTGGTGATTCCGGCGTCGGCGAGGGCGGCGGGGCCCGCGCCGAGCAGGACGGGGGCGAGATAGCCGACGACCTTGTCGACGGCGCCCGCGGCGAGGAACGCCCCGGCGAGGGTGGGCCCGCCCTCCAGCAGGACGGAGCGCACCCCGCGGCCGTGCAGCTCGGCCAGGAGCGCGGGGATCCGGAGGCCGGTTTCCGCGCGCGGCAGCCTTACGGTCTCCACGCCCGGCCGCCGCGGCAGATGCGCGATGCCCGCGTCCTCGGCGACGGCGATCAGCGTGGGAGCGGCGTCGTCCAGCACCCGGGCGCCGGGCTTGATGGTGGCGCCCGTGTCCACGACGACCCGCAGCGGCTGGGTGGCGCCCTCCCGGTCCCGTACGGCCAGGTGGGGATCGTCGGCGCGCAGGGTGCCGGAGCCGACGACGACGGCGTCGGCCTCCGCGCGCAGCCGGTGCACATCGGCGCGGGACTCGGCGGAGGTGATCCAGCGGCTGGTGCCGTCGGCGGCGGCGCTGCGGCCGTCCAGGGTCGCGGCGAACTTCCACAGCACGAAGGGGCGGCCGCGGCGCATCGCGGTCAGCCAGGGCTCGTTGACCGCCTCGGCCTCGTCGGCCAGCAGCCCGGCGTCGACCTCGACCCCGGCGGCGGCCAGGGTCGAGGCGCCGCCCTTGGCCTGGGCGGTGGGGTCGGCGACGGCGTAGTGGACGCGGGCGATCCCGGCGGCGATCAGGGCCTGTGAGCAGGGGCCGGTGCGGCCGGTGTGGTCGCAGGGTTCGAGGGTGACGACGGCGGTGCCGCCGCGCGCCCGCTCCCCCGCCGCGCGCAGCGCGTGGACCTCGGCGTGCGGACCGCCGGCCCGCTGGTGCCAGCCCTCGCCGACGACGCGGCCACCGGCGTCGAGGACGACGCAGCCGACGACGGGGTTGGGGCTGGTGTGGCCGAGACCGCGGGCGGCGAGCGCGACGGCATGGCGCATCGCTTGGGCTTCGGCTGCGGTGGCCACCGGGTCCTCCTGCCTCTTCGGGCACGGACTCCGGGGCTGTCGAGATGACACGGGAGCGGAAACGCCGCCGCCAGCGCGCCGGGACGGCAAAGGGTCCGCGTCCCGCGTATGCGAGGGCGAACCGCCGAGGCGGCGCACCGGTGATGTCGCTACCGCCGCGCACTGCCTCCCATCCGGACTTTCACCGTCGGTCCAGGAATTTCACCTGGTCAACCGGCCGCTGGCGGCGGACGGGTCGCGGACTGTAACCGCCGGTTCGGATTTTCACCGACCCCGGAGTGCGCTGACGTCACTGGTACGGGCCCAGTGTGCCATGGCCATCGGCCCAGCTGGGAGGCGACCCTCGTGTGGCTTCCCTCACCCACCTGGCCCCGGAGGGGACCCTCGCCCCGGCCCGGAGCGGTTGCCCCACCCGAACCCGGGGCCGAGGCGTCGCCTCTCCCCACCCCGCCCCTTCCCGAACCGGGGGCAAGCCCCCGAGCCCCCGTCCGGGGGGGGCGGGCTTGACACCGTGGAGCTCCGCCAAGGCATCGGCGCCCCGCAAGAGACAGGTAGGGGCGGGCACCCCTTCGCGGGCCGGGCCCCGCCCCGGGGACAGCCTTCACACCGTGGGGCTTAGTCGAGACCCCGGCGCCCGCAGGTGGCGGCCGCCCTCGGCCCTCTGCCACCCGCAAGGCACCCCGACCCAGGGCCGGATGTCCCGATGCGTGGACCGTTCCCGGGCGGGGCCGGGGGGTTGCCCCCGGCCCCTACCGCACGCAGGGCACCCGGGCCCCGGCGGGCGGGTATCGCGGCGCGGAGGCCGATTCCGAACCGGGGGGGGCGGGGGCTTGCCCCCGGTTCGGGAAGGGGCGGGGCGGGGAGAAGAACCGCTCCCGCCACCAGCAGCCCGGACACCACCACGACCACCGACCACGAACCCGCCCCCCGGCGGCCGGGGGGGGGGGGGGGGGCCCCGGCCGCCGGGGCGCGGGAAGCGGGCCGTCAGCCCTGGGCGATGCTGTCCAGTTGTTCCACCGCCGGCCGCAGGGCCCACAGGTCGCCGCCGGGCGGGGTCTGGAGCTTGGGCAGGGCCGCACGGGCCTTGCGGTCACCCGCGTCGGCCGCCGCATGGACGATGTCGCTCGCCGCGTAGGCGCGGAAGTCGAGCTCCGGGTACGGCCAGGACGCGGCGCCCGTGGCCGCCGGGAGCAGGACGTCCACCGCCTTGAAGAGGTTCCCGCCGCCGGGCCCGGTGTAGTGCCACAGGTCCACCCCGACCTGCTTCCCGATGGCGGCCATCCGGGTGTACGCGACCAGGTTGAAGGTCGAGTAGTGGAAGCTCCGGGTGCGCTCCAGCTCCTGCGGCTGCGTGCCGTCGGCCGCGATCTGCGTGTCGATGCGCTTGGTGCGGGCGTCTCGGAGCACCTGGCGGGCGCGGTCCCGGTCGCCCACGGCGGTGGCGATGGCGGCGACCTGCATGTCGTAGAAGGTGCCGTGGTTGTTCTCGGCGGCACCCTCCTCCTTGCCGAAGTCGCTGTTCACCAGCCAGTCCAGGAACTGCTTGTTCCAGGTGCGGAAGCCCGCGTGGTCGCTGTCCGACCAGCCGGGGGCGCCGGTGTCCAGGAGCGCGGCGGCGTCGAGGAGGCTGGTGAAGGCCTGGGAGAAGTCGATGATCCCGATCGAGCGGCCGTCGTACTTGCAGGGGATGAACTGCGCGTGGTTCAGGTTCGGGTTCATCCGGGTCGCCGGGGTGACGAACCAGGTGCGCAGGATGTCCGCGGCGTGTTCGGCGTAGGCCCGCTTACCGGTGTAGTACCAGGCAAGCGAGAGCTCGTAGGCGGACTCGAAGACCTTCCCCACCTCGGGGCGGTCCGTCATCTTGTCCACGTCGGGGTTCCGCTGGCCATCCTTCTGAACGTAGGGGCAGCCGTACGGATTGTCCTCGGTCTTGGGCTGGCTGGGCCACCAGTAGGGGGCCTGGCTGAAGTAGTCGTGCTTGTCGCCGCTGGGGGGCAGCTGGTCCTTGTCGGTGACCGTCCAGGGGCCCTGCTTCATCCACTGGTCGGCCTGGGTGGTCAGATCGCGTACGGTCCGCCGCAGATTCCGGTCTCCGAGCTGGAGTTTCAGCTTGGTGAGGGACAGTCGGGGCCCATCGAGCACCACCGTACGGGGCACCGGGCCGGAATGCCGGACGCGCTCGGCGCCCTGCGCGGAGGGGGCGGCGGGGATCGCCAGGACGGCCAGGAGGGCGGAGGCGGCGACGATGGTCCGGGCGATCCGCCCGCGTCGCCCGCGTCCCGCTGGAGGTGCACCCATCGAGCACTCCAATCAGATATCTGAACGCTATTCAGAATTGAGATCGGGCTCAGAGTAAGACGGCTCCATGGGCACGACAAGAGATCGCACAGGAATACCCCCCCAGGGGCGCGGCGCCCCACCCCGCGGATGCGGCGCGCCACCCCACGGATTCGGCGCACCGAATCGCTACGGGGCGCCGAACCGCTACGGCGCACCGAACCGCTACGGGGCGCCGAACAGTTCGTCCTGCGTCGCGTCCAACGCCGTCAACACGGCGCCCCGCAACACCCCGCCGCCGCCCACCACCCCCGCGCGCACCCGCGTCCGCAGCGGCGACAGCCGGCCCACATGCTCCTCCACCCGACGGGCGAGCCCCACGCCCCCGGCCCGGCCGACCTCGCCGCCGAGCACCGCGCACCCCGGGTCGAGCACCGCGCAGATCGCGGCGACGCCCAGCGCGATACGGGCCGCCAGCGCGTCCAGGAACGTCTCGCCCCGCCCCTCCGCCTCCAGGGCCGCCCGGATCACCGCCTCCGCCGCGCCGGAACCCTCCGTTCCGTCCCCATGGGAGCCGCCCGCCACGGCCTCCAGGCCGTGCCG
The DNA here is from genome assembly GCF_039525925.1 of Streptomyces javensis. NCBI lineage: Bacteria > Bacillati > Actinomycetota > Actinomycetes > Kitasatosporales > Streptomycetaceae > Streptomyces > Streptomyces javensis. The sequence goes on along the minus strand of NZ_BAAAIF010000095.1, from coordinate 19,194 downwards.
CTGGGCGAGTTCACAGACCGCCGCGCTGCCCACCAGGGAGTGGAACCCGCCGTCGCAGCCGGTGGCGGAGGGCAGCCCCGCGGTGCCCGGCACCGGCAGAAAGCCGATCTCCCCGGTGCCGCCGGACGCACCGCGCCGCAGCACCCGGTCGAGCACCACGGCCGCGCCGATGCCGTGGCCGAGCCACAGCAGTACGAAGGTGTCGCGGTCGCGCACCGCGCCCAGCCGCTGTTCGGCGACGGCCGCGAGATTGACCTCGTTCTCCAGCAGCACCGGTGCCGCGAGGCCGCCGTGCAGCGCGGTGGCCAGCTCACGGTGCCAGGAGGGCAGCCCGCCGGGCGAGTTGAGCTCCCCGGTGGCGGGGTCGATGAGTCCGGGCACCCCGATCCCGATGTGGTGCAGCCGCGCCGCCCCGGCCCGCTCGGCGGCCCGCTCCACCAGGGCCACCACGGCCGCCACGGTGTGCGCCGGAACCACGTCCGGGGCCACCGGAAGCGACTCCTCGGCCACGGTCCGGCCCAGCAGATCGGCCACGCACACGGCGACGCGGTCCGTACGGACGTCGACCCCGGCCACATGCGCGCTGTCGGCGACGATCCCGTACACCCGGGCGTTGGGCCCCCGGCGCTCCGCCCCCGACTCCCCCACGACCGCCACCAGACCGGTCTGCCGCAGCCGCTCGACCAGGTCCGCGATGGTGGGACGGGACAGCCCGGTCAGCGACTTGAGCTCCCCCGCGGTCAACGGCCCCTTGTCCTTGAGCAGATGGAGGGCGAGGCGGTCATTGATGGCCCGCGCCGTACTCGGAGAGGCGGTGCGGCCCGCCACGGACACGCTCGTCGAGGTCATGCCGGGATCCTTCCAGAAGGCCACACGAAAAGCTCTATCTATCAGGGAACCTTCCTGATAGTTTCCGCACGGACACGGGTCGGCACTACGGGGAGGGTGCGACAAGTATGGGCAGGCTCAAGGAGTCCGGGGCGTCCGAGATGCGCCCGGTACGGCGGGCACGGATCGCCGTGGCGACGGTCTTCGCCGTGCACGGCGCGGTGACCGGCAACTTCGCCACCCGTATCCCCTGGATCCAGGAGCGGCTGGACCTGAGCGCCGGTCAGCTCGGCCTCGCGCTCGCCTTCCCCGCCATCGGGGCCTCGATCGCGATGCCGCTGGCCGGGCGGATCAGCCATCGCTTCGGCGCCCGCACGGCGCTGCGCGGACTGCTCGCCCTGTGGACCGTCTGGCTGGTGATGCCCCCGCTCGCGCCCGGGCTGGTCTGGCTGTGCGGTGCGCTGCTCATCTTCGGCGCGACCGCCGGAATGGCCGACGTCGCGATGAACGCCCTCGGCGTGGAGATCGAGAACCGCCTCGGCCGCTCGATCATGTCCGGGCTGCACGGCATGTGGAGCGTCGGCGCGCTCACCGGCTCGGCGGCGGGCACGGTCGCCGCACACGCCGAGGCCGACGCCCGGCTCCACCTCGCCATCGCCGCCGGGGTCCTCACGGTGCTCGGCGCGCTGGCCTGCCACTGGGTCCTGGACCTGCGCAGCACCCCCGAGGAGCATCCGCCGCCCCGCTTCTCCCTGCCGCCCCGCTCCGCGCTGATCATCGGCGCGGTGGGTTTCTGCGCGGTCTTCGCGGAGGGGGCCAGCCTGGACTGGTCGGCGGTCTATCTGCGCGACGTCCTGGACACCTCCCCCGGCGTCGCCGCCGCCTGCACCACCGCCTTCTCCTGCACGATGGCCGGTGCCCGGCTCGTCGGGGACGCGGTGGTGGGCCGCTTCGGGCCGGTGCGGACCGTGCGGACGGGCGGCGTCCTCGCCACCGCCGGGGGCCTCCTCGTGGTCACCGCCTCCGGGCCCGCCCTCGCCATCGCCGGTTTCGGCCTGATCGGCCTGGGCATCGCGGTCGTGGTGCCGCTGGCCTTCGCCGCCGCCGGGCGCAGCGGCCCGGCCCCGAGCCAGGCCATCGCGGGCGTCGCCACGATCACCTACACCTCGGGGCTGATCGCTCCGGCGGCGATGGGCTCGATCGCGGATCTGACCTCGCTGACGATCTCGTTCTGCCTGGTCACCACGTTGGCGCTGGGGCTGGTGGCGGGGGCCGGGGTGCTGCGGACCCCGGCCGGGACGGACGCCACGGGTTCCGCCCCGCACCCCGACCCGTCGACGTCCCGGGCCACGCTCTCCTGACGGTGAGGCGAGCCCGGGGCATCCGGGCCACACTCTCCTGACGGGGGCGAGCCCGGGGCGTCCCGGGCCACGCTCTCCTGACCGGGAGGCGAGCCCGGGGCGGTGCGCCGTCTCCGGCGCCGCCATTGTTCGGCGAGCGCCGAAGGGATCCGGCCGTACGGTCGGTCATATGACCGATACGAGCGACGGCCCGGTCCCCGACCGCCACACCGCCTTCCGCCGACTCCACCACGGCGACCGGCCCCTGCTGCTGCCCAACGCGTGGGACCACGCCTCAGCCGCCGCCCTCGTCCGGCGCGGCTTCCCCGCGATCGGCACCACCAGCCTCGGCGTGGCCGCGGCTGCCGGGCTGCCGGACGCGACCGGCGCCGCCCGCGACGGGACCCTCGCCCTCGCCCGGGGCATCGCCCGTCTCCCCGCGCTGGTCACCGTCGACATCGAGGGCGGGTTCGGCGAGCGGCCCGAGGAGGTCGCGGCGGTCGCGGCCGAGCTGGACCGGGCCGGGGTGGTCGGCGTGAACATCGAGGACGGACGCCCCGACGGCACCCTCGCGCCGCTGGCCCGGCAGTGCGCGGTGATCGAGGCCGTCAAGGAGCGGGTGCCGGGGCTGTTCGTGAACGCCCGGACCGACACCCACTGGCTCGCCGCGATCGGTGGCGGCACCCCGCCCTCGCTGGCCACGACCGCCGAGCGCGTCGAGGCGTATGTGCGGGCGGGCGCGGACGGGATCTTCGTGCCCGCGCTCGTCGATGAGCAGACCATCGGCGCACTGGCCGGTGACCTCGACGAGACCCCGTTGAACATCCTCTTCACGCCCGGCCGCCACACCTATGAGCGGCTGGCGGAGCTCGGGGTGCGGCGGATCAGCTGCGGTTCGCTGCTCTTCCGGGCCGCCCTGGACCACGCCGTCGAGCTGGCCTGGTCGATCGCCCACCCGGGCGTCCCCGCCCGTGCCGATCAAGCTGCCGACCTGCCCGGCTACACCGAGGCGCGGTCACTGGCCGATGACTTCACCGGAGCCGATCCCACATAGCCGCAGGAGGCATATTTTCGGCCAACTAACATTGCTGCGATTCCCCCGTAGCGATGAAGTGGAGCAGTCATGGGCCTCGGCGTGGGCTGGACCCTGCACGGCGATGGGCGCACCCCCGCCCCCGGCGCCGTCGTCAAGCCGGATGAGCGGCTGTCGTGGCCGAGGACGGTGGGGCTCGGCGCGCAGCACGTCGTGGCCATGTTCGGGGCCAGCTTCGTCGCCCCGGTGCTGATGGGGCTCGACCCCAACCTCGCGATCATGATGTCCGGGGTCGCGACCGTCCTCTTCCTGCTCGCGACCCGCGGCCGGATCCCCAGCTATCTGGGGTGCAGCCTGTCCTTCGTCGGCGTGGCCGCCGCGATCAGGGCGCAGGGCGGCGGCAGCGCCGCCGTCACCGGGGCGATCCTGGTGGTCGGCGGTGTGCTGCTGCTGAGCGGTCTGGCGGTACGGACGTTCGGCGCCCGGATCATCCACGCGGCGATGCCGCCGGTGGTGACCGGTGCGGTGGTCATGCTGATCGGGTTCAACCTCGCCCCGGTGACCGCCGGTACGTACTGGCCCGCCGATCAGTGGACCGCGCTGCTGACCATGCTGCTCACCGGGGCGGCGGTGGTCTGTCTGCGGGGCTTCTGGTCCCGTGTCGCGATCTTCCTGGGGCTGGTCTTCGGCTACGCGGTCTCCTGGGTCTTCGACCGCCTCTTCGGCAAGATCCACTCCATTGACGGCAGCGGACGGGTCACCGACCACTGGCGGCTGGATCTCTCCGGTGTGGCCAAGGCGGACTGGATCGGTCTGCCGTCCCTGCACGGGCCCACCTTCCACTGGTCGGCGGTGCTGGTGGCGCTGCCGGTGGTGATCGCGCTGATCGCCGAGAACGCCGGGCATGTGAAGGCGGTCGGCGAGATGATCGGCGATCCGCTCGACGACCAGCTGGGCACGGCGATCGCCGCGGACGGCGCGGCGACCATGATCTCCACCTCGGTCGGTGGCCCGGCCAATACGACGTACTCCGAGAACATCGGGGTCATGGCGGCCACCCGGGTGTACTCCACCGCCGCGTACTGGGCCGCCGCGGGCTTCGCGCTGCTCTTCGGGCTGTGCCCGAAGTTCGGCGCGGTGGTGGCGGCGGTGCCGGGCGGGGTGCTGGGCGGGATCACCGTCATCCTCTACGGCATGATCGGGCTGCTCGGTGCGCAGATCTGGGTGCACAACAAGGTGGACCTGCGCAATCCGGTCAATCTGGTGCCGGTCGCGGCGGGCGTCATCATCGGCGTCGGCGGCGTCAGCCTGAAGATCGGCGACAACTTCGAGCTGGGCGGGATCGCGCTCGGCACGATCGTGGTGCTGCTCGGCTACCACGTGCTGCGCGCGCTGGCCCCGGCACATCTGAAGCGGCAGGAGCCCCTGCTGGACGCGGGCACCAGCGAATACGACGACGAACGGTCGGCGTAGGCCCCCCGGGGGGTGTCCGACGGTATGCGTACGCCTGCGGCGGGCTGCTCCCCTCCCCGCCCCTTCCCACAACTGGGGCTCCGCCCCAGACCCCGCTCCTCAAGCTCCCCCAGCTACCGCTGGGAGGTGCCCCCTGGAGGGGCTGGACAGTGCGGCTCCACCCCAGACCCCGCTCCTCAAACGCCGGAGGGGCTGGACGGTGCGGCTCCGCCCCAGACCCCGCTCCTCAAACTCCCCCAGCTACCGCTGGGAGGTGCCCCCTGGAGGGGCTGGAAGGTGCGGCTCCGTCCCAGACCCCGCTCCTCAAGCTCCCCCAGCTACCGCTGGGAGGTGCCCCCTGGAGGGGCTGGAAGGGCGGAAAACTCCCCGGGCCTCATCCCCGCGGGGCGAGGTCCTGCAAGCCCACCACCCGCAGCAGCTCCAGCCGCTCGGCGGACTCACTGCCGGGGCGGGCGGTGTGGACGATCAGCCGCTGGGCGTGTTCCGAGCTCAGCAGGACCTCGCAGTCCAGCTCCATCGTCCCCACCACCGGGTGGGTGAACCGCTTGACCGTGGAGTGCCGTACGGCCACCTCATGGGCCTTCCACAGCGCCGCGAACTCCGCGCTCTCCGACAGCAGTTCGGCCACCAGCCCCGCCGGGCCGGGGTCGTCGGGGCGGGCGGCGAAGACGGCCCGGAGGGTGGCCACATGCAGCCGGGCGTGCGCCTCGATCTCCTCGCTCGGGAAGATCCCGGGGGCGTCGGAGGCGGCGCGCCGGGTGAAGAAGGACCGGACGATGTTGCGGTCGCCGGGCGGCCGCCCCATGATGTCGCCGACCAGCGCCGCCGCCATCGCGTTCTGCGCCAGCACCTCGCCCCAGTCGGTGATCACCTGGGCCGGGGTGTCGTACAGCCGGTCCAGCACCCTGAGCAGCCCGGGCCGCACATGCTCCGAGGTGCTGCGGTCGCGCGGCGGCTCCTCCCCCACCAGGTGGAAGAGGTAGTCCCGCTCGTCGTCGGTGAGCCGCAGCGCCCGGGCCAGCGCGGTCAGCATCTGGCGGGACGGGCGCGGGCCGCGGGCCTGCTCCAGCCGGGTGTAGTAGTCCGGGGACATGCCCGCGAGCTGGGCCACCTCCTCCCGGCGCAGCCCGGGCGTACGGCGCCGGGGGCCGGGCGTCAGCCCCACCTCGGCGGGGCCCAGGCGGGCGCGGCAGCGGCGCAGGAAGTCGGCGAGTTCCGTTCGATGCACGCTCCCATCGTCGCCGCGTCCGCGTCCCGTATCCAGGGTCTGCGGATCCCTGGATGAGGAGGTCTCTCCCGGCCCCGCCCCGCCCCGTCGCAGGCTGAGGCCGAGCGACGAGACGAAAGGCGGATGCTCATGCCCTTGATTCTGGTGACGGGTGCGACCGGCCAGGTGGGACGGCGGTTCACCAAGCGGTTGCTGGAGCGGCGCGCGGCCGGTACCGAGGTACGGGTGCTGGTGCGCGACGAGGAGCGCGGCGCCGCCTTCGCGGCCCAGGGCGCCCGGCCCCTGGTCGGCGATCTGCGCGAGGAGAAGGATCTGCGGAGGGCCATGGAGGGGGTGCACGCGGTGGTCAACATCGCGGCGGCCTTCCGCGGGGTGCCGGACGAGGAGGCGTGGGCGGTCAACCGGGACGCGGCGGTGGCGCTCGGGCGGGCCGCGGTCGAGGCCGGGACGAGCCGGTTCCTCCAGGTCAGCACCAATCTGGTGTACGGCGCCTCGCGCGGGCGGCCGTTCACGGAGGACGACGAGAGCAGGCCCGGCGGGCTGCTGTGGGGCGCGTACCCCGCCTCCAAGGCCGAGGCGGAGCGGGAGCTGCTGGCGCTGCACCGCGAGCACGGCCTCGATCTGCGGATCGGCAGCCTCGCCTTCGTCTACGGGGACGGTGATCCGCATCTGGCGAACGTCCTGCCGCACGCGGCGGCATGGGCCGGGAGCCAGCGGCTCGCCATGGTCCACCACGCGGACGCCACGCAGGCGCTGCTGCGGCTGCTGCGCGCGCCGGGCGGCGCGGCCGGCGGCTCGGTGTCGGGCCGCAAGTACAACATCGTGGACGACGCCCCGATGACCACGGTCGAGCTCTTCCAGATCAACGGGGTGCCGCTGCCCGAGGGCATGACCGAGCGGACCGACGAGGACCCCTGGTCCGGGATCGCCGCCAACCTCCGGCTGCGCGACGAACTGGGCTGGCGGCCGCTGTACCCGTCGATGTGGACGGCGCGCGACGCGGGTGTGCTGTGATACGGCGTTGACGGGGCGTCAGGGCCTGTCGTCAGAGGGGACGCCCTGCTCGCGGCCGGGCGCCCCAGTTGACGACAGGCCCTGAGCAGGTCGGCGATGTGCGGCTCCGCCGCGGCTGTGTCGATATGCGGCTCCGCCGCGTGGCGGCCAGCCACGATGCGGCCGCAGACGCACGACGGCATCCCGGGGAACTTCCCGCGGAGCGCTTAGGCCGTCCAGGGGAAGCGGCGGCGTACGGCGGGACCGCGCCCGTCCGGCCTGCCACGCTGGCGTCCATGACGATGCCCACGCCCGCGCGGCCCGCACCGCGCACCGTGCGAAGCGTCGTGGCGCGCATGAGCGCGCTCGGCGCGGCGCTGCCGCCCGGGGACGGGGTGGCGGTCTTCAACGGGGTGTACCTGTCGGTCACCGAGGAGGTCGGCCGGCGGCTCGCGGACGGGTACTTCCACGACCCGGCCGCCACCGAGGAGCTGGATGTGCGGTTCGCCGAGCGCTATCTGACGGCGGTCGACGCGGTGACCACGGGCGGGCGGCCGCCCGCCTGCTGGCGACCGCTGTTCCAGCTGCGGTGCCATCCCGGGGTCCGCCCGGTGCAGTTCGCGCTCGCCGGGATCAACGCCCATATCGGCCATGACCTGGCGCTGGCGCTGCTGGACACCTGCCGGGCCCGGGACCTCGAACCGGACGCCCTGGAGGGCGACTTCGACCGGATCGGAGAGCTGCTCGCGGGGATGGAGGAGCGGATCCGGGAGGAGCTGATGCCCGGCCCCGATCTGCTGGACGTGGCCGATCCGCTCACCCATCTCGTGGGCTCCTGGAGCCTGGAGAAGGCGCGGGACGCCGCATGGGCGGCGTTCCGCGCGCTGTGGGGGCTGCGCGCGGTGCCGGAGCTGGCGGAGGAGTTCGCGGAGCGCGTCGACGCCACCGTGGGCCTGGTCGGGCGCTTTCTGCTCACCCCTCTGCCGTCCGCGTGCTGAGGCGGACCCCGGACCGCGTGCTTGGCGCCGCCCCCGGTCCGGCTCAGTCCTCGGGGAGCTCTACGGGCGCGATCTCGTCGTACAGATCGCCCGGCCCGGGGTTCTTCGGGTCGGTGGAGCCGCCGAACTGGTGCATGACGCCCCACACCGCGTTGAGCGCGGTCTGGATGGCGCCCTCGGCCCAGCCCGCCGTCCAGGAGATGTCGTCGCCCGCGAGGAAGACGCCACGCTTGTCGGCGGGCAGCCGGTCCTGCATGAAGTGGGTGAACAGCCGGCGCTGGTAGCGGTAGTGGCCGGGCAGATTGGCCTTGAACGCGCCCATGAAGTACGGCTCGTTCTCCCAGGACACGGTGACCGGGCTGCCGATGACGTGCTTGCGGATGTCGACATTCGGATAGATCTCCGAAAGCGACTTGAGCATGACCTCCATCCGCTCGTTCGCCGACAGCGGCAGCCACTTCAGGCTGTCGTCGCACCAGGTGTAGGAGAGGCAGATGACGGCGGGCCGGTCCGGGCCGTCGTCCAGCAGATAGGTGCCGCGGGTCATCCGGTCGGTGAGCGTCATGCTCATCGTGTCCCGCCCGGTGACCTCGTCCTTGTCCAGCCAGAACGGCCGGTCCACCGGCACGAAGAGCTTGCTGGACTCCATGTAGTGGGTGCGCTCGATCGCCGTCCAGTGGTCGATCGGGAAGAGCGAGTCATCGCAGTCGATCTTGGAGAGCAGCATCCAGGACTGCGCGGTGAAGACCACCGCGCGGTACGAGCGGATGTCACCGCTCGCGTCCGTCACCACGACGCGGTCGCCCGCGGCCCGGTGCAGCCGGGTCACGGCCGGGCGGGGCGCGCCCTCGTGCAGCGAGGCCAGCGAGGTGCCCTGGGGCCAGTGGACGATCTTCTCGGGCTCGCGCTCCCACAGCCGCAGCGGAAGCTGCTGGCTGCCGCCGACGATGCCGCGGTGGTGGTCGTCGGCCTCGGTGTAGACGACCCGCAGGATCTCCAGGATGGAGTTGGGGAAGTCGGTGTCCCAGCCGCCGGTGCCGAAGCCGACCTGGCCGAAGATCTCCCGGTGGCGGAAGGAGGTGAAGGCAGAGGAGTCGCAGAGGAAGCCGTAGAAGGTCTGGTTGTCCAGCTTCTCGACCAGCCGCGCCCAGATCTCCCGGATCCGGGGCACATCCCGCTCACGGATGGCGCGGTTCATGTCGGAGAAGTCCGCGCCCTCCTCCAGGCAGGCGTTCCAGGCGTCGGCCACCTCGCGGTAGACCGGCGGCAGATCGTCGATGGTGCGGGCGTAGTGGGACTCGCCCTTGAGGTCGACGACGGTCGAGGGGGTCTCGGGGGCCAGCGGGTTGGGGAACGGCTGGGTCTTCAGGTCCACCAGGTCGATGTAGTGCTGGAGGGCGGTGGAGGACGGCGGGAAGCGCATCGCGCCCATCTCGGCGGTCAGCGCGTCGTCACAGCCGTCGAAGCCGACGGTGCGCAGCCGTCCGCCGATCCGGTCGGCCTCGTAGACCACGGGCCGCAGGCCCATCTTCATCAGCTCGTACGCGGCGACGATGCCGGAGAGACCGCCACCGACGACCGCGACCTCGGCGCCGTGCTCGGTCGCCGGTATCTGGCCCAGGCCCGCGGGGTGGGCGAGGTAGTCGTCGTAGGCGTAGGGGAAGTCCGGGCCGAACATGGTGATGGGCGGCAGGGCCTCGAGGGCCTGCGTCTCCTGCTCGTCATGGACGGCGGTGGGCACCGTGGACGTCATGGGGTACGGACTCCTTGCTGCTTGGTGCTCAAAAGGGTGGTTCGGGTGCGGCAGGGGCCGGACGGATCAGCTGAGGGAGGTGTAGAGACCGGGGCGGCGGTCGCGCAGATACGGGTTGATCCGGCGCGAGGTCGTCAGCAGTTTGGGGTCGACGTCGCCGAGGAGGAGCTCCTCACCGCGGCCGGCGCGCAGACAGGTGGCGCCGTCGGGCCCGGCCAGACAGCTCAGCCCGACGAAGTCGAACTCGCCCTCGCGGCCGCTGCGGTTGACGTACGCGATGTACATCTGGCTCTCGAAGGCCCGCACCGGAATCAGGGATTCGGCGACGAACTCGAAGGGGTGCATCTGCGCGGTGGGCACCACCAGCAGATCGGTCCCGGCCAGGGCGTGGGCCCGTACGTTCTCGGGGAACTCCACGTCGTAGCAGACCAGGATGCCGACGGTCAGCTCGCCGATGGTGGCCTGGACGACGGGGGTCTCCCCCGGGGCGAACGACTCCCGCTCGAAGCAGCCGTAGAGGTGGGTCTTGCGGTAGTTGGCCAGCTCGGTGCCGTCCGCGCCCACCAGCCGTGCGGAGTTGTGGACCGCGCCCGCGTGGCGCTCGGGGTAGCCGTAGAGGATGGCCAACCCGTGCGCCGCGGCGATGTCGGCCACGGCCCGGCCGCTCGGCCCGTCGGCCGGCTCGGCCAGCTCCCGCACGCCGCCACCGCCGATGGCGTAGCCCGTGAGGAACATCTCCGCGGTGACCAGCAGTCCGGCGCCGTCGGCGGCCGCGCGGGCGGCGGCCTCGTCGAGGACCTTGAGGTTACCGGCGGGGTCGCCGGGGTGACCGGAGTTCTGGAGCAGAGCGGTGCGCAGCGGCGGCATGGCAGACCTTGGGAGGAGGAGTACGGGCATAAAAACAGTACGTTGCCTCCGGATCGCCCAACAAGACGACTTCATTGCGTCCGGCGTCGATTCATGACGTATGGGAACCGGTACGCGACGATTTGTTGCACGGCCCCGAAGGGGCGCGGGGCTGTATGCGCCTCCGCCGCGTGGGGGCGCCCCAAAGGGGCGCGGGGCTGTGTCGATATGCGGCTCCGCCGCGTGGGCGCGCCCAGCCACGACGAACGCCGCAGCCGACCGACAACAGGCCAGGGCAGACGCCCAGAACCGCGCACCCAGCGAAGCGCCTACGTAGGCGCACCCGAGCTGAACCTCCGCAGCAAAGGCGACAGCACCAGCACAGACTTCGTGCGCTCAACGAACGGCTCCCCAGCGATCCGCTCCAGCACCCGCTCAAAGTGGCGCATATCCGCGGCGAAGACCTGGACGACGGCGTCCGCGTCACCGGTGACGGTGGACGCGGACACCACCTCGGGGTAGCGCGACAGACCCCGGCGGATGTCGTCCGGCGAGGTGTTGTGGCGGCAGAAGAGCTCGATGAAGCCCTCGGTCTCCCAGCCCAGCGCCACCGGGTCGACCCGCACCGTGAAGCCGGTGATGGCCCCCTCCGCCCGCAGCCGGTCCACCCGCCGTTTGACGGCGGGCGCGGACAGCCCGACGATTTCGCCGATGTCGGCGTAGGAGCGGCGGGCGTCCTCGGCGAGGGCGTGGACGATGCGTTCGTCGAGATCGTTCAGTCGCACTGGGGGGCAATCACTTCTCTGCTGTGGCCAGTCGGGATCGGCGCATGCCGTATCCGAAGTACAGCACAAGGCCGACGGCCATCCACACGCCGAAGACCACCCAGGTCACGAACTGAAGGCTGCCCATCATCCACAGACACAGCACGAAGCCGACCACCGGGAAGAGCGGGGACAGCGGCACCCGGAAGGTCCGGGGCATATCGGGCCGGGTCCGGCGCAGCACGATCACGGCGATGTTGACCAGCGCGAAGGCGAAGAGCGTGCCGATGCTGGTGGCGTCGGCGAGCTGGCCGAGCGGGATCGCGGCGGCGAGGACGCCGCAGAAGAGCGAGACGATGACGGTGTTGGCGCGGGGCACCCCGGTCCGGGCGTGGACCGTGGAGAAGACCTTGGGCACCAGCCCGTCCCTGGACATCGCGAAGAGGATGCGGGTCTGCCCGTAGAGCACGGTCAGCACCACGGACGCGATCGCGATCACCGCACCGGCCGCCAGCAGCACGGCCCAGAAGTTCTGTCCGGTGACATCCTTCATGATCGAGGCGAGCGCGGCCTCGGAGCCGGAGAACTTCTTCCACGGCAGCGCGCCCACCGCCACGGCGGCCACCAGGCAGTACAGCGCGGTGACGATGATCAGCGAGAGCATGATCGCGCGGGGCAGGTCGCGCTGGGGGTTCTTGGCCTCCTCACCGGCGGTGGAGGCGGCGTCGAAGCCGATGTAGGAGAAGAAGAGGGTGGCGCCGGCAGCGCTGACGCCCGCCATGCCCAGCGGCATGAACGGGGTGTAGTTGCCGGCCCGGATGCCGGTGAAGGCGACGGCGCAGAAGAGGATCAGCGCCGCGATCTTCACCCCGACCATGATGGCGTTGGCGCGGGCGCTCTCCTTGGCCCCGCCCAGCAGGAACGCCATGGCCAGCAGCACCACGAGCAGTGCGGGCAGATTGAAGATCCCGCCGTCCCCGGGCGGGGCGGCCAGCGCGTCGGGGATGGTGACCCCGAGCGTGCCGTCGAGCAGTTCGTTGAGGTACTCGCCCCAGCCGACGGCCACGGCCGCCACCGAGACGCCGTACTCCAGGATCAGACACCAGCCGCAGATCCAGGCGATCAGCTCGCCCATCGTGGCGTAGGCGTACGAGTAGGAGGAGCCGGAGACCGGGATGGTGCCCGCCAGCTCGGCGTACGACAGCGCGGAGAACAGCGCGGTGAGCCCGGCTATGACGAACGACACGACGACCGCGGGGCCCGCGTCCGGCACCGCCTCGCCGAGCACCACGAAGATGCCGGTGCCCAGGGTGGCGCCGATGCTGATCATGGTGAGCTGCCATACGCCCATCGACCGCCGGAGGCTTCCGCCCTCGCCCTGGCCGCCCTCGGCGACCAGCCGCTCCACGGGCTTGCGCCGCATCAGCCGGGCGCCCAGCCCGCCGACCGGAGGGTCTGGTTCCGGTTGCTGGGTGGCGGGCGGTGCTGCGCCGTGCTCCAACACTTGGGTGGCTCCTTTATCGCTGCCATCAGGTGGTGGCGACCGACTGCGGACATACGGGTACCCGGAAGGGAAACCCGCAGGTGGGAATCGCCGAGCAGCCGGTCTCCGCCACTCCACGTCAGCGCAAGACCCTATGAGCCGTCCGCCGACGGCCGTAATGGACCATGGTTGCGCATACGTGTCGCAACGTTGCGCGCGGGGGCGCCCGACGGTGAATCGTTGCGAAACACTGAGCTCGTCAGCGCGCGTTTCACCCGAATGCCGCGATACTGCACCATTTTAGCGGTCGTTGGTGGGGACGTGACCACTGACAGTCTGCAACCACCCGATCACTCCCGCCTCGGTGCCGAACCGGTGTTCCGGCCTCGTGACCAGGGGGGTGACAGCGAGCGCTACCCGCTCGAATACTGCGCGAGAGTGTGGGAGGACTTCATCCGGACGCTGGGCCGGATCGAGGCGGACTTCCTCCAGCGCTCCGATACCACAGAACCGGGCGTCAAGGCATGACGTACACCGAGCCGAGGCCGGGCGGCTACGGGCCCCCTCCCACCGGCCACCGGCCCGCCCCCGCGCCCCCTCCCGGGGAGCGGTTCGAGGTGGCGGCCGATTATGAGATGAATCCTTTCCCCCTGCCCGACCCGGAGACCATCGAGGGCCGCTGGGACGACCTGGAGGGGGACCTGGCCCGGCTGCTCCAGACGTCCTCCGCCGAGGAGGCGATGCACACCACCGGTCCCATCGGACCACCGGTCACCCCGCTGCGCGCCCCCTCCCCCGCGCATGTGCGGGGGCGCGGCAAGCGCCGCCGGGTCCGCTTCCGGCTGCCGACGATGCCGTGGCTGCATGTGATCAGCCTGATCTTCGCGGCGGTCACCACGGTCATCGTCGCCATGCTGAGCGTGCTCGGCGGAATGATCTCCTACCGCCCGCTGCGCTATCTGGCCTCCCCGAGCACCACGGAGTCCATGGCGGCGTGGTGGCCCCTGCTGGTCTACGGCCCCTGGCTGGTCGCCTCGCTGTCGGTGCTGCGGGCCGCCCTGCACCGGCGGGGCGCGGCGCACTCATGGGCGGTGGTGGTGCTCTTCTCCACCATCGCGGTGTTCCTGTGCGTGGCACACGCCCCGAGGAACGCGCCCAGCATTGCCGTGGCCGGTCTCCCCCCGGTCGCCGCGCTGGTCTCGTTCCACCAGCTGGTGCGGCAGATCACGCTCACCAGCCCGCCACGCCACGCGCTGCCCCGGACCCGGGGTGAGCAGCGTGGAATGGCGAGATGAGCCACCGTCGCGACACAGCGCCACAGCCCCACTCACCCGAGCCGAGTGGGGCTGTGGCGCTGTCGCGGTCCCAGGAGTCACTGCCCCGGTCCCAGGAGTCGCTGTCGCGGTCCCAGGAGCCGCCGTCTCAGTCCCAGGAGGCGTGGAGGGGCTTGCCCTCGGCGTAGCCCGCGGCGCTCTGGACGCCGACGACGGCCCGCTCGTGGAACTCCTCCAGCGACCCGGCGCCCGCGTAGGTGCAGGAGCTGCGGACGCCCGCGACGATCGAGTCGATCAGGTCCTCGACGCCCGGCCGGGCCGGATCCAGGAACATCCGCGAGGTGGAGATGCCCTCCTCGAACAGCCCCTTGCGGGCCCGCTCGTACGCCGACTCCTCGCTGGTGCGATTGCGCACCGCGCGGGCCGACGCCATGCCGAAGCTCTCCTTGTACGGGCGGCCGTCGGCGGTGTGCTGGAGGTCGCCGGGCGACTCGTACGTGCCCGCGAACCAGGAGCCGATCATGACGTTGGACGCCCCGGCGGCCAGCGCCATGGCGACGTCGCGGGGGTGCCGGATTCCGCCGTCCGCCCAGATGTGCTTGCCGAACTTCCGCGCCTCGGCGGCGCATTCCATCACCGCGGAGAACTGCGGCCGGCCGACGCCGGTCATCATGCGGGTGGTGCACATGGCACCCGGCCCCACGCCGACCTTGACGATGTCGGCACCGGCCTCGATGAGATCGCGCACCCCCTCGGCGGCGACCACGTTGCCCGCCACCACCGGCACCCGCGGGCCCAGCCCCCGGACCGCCTTGAGCGCGCTGATCATCGACTCCTGGTGGCCGTGGGCGGTGTCCACGACGAGGGTGTCCACCCCGGCGTCGAGGAGCGCCTTCGTACGGCCCTCCACATCGCCGTTGACCCCGACGGCGGCCGCGATCCGCAGCCGACCCGCCGCGTCCACCGCGGGTGTGTAGAGCGTCGCGCGCAGCGCTCCCTTGCGGCTCAGGATGCCCGCCAGCTTCCCGTCGGCGTCCACGGCGGGCGCCAGCTTGCGATGGGCGGCGTCCAGGCGGCTGAACGCCTCCTGGGGGTCGATGTCGGCGTCGAGCACCATCAGCTCCCGCGACATCACCTCGGACAGCTGGGTGAAGCGGTCCACCCCGGTCAGATCGGACTCGGTCACCACACCCACCGGACGCCCGTCCTCGACCACCACACCCGCGCCGTGTGCCCGCTTGGGCAGCAGCGACAGCGCATCGGCGACGGTGCCGGTCGGGGCGAGGACGATCGGGGTGTCCAGCACCAGATGGCGGCTCTTGACCCAGCGGACCACGTCGGTGACGACGTCGATCGGGATGTCCTGCGGGATCACGACGAGGCCACCGCGCCGGGCGACCGTCTCGGCCATGCGGCGACCGGCGATCGCGGTCATGTTGGCGACGACGAGCGGGATGGTGGTGCCGGTGCCGTCGGGGGCCGACAGGTCCACTCCCTGGCGGGAACCGACCGCGGAACGGCTCGGCACCATGAACACATCGTCGTACGTCAGGTCGTAGGGAGCCGGGGATGACTTTACGTAGCGTCCGGTGCCGGGCTCAAGGAATTGCATACTTACACATTTTCACACGGAGGGACGCAGGTCACTCCCACGAAGACACAGCGGACAAGCACTCGTGATCATGTAATCCTACGAGGAGCCCATTCCGAATCCCGGGCGGATGGGCAGCGGGATACCGTGCCCGTGGGCTTACGGCCCGTCCGGGTCGGCGCGGTCGAGGGCCGGGTGGGCGGCCGGGGTGGTCTCGGCGAGCAGGTAGTCCGCGGCGGCGGTGTCCGTCACCAGGCTGGTGACCAGGCCGGACCTCAGCACCGCCCCGATCGCCTCGGCCTTGCGGCGGCCACCGGCGATGGCCACCACCTCGGGGATCCGGCGCAGCCGGTCGGCCTCCACGGTGATGCAGCGCTCGCCCAGGTCGCGGCCGATGCGACGGCCCTCGGCATCGAAGAGGTGGGCCGACATCTCGGCGGCGGCGCCCAGGCTCTCGTAGTGGGCCCGCTCCTCCTCCGTCAGCATGTCGTAGACCGTGGAGATCCCGGCCTCCCACGAGCCGATGGAGACACAGGCCACGGTGACCTTGTCGAAGTACTCGAAGGCGCGGGCGATACCGGTCTGACCGCGCAGGGCGTCCGCGGTGGCCGTGTCCGGCAGCAGCATCGGCGCGTAGATGGGATGCGCCTCACCGCCGGAGACGGCGGCGGCGCGGCGCACCGCCTCGACCGAGCCGCGCTCGGCCGTACCCGCGTCGTACACGCCGGTGAGCTGGACGACGGTGCACGGGGGCAGCCGGTGCAGCGCGGCCGCCATGTGGATCGTGGACCGCCCCCAGGCCAGCCCCAGCACATCCCCCTCGGTCACCAGCTCGCCCAGCAGGTCCGCGGCGACCTCGCCGAGGTTCTCCGGGTCCGGGGTGTCCGCCTCGGCGTCCGCCGGGGACTCCACGACGACCGCGTGGCGCAGCCCGTAGCGGGCGCGCAGCGCGTCGGAGCGCTCCGCGTCGAGCTCGGCGGGAACCCGGATCTCGATGCGCACCAGATCGCGCTCGAGCGCCGTCTCCAGCACCCGCGCGACCTTGAAGCGGCTGACGCCGAACTCCTCGGCGATCTGGATCTTGGACTTGCCCTCGAGGTAGAAGCGGCGCGCCATGGCGGCCGCCTGCACCAGTTCGGCGGGTCCCATCCGCGTGGCTGAACGGCCCGTCGACACCGCGGTCTCCTCACTATTCACTGTCCGGACTCACCGTTCATCCTGTCAGAAACGGCGGAGTTGGTTTGGCCTTCACCCTTGAGTTCACCGACCGGTAGCTACGTCGCCTCATGAACCGGGGGCGCCGGTCGCCTTTTCGGCCAGGTGGCGCAGCTCCCGTACGGCCTTGGCAGGGTCGTCGGCGCCGTAGACGGCCGAGCCCGCGACGAACACATCGGCGCCCGCCTCGGCGCATCGCTCGATGGTCTCGGCCGAGACCCCGCCGTCCACCTGCAACCACATCTGGAGGCCGTGCCTGGCGATGAGCTCCCGGGTGCGGCGGATCTTCGGCAGCATGATGTCGAGGAACGCCTGGCCGCCGAAGCCGGGCTCCACGGTCATCACCAGCAGCATGTCCAGCTCGGGCAGCAGATCCTCGTACGGCTCGATGGGGGTGGCGGGCTTGAGCGCCATCGAGGCCCGCGCGCCCTTGGCCCGGATCTCGCGCGCCAGCCGCACCGGCGCGGCCGCGGCCTCCACGTGGAAGGTGACGGAGCCGGCGCCCGCCTCGATGTACTGCGGCGCCCAGCGGTCCGGGTCCTCGATCATGAGGTGGCAGTCCAACGGGGTCTGCGTGGCCTTGCCCAGCGATTCGACCACCGGCACGCCGAGGGTGAGGTTGGGGACGAAGTGGTTGTCCATGACATCGACGTGGAGCCAGTCGGCGCCTTCGACCGCCTTCGCCTCATCCGCCAGGCGGGAGAAGTCTGCGGACAGGATGCTGGGATTGATCTGCGGGGCCATGGCTCCAAGCCTCCCACGATCGGCGCCGGTACATGGAGCCGGGATCTGATCACCGGCCTCGCTCGGAACGCCTCGGTCCCGCTCGGATCGCCTCGGCCCCCCTCGGATCGCCTCGGCCCCGCTCGGATCGACGGACGCCGGGGGAGACGAGATCATGAAGATGGTCGAGCAACCCCTACAGGCAACCCACCATGACGAGTTACGGAATACCCCGGCACCCCCGCACCGCGGTCTGCGCGGCGCTGACGGCGGCCGTCGTCGTGGCGCCGGTCGCCGGGGCCGGGCCCGCCCCGGCGGCGGCCACGGCACCGCGCCCGGTCTGCGTCTCGCACCAGCCCGGACTGGCCGGAAAGATGTCCAAGGACATCGCCGGCGCGCTGCGCGGCCGGTCCGGCACCGTCGCGATCAGCCTCCGCGACCCCACCACCCACACCCGCTGCACCCTGCGCGCGAACCAGCGGTTCGACTCCGCGAGCGTGGTGAAGGTGACGGTCCTGGGGACGCTGCTGTGGGACGCGCAGCGGCACCACCGGGGGCTGACCAAACGCGAGAAGACCCTCGCCAAGGCCATGATCACCAAGTCGGACAACGCCTCGACCAGCAAACTGTGGAAGCGGCTCAAGCCCGCCGGGGTCAAGGCGTTCCTGCGGGCGGCCGGAATGGACGCCACGGTGCCCGGCAAGGACGGCTACTGGGGCCTCACCCGGATCACCGCGAACGACCAGGAGCGGCTCCTGGAGCTGATCACCCACGCGAACACGGTGCTGACCGACGCCTCCCGCGCCTATGTCCTCACTCTGATGGGCAAGGTCATCCCCAGCCAGCGCTGGGGCACCCCGGCCGGTGTACCGGGCGGTACCAAGATCCATGTGAAGAACGGCTGGCTGGAGCGGTCCTCGCACGGCTGGCGGGTGCACAGCATCGGCGCCTTCACCGGCGGCGGCCACGACTACACGCTCACCGTGCTCACCCAGGACGACCGCACCATGGAGGCGGGCGTGGCCACCATCGAGGCGGTGGCGCGCGCGGTGCACAAAGACCTCAACCCCACCGCCCACGCCAATACGCTCTACGCCCCGACCGACCGGCCCGAGGAAGCGCTTCCGGCGGTTCCGGAGGACTGAACTCCCGTTCCTGAGAGGACTGGCCCCGGGGACGCGGTCAGCCGGTGCGGCGCAGCAGGGCCAGATACATGGCGTCCGTGCCGTGCCGGTGCGGCCACAGCTGGATGTCGGGGCCGTCGCCCAGCTCGGGCACCCCGGGCAGCAGCGGCCGGGCGTCGATCCACTCCGCGGAGACGGCCGCGCCGCCCCGCCCCTTGAGGACGTCCTCGACCACGGCCCGGGTCTCGGCCGGGTGCGGGGAGCAGGTGGCGTAGCCGACCACTCCGCCGATCCGCGCCGCGGCCAGCGCCTCCCGCAGCAGTCCGCGCTGGAGCGGGGCGAAGCCCTCGAGGTCCTCGGGGCGGCGCCGCCAGCGCGCCTCGGGGCGACGGCGCAGGGCGCCCAGGCCGGTGCAGGGGACGTCCACCAGCACCCGGTCGAAGGACTCCGGCCGCCACGGCGGCCGGGGGCCGTCCGCGGCGGGCACCTGGTACGGCCCCGGGGTGCCCGCCCGGGAAGTCGGGGGCC
>NZ_BAAAIF010000094.1:0-31838 GCF_039525925.1 Streptomyces javensis | reverse complement strand
CCGGGGCATAGTGACGGCTCCGCTGGCGCTCCGCCAAATTCCCGCGCAAGCGCGGGAATTGAATTCCGCAAGCGGAATTCTAAAAGCGTGTCAATTCGCGCAAGCGCGAATTGAGAGCACCCGCGCAAGCGCGGGTGCCGAGGCTGGCAGCAAGGGGAATGCATCATGCGCGGGCTTGTGTAGGGTTTGGGGATCCAAGCCACCGCCTCCGCAACGAGAGTGACGGGCCATGGGCCTGACGGGGTGTCGGCCCCACCGCAGTGACGGGTTTCGCTACGCTCCACCCGAACCCCTCGTCGGGCCCTGAATCGATGCGTTGACGTTTACTGATACCCTGCCAGCATACATGCCCAACGCTCCATGTGGTGCAGAATTCGCCGATGCATCACCCGGATGAGCGAATGCATGGCCTGGGTGATGCATCATGTGGACGTGCTGTGTAGTGTTTGGGTCTTAGCCGCACTACCCGGTCCTCTGGCGAAAAAGTACCGGAAGAATTCGAGATTGCGTGGCCGTTAATTGCTCAGCCACAGAACGGAAGCCCCGATATGAGGCGTCGTAATTCGACGTGCGGGAGGTAGCGGAGCCGAACGGCCGCCGGGGCCGGGCGGCGGAACCGCCCACTGGCACTGGTCACGCTTCCGGCCTTTGGAGCATCACGGTGGGCACCACCCGAGACTCAGAGCCGCTGTTGCTGTCCACGACCCGCGCCGGGGCAGGGGTCCGCAGGCGAAGCGAGCTCAGGCACGGAGACCGGCCCCCCGTCGAGGGCGACACGCCCGCTGCTGCCAGCTGCTTGTGCCGCGCACCGCGCGGCGTATCGGCGGGGGTTCGTGCGACAGCCAGGCTCTAGTGAGACATAAGAGCGTTCCGCGCCGAAAACGGCCTTGACCTGCGGTGATGGGAAATCGTTTGTTCTAGATCTCCAGAACAAACGAGTCCTGGGTGTTCTGGAGATCTAGAACAAACACCCCCCGAAACTGATGGGTCGTCAGGTGACTGTGAGGCACTGTTTGTTCTGCCCTTCTAGAACAAGCCGGTTTACCTAGTGCTACCGTGCTCCCCGAAACGTTGATCATCTCTGGAGGACTGTGCTGATGGAACAGCTGCCGATCGTCCGCCCCGGCGAGCGCGTCGTCGCGCGGTCGGACGGCAAGGGCGGCTTGATCCTGGGCGTCGAGAAGATCAAGGGGCGCGAGTTCGCCGCGAGCGCGGAGTGCAGCGGCTACGTGCTGGATGCCCGTCTGCTGATGGACGTGCTCGGCAGTCTGAAGATGCCCGGCTCCTGGTTTCAGGTCTGGTGCAAGCTCGTGGCGCTGCAGAACGCCAACCGCGCCGACGACCGGACCCGGGCCGCTGCCCGCGGCTTTGTGAAGACCAACCAGCGTGACCTCCAGGCCCGGTGCAACCTGTCGGCGGCCTCTGTGAACGAGGCCAGCCAGTTCTTCGCGCACATCCGCTGGATGCGCACCGCCAAGCGAGGCATCCTCCAGCTGAACCCGTGGCTGACGGTGGCCGGCACTTCCGGAGAGCAGGAGAAGTGGCAGAAGCTGTGGAACGACGCCCCGGGCCCGGCCTGCATCATCCCGCACTCCGACTACCCCACCGAGTGGCGCCAGGCGCGGGAGGCGGAGAAGAAAGCCGCCGAGGCCGCCCGCCGCAAGGAGAAGGTCGTCACGCTCCGGCAGCGTCGCCCCGTAC
Source organism: Streptomyces javensis (assembly GCF_039525925.1). Lineage (NCBI taxonomy): Bacteria > Bacillati > Actinomycetota > Actinomycetes > Kitasatosporales > Streptomycetaceae > Streptomyces > Streptomyces javensis. Next base: position 30,137 of record NZ_BAAAIF010000094.1, on the reverse strand, counting down.
GCAAGGCGAGCGCATGACCTCGCGCGGCATATCCTCGTTACAGCGTCGACCTGATCGGAAGTGGTGAGGCTCCGTGAGCAGCTCTTACGTCCCCAGCCCTCCCACGGAGGCCCCCGTCACGATCTCCCGTGACGTCCTGCGGCTCCTGGCCCTGGTCGACGTCTCCACCGCCGGCCGCCGCGTCCTGGACCAGCTGCTCTACCTCAGCGACCCGGAGACCGGCACCGCCGCGATCAGCCAGAATGAGATGTGTGCCGAGCTGGGCGCGAGCAAGCCGACCGTGAACCGCGGCTTCAAGGAGCTCCGGGAGTGCGGGCTCGCCTGGAGCGTTGAGGACGGCCTCTATCAGCTCCACCCACTGCTGACCGGCGGTGCTGTCTCCTCCCCCGTCATGCCGGTCCCGGAGATCAAGGCCGCCGAACCCGGACGCTTCACCGAACAGCGACGGGCCCGGTTCGCCGCCCAGATGGCCAATCTCGCCCCCACCGGCTGACCCCCGCCGAAGGCCTTGCTGGCCTTCCAACGCGGTCCTGACCCCACGAAGCATTCCATGGCGCTGCACCCCCGGTGCAGCGCCATCTTCGTACCCGCTTGCGATCAAGCCGGTAGCACTAGCTAAACCAGATCGTTCTGGAGCAGCAGAACAAACCAGGGAGCTCGACGTGGCCCGGCACCGATCGAGAATCTGGCGTCCGGTAGCACCAGGTAAACCGGCTTGTTCTGGTTCTCCAGAACAACAACCAGCGGGCCGGACCACGCCGCCCCGCCCACCGGTGCTGCATGCAACAGCTGTGCATAGATCTCGCCCGGGACATCGCAGATCTGCGACGTCATGCAGCCGCCGCTGCCCTGCTGCTGCCTTCCGAGCAGCGGGGCTCGCAGCGTGCAGCAGTAGCGCGGCCGCTGCACGGCCGGGGCCGGCCTTCTACCCGTGCAGCACCCATGTGCCGCCTGGCCCATGCAAATACTGCGCTGCATCGGACGACACCCACAGCAGCCACCCGACGACCACTACCCGCCGGAACCCACCGAGCAGCACCCCCCTGGCACATCGGCGACGAGCAGCACGACCAAGAGCAGCGGGCCCCGTCGACGCAGGCCCTCGCCTCACACCTCGCACCGCCCACCTGGGGAAACGGGCTATGTGCCACACAGGATCAGCTGGGAGCGGTGGCCTACAGGACGGTGCCGTGCAGGGCGCGACGGTCGCCGGAGATCGCGTAGCGGCGGGCGACGAGGCCGTGCTCGAGAGGCTCGCCGATCTCCTCGCACAGCAGCGCCAGGACGTCGACGGCGTCGGCATCGGACAGGTAGGCCGGCGCGACTTCGAGCATCAGCTCCCCGATCGCGTACGAGCTGGCGGCGAGTTCATCGACGACGCGGCGTAGCGCGGCAACCGTGGGATCCGCGTCGGCGGGCGGCGGAGGCGGGGCGGTGCGGACGTCACGGACGGCCTGGCGGACCACCGCGCGCACCGTCGGCTCATCAAGGGCGTGGAGGCCGCTGTGGGCGAGCGTGGTGAGTCGGCGGGCGATCAGCTCCGCGATGTCGTCGGTGCGGCCGGAGACGGCGATCAGGGCGCGCTGGGACAGGCCGTAGTCGAGGGCGGCCGCAGCTGCCGGGTCGGTGTCTCGCGTGCGAGACGTCTCGGTGCCGGCGGTGACCGCGTCGTGGATTGCGGTCAGGGAACGGGCGACGTCGAGCAGCCGGTACGCCTGTGCGTGGCTGATGCCGAACTCCGCGGCGCAGTACGACTCCCAGCTGCCGTGCCCGAGCGGCACCCAGACGCGGGCGGCGTGCGCGTCGCGGACCCGGGCGGCGAGCATCGCCACGGAGCGTCGGACGTCGTCCATCGCCTCGCGCAGTCCGGCCGTCATCTCCCGGGCGCGGGCCGCACTGAGCGGCGGCCGCGCCGGTTCGGCGACGTCGTCCTGGTCATGGTCGTGCTCGCCCATGACTCCATCGTCCTCCGGGTTGGCGTGCCGGACCAGGGCGTACGGAGGCGCGGCTGCGAGTAGGTAATCTCACAGCCTCACACCCTCACAGCTCACCCTGTCTACCTGGGGAAACGGGGTGTGAGACTCACAATCTCCGCGTCGTCGGGCAGGTCCAGGCGCTGGCGCGGCCGAGGGAGCAACACGTCCGGGCCGCCGGGCAGCAGGCCCCTGTTGCGTAGGAACTTGACGCAGCCGCGGCACCAGGAGGAACAGAACTCCCGGGGCCGACGCCCGGACGCGGGGCAGGGCCGGGTGCACACCGGGCAATGGCCGGGGGCGGCGACGGGAGCCAGGCGCTTCAGGAGGTCACGGACTCGGTCTTCCTCCTCCTGCTCGTACGGTTCGACGTCAGCCGTGCAGCCTTCGAGCAGCTCGGTGAACACGGTGCGGAAGGCGAGGAGCTCGCGGCGGCAGGCTCCGAGCAGGTCCAGGTACTCCTCTACCGGCCAGCTGGCCAGCGTGCCGGAGCGTGAGAGATACAGGCCGAGGGTGTCGATCCGGTACCGGTCCTCCGTGTCGAGCAGCAGGTAGCCGGTCAGCTGCCACGCTTCCGCTTGGCGCAGGGTGCGGGTGTACCGGGTGCCAGCTCGCTTCGGGAGTCGGTCTGCTCCCGCGCCCACACCAGTGGGAGGATCAGGTCCTCGGTGGGGTCGGCCGTCGGGTAGTCGGCCCAGACGTCTCCCTCGTCGTCCAGCCACACGCAGGCGTACTGCGCGGACCTGTCCACCTGCGGCATTCCGAAGGTGGAGACCAGTTCGGTGCGGCAGACAGCGATCCGGGACAGGACATACCCGCGTGTTCCCAACTCGCCTCGGGAGACGGGACGGCCCTCGGCCCACACCAGCGGCAGTGCATGGTCGTCCGGCGGCACGGTGGGATAGTCGGCCCACACGCCGCCGTCCTCCTCCAGCCACACGGCGGCATGAGCGTCGGCGGGAGCGGTCTCCGGTGCCGTGACGCAGGCTCGCACACGATCAGGAAGGCGGGCGTCCTGACCCTAGCCGGACTCGCGGACAGCGTCGACGGCCGTGAGCCGAAGCTCAGGAGTTGTCACCAGCGGGACCGGCTGAGCTGGTGAATGAGAATGGTCGAAGAATCCTGGTTGTCACAAGCGGGGTATCCGACTTGTCACAGGTGCTCAATCAGCAGTCTTTCTGTCATCAGAGACGAAGGTCGGGATCCTGAATTTTCTGCGGCGATCTCGTAACGAGTCCCTCGCCGGGAGCGTGCGCTGCGTGCCCACAGTCTGAAAAGGGATTCCTGGCTCACAGCCGTGCTTTCGCGATCGATGCCAGGGCGCGCGCCCGACATCTGTCGTCGGTGATGTCCTGGGCGATGCGCTCGGCGTGCCCGGAGTCAGCAGGGGCCAACGCTATGGCCAGGTTCTGTAGGGTGAACGCCTTGAACCCGTCGTCGGGCATTCTTTCCGCGACCTGTTTGGCGCGGTCGGCGTAGGCCGGTCGGCGTGTGACGACTTCGGCTTGAAGGCCCATGATCTCGTATAGGAGAAAGTCACGGTCACGGTCGTTTGAAATCTGGCGAACGATGCGTTCGGCTTCGCGAGCGTAGAGCGCCGCGTGGTCGGGGTCCCTGTCGACCAGAGCGTTTCCGGTCTTGATCAGGGCGTCGGCGATCGATTGCAGGCAGCGTTGCCTGTCTTTCTCTGGGAGGTCACGCGCAAGGCGTTCGGACTGCTGAACGAATGTGTCCATCTGGTCGGGGTTCGTGCCTGCGATGGACTTCCCAGCCATGGCCAGCGCCTGCGGGACAGGCCACAGCTCCTGTTTGGGGAGGCGGCGAGCGAGGGACTCGGCCTCACGGAAAAGTTCTGCCGACCGGTTTGTGTCGGCTCTGGCCAGGTGTTGGCCGGCCAGTGCCAGCACTCGCATGGCTGCGGAATCCGTATGCACTCGATGCAGGGTGTCGTCCTGTGCTGCGGCGATCTTCCTCGCCTCATGGGCGAGGGCCACCGCCTGCTCGGCGTCAATCGGGGTCAGTTCGGCACCGATTTTGGTCAACGCTTCCGCGACCTTCTTGTGGAGGAGCTGCCGTGTCTTACCGGGGGGCTGAGGCGTAATGGCCTGGGCTTCACGGATGAGCTCGACCGCTCGACGGGGGTTTGTTTTGGCCAGCTCGTTCGCGGTTATGGCCAATGTCCAGGCCAGGTCGGTGAGTTGGTCTCTCTGCGCGTGGCTGGCGTGGTCGTTGACGGTGTGTCGTACCTTCGTAACAAGGTCGACGACACGGTCGGGGATGGTCCTGGCTGCCCAGGAAACGCAAAAAGGCAGAGCGCCGGTGAGTTCGCTCAGCGCCTCCTCCCTCTCTTCCCTCTCGCGAACGCCGATCTTGCGGACGGTCCGCTCAGCGTCCTCCAGTAGTTCAACTGCCTGGTGGGGGTGGGACTGGTCCAGATCTCTGGCGATCTTGACCAGCTCCACCACTGTCCACCGTGAGTCGGGGTTTGCTCTGGCTTCGCTGGCCCGGCGCGATCCCTCCGGTGACTCTCGCGAGTACTCGTCGAACAGCTTGCTCTGCTCGGCAGCGCTCTCGACGTGATCGGCCTCGTCCCTGAGGCGCTGACGCCATGCCGGCGAGTCATCTAACAGCGAGGAGTTCGATAAAACCCGGAGCCGCATGACCTTATCTCGTGCGTCAGGGACGCTATGCGCGCACTCCTCTACCTTTTCAAGGAGCCAGGTCGCTCGGTCACGGTCCGCGGCGGCCACTGTGTGTGCCAGGTTGTACAGCCCCTCAAACCGCGCATCGGGTTCTCCTATGGCCAGAACCGCCGCCTGAGCCTCGTCCACGAGGTCTCGCCCACGTGGCGAATCAAGACCGACCAGGGAGGTGGCAACCTGTGCGAGAAGACGAGCACGCTGGTCAGGGTTGGTTACCCCGTGGCTGGCCCGTAGGACCTCGTCGGTCAACTGCCTGGTTTTGTCGGGATCGACGGTGACGGTTGCAGCCGCGATGTCGGCCAGCACAGACATGCTGTAGTAAACGTCCGGGAGAGCACGGGCGGCGCGTTCGGCGGCGGCCCGCGCCTCAAGGTGGGCGGCCGATGCGCCGGGAGCTGGGTCAGAAGCGGCGGCGCTCTGCTCCCGCCGCTCGCGGGGAGCACGGTTGAGGAAGTGAATATGGCGAGTGGCGTTGTTCTGCGCGAACAGCTGCGGTTCTGGACTATCGCGGCCGCGCATCCGGTCGCGAACCCTCAGCCAGGCACCTTCCAGACTGATCATGGGCCCGACTCCGATGATGCCCGCCTCCAGCGTGGCGATCAGCTCACCCGTGAACTCGGGGAACGGTGCTCCAGCACGTACAAACGAACGGCTCTGCGGTGGTGCCGAGGTCAGCACGCAGTCCCCGTGGTCATCCTCGTCCGACCCGTGCCGCCCCTCGTCGACCCCGTCAGTGGCGTTCGCGTGGGCGCGTTCGTCGAGGGCGGTGGCCAGCTCGTCGCGGGTCGGGGCGGTGGGGTGGGACATACCGCCGGCGATGCCGCTATAGCAGCAGTCCAGGACGGTGACGCGGTGTTTGGCTCGGTGGCCGGCTTGCCTGATCAAGTCGCGGAGTTGGCGATAGGGCAGGGTGCCGATCTGGGGGTAGTCGGGGTCGGCGTCGACCAGCGCTAGGTGGAGGCGTTCACCTGGGTCACGCAGCCCGTGCCCGGCGAAGTACACCACCAACGTGTCTTCCGTGGCCAGCGCAGCATCCCTGACTGCCGTCAGAATCCGTTCCTGCGTGGTGTCGGTGCCAAGGACGGTGACGTACTCGTGCGGGAGCCCCCAGATCGACGGCTCGCGGAGCAGTCGGGCCAGGTGGTCCGCACCCCTGGCCGCCGCCGGCATGGCGACCAGGTCGGCGTGCGTGTAGTCAGCGATTCCGACCAGCACCGCACGGCTCCTGTGCGGATCAGGAAGCGCCACTTGCCGTCCCTTCGATGTCGTCCCCGGTACGTTGCCCGACGCTGTCCCTGCCACCTGGGTTCGCGTGGCCGGTCGAGGCGCCGTCAGCGCCGTCCACCGTGCTGTCCAGGAGGCGAGCGAGACGGGCTACATCCTCTGCGCCTCCTTCCTCGATCACGACGCGTACACCGTTGTGCTCAACAACCATCCGTGCGTCGCTCCGCTGGCGCGGAGGGAGGGAGGCGCGAAAGTTCAGGTGAGCATAGATCAGGCTGGCGGTCGAAAACCCGGTGCTCAGTGTCAGGCCGATCCACTCCAGGAGGTCTCCCGACATTCCGCCGTCGTCTGTGCCCGAGCGTTCGCGGGTCATCGTGACGTATCGGCCCACAGCCCGGTCCCTGGCAAGCCAGTCCGCAAAGCGACCGGTCAGGTTCCCGCTGCCGTTGCCCACGCTCTCCCCCGCCAGCCTCTCCCCTCCGATGCGTACGCGCACACGCCCCCCAAACTGTCCTGGCGGAACGGCATCATCAAGCCGTCTCCCGCGGTGAGTTCTATTGTCGCCCGACCATCTGTGAGCTGCCCTGAGTTTCGTAGAGTGCATGGTGTGCCCCGGGTTCAGCGGGGTTCGGTTCTTGCTCCGCCATACGCCGGCTTCGGTCGCCTCCACAAGCCCTGCCTGCCCACCCGCGAAACGCTCAGTGCGAACGATCAACCATCCCTGCCTCACGACCTCGCCGGTGGCAACAAGCCTGCCTTGGTGACAACTACCGGGCTTCGACTCCCGGCCGGGAATTCCGTAGTCACGCTTTCCCCTGCTTTCAGAAGTCCAGGTCCAGATAGTCGATGTCGTTAATGGCGACGTCCGAGAGTCCCATAGCGCGGGCACCGCCGTCCTGGAAATACACGTCCTTAAAGCCTTCGGCGATGATCCCACGCATCTGCTGGTCGCTGGCCCCGGCGTCACGGGCGTCGAACAGGCGGCGGGCGTACTCCGGGGGGAGGTGCACGGTGAGTCGCCGGAAGCGTCCGTCGTCGGTCGTGCCGATGGGCGCGGTGTACCCGAAGCGGGCCCGGGTCTCCACCGTGATCCCGCCGGTGGTGGCGGCCTGGCGCTGGCGGCGCTTGCGCACCTGCGGTTGCCATCGCTGCCGTACGGCGTCGTCGATCTTCGCGGCGACGTCGGCGCGGGCGTGCTTGCGGGCGCCGCGCCGGTAGCGGTTGACGGAGTCGGCGGTGACCCCGATTTCCTGCGCGACGGCCTTCGCGCTGCCCAACTGCTTGAGCAGGTAGCCGATCCGGCCCTTGAGTGTCTTGGGCGGCTCCCGGGTGAAGCCCTCCCGGTCGGCCCGCTCGATCGCGTCGTGGATTTCCACGGCGGTACTCAGCTCCCTTCGGGGGTGGGGTCCTGGCCGCCTGTGTCGACCAGCCGGAACCAGGTCTCGCGGGTCTCGCGCAGGTCGTGCCACCACAGCTCGAACCGCGGCGAGGTGCGGAGGGTGCGCAGGGAGAACTGCAGGGCCTCCATGCGCGCCTCCAGGCGGTCCAGCGTCCGTTCCAGCTCCGCGCCGGCCTCCAGCGATGGCGTGCTGGTGTCGGTGGTCACGGTCTACTCGCCTTCGTCCAGGACGGCGTCGCCGCCCTTGATGTGGCGGGCCGGGTTGTATCCCTTCTCCATCAGGTCGACCGCCCACAGCATGGGCTGGACGCCTTCCAGCTTCGCCAGGCCGGGCGTGGGTCCGAGGCGGAAGCCGCCGGGCTGCGGCTTGCCGGAGGTGGCGTAGGGGAGGAAGTCCAGCGGGCTGTCACCCGGCGAGGGGTAGACGACGCAGTCGGACAACACCGCGAGCGGGTACAGGCCTGTCATCTTGGCCATGTTGCGCAGCTTGCGGTGCATGTTGACCCGGGCCTTGCTGATGACGGCGGCGCGGATGTCGGGGCGCCAGGTCGGCCGCTCCAGGGCCGGCCACCGCTCGCCCTCCTTGTAGTGCTTGCCCTGCGGGCGCTCGCGGAGCTTTCCGACGCCGCCCTTCACTGTGGCTTTGATGGCTGCGAGGACGGCGGCCAGGGCCGGGTCGACCTGCTTGTGCAGCTCCATCGCGGCGAGGAACTGACGGTCGTCCAGGTCCTTGGTGACGCCGAGGTCGGCGAGGGTGTCGACGTAGGCGGTCTTGAGCCGGTCGTGCCACGGGTCCAGGTACGCACCGGTCTCCCGCCGCAGGTACGCCTCGATCGGGTGGACGTCGTAGCCGAGCTCCTGGGCGTAGGCGACGGTGTGCGTCTGATACCAGGCCGGGCCCGTCGGCCGGGTGCCGTCCGGGGTGAAAGGGCTGGGCAGGCGCGGGTCCAGCTCGATGTGGCTCAGGTCGACCAGCCAGCTGCCAGGGATCTTCGGGTTGAACTTCGGGGTGTGGAAGTGGTCCGGGGCGGACAGGCCGACGACCAGGCGGGCCGCGGCCGCAAGGAAGGCGGTGTTCAGGTCCAGGCCGACCGCGAAGGGCAGCATGCACTCCTCATCACTGAGCGAGTCCACCGACCGCACCCACTGGTACGCCTCCTCGTTGAGGAACCCGCCGGTCCAGCCGGACTGAACGACGACGGGGTGTTCGGCGGTGGCCTCCGGCGGCGCCGGGTCCATCGGCTCCGTCCCCAGGCTCCCGGGGTTGTGGCCCGACACCCAGTTCCCGGTCTCCGGGTCCTGCACGGCCTTCGTCGGCGGGCGCAGCGCCGTCATCAACTCCAGCCCGGAGACAGCGGTGGAGCCGCGCGGGGTGATGACCCGCTGGGCGTAGACACCGAGGACGCGGGCGATGTCGGCCGGCTCCATCTCGGAGACGCCCGGCCAGGAGCGCTCATCGAGGGCGTCCCAGGACAGGATCGCCAGCTGCACGCACTGCCGCTCCCGGCCCTGCGCCTTGCGGTAGATCCGCGCCCACGGGCCGAACCCGCGCTGCGTGAGCTGCCACTTCGCGCGTCCTACCTGCTTGACCACCGGGTGGTCCTCCGGGAGACGCAGGGAGCGGCGCTGCTCGTGGCCCTCCAGGCGCTCGGGCAGCCCGAGCTTCACGGCGGCCGCGGCGGTGAGCACGATCAGCGGATCGGAGTCCTTGCCGTACCGGTGCAGCTTCGACGCGCCGAGGCCGGAGTCACGCAGCGTCCACTCCACCAGCTCCACCACCGTGGTCGCCGGGCAGTCCAGCACGATCCCGTCGATGCCGTAGGCGGAGCCGTCACCGTCCAGTACGGCGAGCGGGCCGTGCGGGAAGCGCGGGTCGGCCGCGGGCTTGGCCGCCTTCTTCGCGGCCGGACGCCGCGACGTCGCCGGGCGGCGGGTGGCCGGGCGCTCCGGCGCGGCCGGAGCGGCAGGGCCGGCGGGAGCCTTCACCGGTGCGACGGTCTCCGCCTCGGACGCCTCGGGGGCGGCCGGGCCGGTGAACGTGGCCGGCACCTCCGGTGCGGCGGTCGGGGTGGGCGCAGCCGCAGGGGCGGTGGGGGCGCCGTGCGCAGGGTACTTCGCCGCCCAGCCGCGCAGCAGCCGCTGGTACGCCGACAGCCGCGGCTCCTTCGGCTCGGAGCGGCCGTTCTCGTAGTTCTTCACCGTCTGCGTCGATGTCTTCAGCGCGACCGCGAGGCGGGCCTGGGTGACGCCGGCGGCCTCACGCAGCCGGGCACGCTCCGCCGGGGGCGGGAGCTGCGGCTCCTCCTCCAGCAGCGCGTCCACCGACGCGAACAGCTCTTCCTCAGAAGTCATACGTCTCTACCTCCACCCCGAACACTAGCATTGTTTACCCCATTCTTTAACCTGATTCTTTAACCCATTCGAAGAGTGTTCGGATGCGCGGAGATGACGCCCTGGATGCTCTGGAACGATGTCGTCTGTCATCGAATCTTGGCCGTGTGCCACTGAGGGCTGACGGGCGCCGGTTTATGTCACTGAAGGTTGACCGCGCAGGCCACAGGCGTGCTCAGCATGGGATCCCGGCCGCCGCCCATGCCGTCGCCTAGCACCGCACCGCGCCGCCCCGGCCGGGAGCGGCGTCTCGTCGTTCCCGGCCGCCCTGAGCCTGTTTACACGCGGGCTGTGAGGCCTACAATCTCCGCGTCGTCGGGTAGGTCCGGGGGCTTCTTGAGGGGGCGGGGGAGCAGCAGGTCCGGACCGCCGGGCAGCAGACCCTTGTTGCGGAGGACCTGGGCGCGGCCGCGGCACCAGGTTGAGCAGAACTCCCGGGGCTTGTGGTTGGAGTCGGGGCAGCGTTGCGTGCACACCTGGCAGTGGCCAGGAGCGGCGACGGGGGTCAGGCGCTGCAGCAGCCGTCGGACACGGTCTGCCTCCTCCTTCTCGCGCGGTTCGGCGTCGGCCGTGCAGCCCTCGAGGAGCTCGGCAAACGCGGCACGGAAAACGCCGATGTCGCGGCGGCAGGCCCCGAGCAGTTCCAGGTACTCCTCCACGGGCCAGCTGGCCAGCGTGCCGGAGCGCGACAGATACAGGCCGACAGTGTCGATCCGGTACTGGTCCTCGGCGTCGAGCAGCAGGTAGCCGATCAGCTGCCACGCTTCGGCCTGGCGGAGCGTGCGGGTGTGGCGGGTGCTCTTGAAGTCGAGCAGTATCCCGTCGACGGCGAGGTCGGCGTCCGCGGTGATCCGGTCGGTCGGGAACGTAGGGCCGGGCGTGCAGTCCTCGGGCCGTGTGCGGGCTCGCAGGGCCTCCAGTGGTCCTGTGGCTGCCTTGTAGAGTTGGGCGACGACGTCGGCCACCATGTCGCGGTGCGGGAGCTGGAGCAGCCGCTCGAGGGTGAAGGCGCTGGGGTCCTCCCAGGCGGCGCCGGCCAGCGGGGTGAAGGCGAACCCGATCGAGGTGCGGTAGTTGACCTGGTACCAGGCTGCCGCGATCAGCATCCGGGCCAGGTCCTCCTCTTCGTCCTGGGCCCGGTCCATCGGCAGCTCACGGTTGTCGAGCTGCAGGCCAAGGACCGTCTCCTCCAGCCGCGCGGCGAGTTCCTCGCCCACGGCCCGCATCCGCTGACTCGGATGGGAGCCGCGGGTGCCGGTAAGCAGGATGCCGGCGCGCGCGACGTGGTCGACGGGCTCGGCAGCGGTGAAGGCCAGGCGCAGCCGGTAGTCGATCGCGGTGCCGACGTTCCCGGCCTCCGTACCGACGCCCGGGCCTGGCAGCAGAATCTGGTCGCTCTGATCCCGGGCACGGAAGCTCTTCCGTAACGGGCGGGCGCCGGCCGACAGTTCACGGTCCAGAAACCGGCGCAGCGGGGTGCGCGGACAATGAATCCCGGAGGTCAAGCTCATGAGTCACCGCCTTGGGCAACGAGCACCGCGAAGGCGCTCTCGATTCGTCATGAACCCGGACACTAAGCAGCAGGACTGACAATCCGTCACCCGCACGGAGTAGCCGCCGGTAGCCGTGGACTCACAGTTCACCCGATCGCATGACGGCTCGCGCGCCCTCGACCGCTGGATACGGTCAGTGCCCCGCGGCCGGAGACACGTTGCCGCACGGCCTCGCACGCCTCGCAGGACAGCGTTGTACCTGGGGGAATAGGCTGTGAGCCTCACCGCCTTGAGCGGGTTTGAGCGCTTGTGGCCAGCGCGCGGTCAGGGCTCTATGAAGGGCAGGGCGACGGCGGCCAGCTTGGTCTGCAGGTTGATGTCGCTGGTGGCGACGAACCACGCTGATCCGGGGTGCCGGGACTGCAGCAGCAGTGTGGAGGCGACGAAGCGGTCGTCCGGCACGGTCAGGTCGAGCCAGTCGGGCAGCGCGTCCGCTTTGGGCTCGATGTACTCGAACACGGCGTGGACGTCGCCAGCGACCCGGACGCCGCGGGTGACATCACCGTTGTTGCGCAGTCCTTTCAGGCGCCGGTCGGCCTTCTTGGCCGCGTCGCGCAGGACGTCGGTGCGGCCGGCGCGCTTGTGGTCGTCCAGTTCTCGGAGCACCACCGGCAGCAGGTGTGCCATGTAGCGGGTGCCGATCTGGCCGGTGTAGATGGCGAGGTCGGGGTTGTCGATGAGGGCGTTGGTATCGACGACCAGACGGACCGGCCAGGGATCGGTCGGCAGCAGTTCGGTCAGGTCACAGAGCTGCTGCACCGACGCCTGCAGCTGCTTCACGGCCTGGGGGATGTGCTGCGGGACGGACCAGTCGCTCCAGGTGCCTTCGCGGACCAGCCAGCGCTCCAGGTGTTCCAGGCCCTCCTTGAGCTTCTCTGCCGCCTCGGGAGTGGGGTGCGGGAACAGCAGACGGAAGCGCGGCTCCCAGTCCCGCAGACGCCGTAGCAGGTCCATGCGCCGGGCCTCCAGCGCCGGAGTGCTCGGGCCCCATCCCCAGTCCGCCGCGCCAACGAAGATGACGCCGTCTCCCGGCCTGTTCGGGTTGACGTACTGGATTTCGGAATCGTCCAGCACGGCGATGTAGTCGCGCTCCATCGCACCGAGCTCCTCCAGGAGGCGCTCTTGGTACGTCGGGGGCAGGGACTTCTTCGGCATCCACCGATGATGACCCACCCCACTGACACCGTCGGTCCGCTGGCACGACACAACGGCGACAGGAAGTCAGCAATGTGGCCTTTTGAACGCGATCTCCAGGTGGCGCAGGAAGCCGGTGGCCATCGCCACGGCCACCGACTCGTCGTGGTGTACGAGCTCGTGGAATGCGGCGAGATTCCCAAGAGAACGGAACCGCCCCCCCTCAAGAGGTCAACGAGGAGTTTGTTTACAGCTTCTGGATTCGCACCTGGTGGCGGCAGGCGCGGCCATTGGCTCAGGTCGTGATGCTGCACGGGATGCATAGTCGGTGCCGATGCGTGGGCGCCGGTTGAGGTAGTAGCGCAGCCGCACTCCGGGCTGGTCCATCTCTCTGTCGGTGAGGTCGGCGGTGGCGCTATCCCAGCAGGCGGCGATCGCTCCCTGGAAGGCTGACACGGACTCGTCGTCGGCGGCCGCGGCCTCCATGAGAACGTGCTCCGGCTCCTCCTGGGCGTGCACCTCGTGAGGGCGGTCGCCGCTGTGGGGGTCGAGTGGGAGACGGTTGGGCAAGGTCGTGGCCGACTGCTTTGTCTGGCGGGAGGTCCGCGCGGCGCTTGAGGTGGCGCGGAGAATGATTTCGATGTGTGCGGCGAAGTTCGGTCCGGGCAGCGGGATTTCGTAGCCGGGATTGCGGGCGTAGCCGGCGGCGACGGCGGCGGCTACGTAGTCCATGACGGCGGCGGTGGCTTCGGTGGGCTTGCGGTCTGCCGCAGGGGTGAGGTGGCTGAGGATGCGCAGGACGGTGGGGATGCTGGCATCGACGTCCGGTACGTCGTCGCCGGCCGGGTTGGCTGTGTCGGTGTAGTGCTGGGTCTCGAGGCTGGTCTGTTCGAGCCAGAGGGCGGCCGCGTGGCTGTCGCCGAGCGCCAGGTGGTGCAGGTAGAGGCAGTAGGCGGCGGCGTCGTCACCGGCGCCGGCGGCGTACTGCCACCAAAAGCGTGCGCCGTCCTCGGCGTCGGCGAGTTGCAGGACGCAGCCGAGGAACCATGCGGCGCGGGGGGCGGGCAGCTGTTCGGTGATGAAGTCGGCGAGCTGGCTGGGGGTGAAGGTGGAATGGGTGATCGCCACCTCGCACAGGGCCTGAAGGTTCCTCGCGGCGGTGTCGTCTCTCGGATCACGGTCGCAGCTGTCCCATGTGAAGGCGGGGTAGGCGGTGTCTTCATAGGGGACGGTGTCCGCGGGGACCTGGGGGTCTTTCACCAGCAGAGCCCGGGCGAGGAGATGGTCGATGGAAGTCATTACGGTGATCACTCCGGGTTCTCGTGACGGTGGTAGATGCGTTCCAGGGCCCCTCGGGCGTGGTGGTCCATGGCACGGGTGATGGCCGGGGACAGGCCGACAACGGCGGGGATGGTGTCCTCGCTGATGCCGCACAGGTAGCGCAGGACGGTGACGTCGAGCTGGTCATGGGGCAGGCGGGCGATGGCGTCGAAGAAGTCCGCCTGCTCGCCGATCTGGGCGAAGCGGGCGGCGAGGTCGTCGGTCTGGCTCTGGGTGACGGTGGAGAACGCCGCGGCGCGCAGGTCGGGGTGTCCGTCGGGGTGGTGGTGAGCGCGCAGCATGACGCGGGAGCGCAGCAGGCGCCAGGCGTGGCGGCGCACATCGGGGCTGGCGGTGGCCTCGTCCCAGCCGAGCCAGAGGATGTCGAAGACTTCCGCGACGACCCACCGGGCACGCCGGTCGGTCTGGAGGAAGGCGCGGGCGTAGTCGGTGTAGGGCTGGCGGATGGCTTCGGTGAAGCCCTGGTGGGCCAGGGGCGGCTGCTCCGGCTGCAACGGCTGGACCTCGTGTATGCGGTTTTCGATCCAGGCGGTGTCCTTGTGCGCTTCGCGGGCGGCCGCCGTCCATAGTCGGCGCAGCGGGAGGATGGGGATGTCCAGGGAACAGATCACGCTGTAGGTGATCTGCCAGCCGGGGTAGTAGCCCTTGCCGCGCAGCAGTTCGGAGATGCGGGTCTTGGAGTATCCGGAGCGGTTGACGAGGTCGTCGAGGGTGAGGCCGCTGGCGAAGAGCCGGCTGCGGACCGGTTCCAGCCATGCGCGGTGGGAGGCGCCCACCTTCTCCCAGATCGACTCCGGCTTGCGGCCGCGCCTACTGGGCGGCTCCCCGTCGGACTGCTCTGGTGTGAAGGACGGTGTCATCGAGGCGACTCCTCACGCCCAGCCGCACCAGCCGCAGCGGCCGGCGAGGGGGCCACGGCGGCGTCCGGCCGCGTCTCCATACCGCCCAGCGCGGTGACGATCTGCTGCACGAGCAGCCCGAGCGAGGGCAGCAGCGCGGCCACGGCCGCGAGCTGACCCAGCACGGTCATCACCGTGCTCCACGCGAAGACCGCCACCAGCACGGCAACGGTCAACACCTGCTTTCTGGACATCGCACCATTTCCCTGAACTCGAAGCGTCTGTCAGGCCCCTTCCGCGGCGGTGCTGACGCGCCTTGGAGGAGTTGGGTGCCAGCATGGTCCGCCGACCATCCAGCACTCAACGTGATCATGGAGTTACGGAACAATGCCACCGAGGCCAAAGGCATCACCAGGCATGCGCATTACGTCATCACCGTCGCTCACGAGGTCAAAAGGCGGATCCACTATCGCTTTTGACGGCGGAAACGTACTTCTCCCCGCGACACCGCGGGCAGGGCGCACCATGGAAGACAGACGCCTGCCTGGCGTCGGACCTTCCCGTCTGGAAGGCCACGCTGTCCCCTTGTGCTGAAGAACAACCGGAGGGGACCGCACCGCTCCCGCCCAGCTCCCCGTGCCGGGCGGGAGCTCCCCGCTAAGCACACCGCAAGCCCAGCCGCGGACATCACCGCAGCAGCGGCTTCCGCCTCAGCGCCAACCACGGTTCGACAAGGCCTGCGCCTGGCCCGCGCCCACCAACTGGGCGACCTCGACCGCGCTGACGGTGACCATCCATCCGCACAGCAGGGGCCGTCACCGTCAGCCTGCGGCAGCGTCGTTGTCCCAGCCGTCCTCAGACGATCTATGCAGTCTTCTGTAGAGCTGAGTGTCGAAGATGAAATCAGCACTCCTTTATTGCTGGCAAGCGAAGGTGATATAAGTGATCACTGTCAGGATCGACCGCCTGGAGGCCCCATGCCCACGCTCAGCATCCATTTCGACCCCGCCGTACTGGCCCACCTGACCAGTGCGAGTGGAGACGACACCGTCCACGTCACGCTCTCCCTCGGTGGTGGCGACGGTGCCGCCACCACCCCGCCCCCGCACGTGGTCCCGCACGGTCCGCTCGCCGAACTCCTTCAGGCGGGCATGCTCGAAGTCGGCACCGTTCTGACCTTCCATCAGCGCCGCGCCAACCGCTCGGGACGCGCGGTCGTAACCGCCGAGGGCCAGCTCATCGTCGACGGCCACGCGTCACCTTTCGCGTCGCCCTCCAAGGCCGCGGAAGCAGTGACCGGCAACGTGATCAACGGCTGGACACTGTGGCAGCTGCCCGACGGACGGACCACCCTGGACGACCTCCGCCGGGAACTCAGGCGCCAGAACCAGCAGTAGCCGCGTCAGGCCACGCTGTGCCGGATGCGCCAAGCGCCCAGCACAGCCCGTCTGGCGGATGTCGTACATGCACCGAGCACGAACTGAAGTGCGATCAGGAGACCATGTGACCGCCCGGGAGAGCCGGTGAGCGAGAGGCACGTTGAGCCGGTCGTCCTGTCCGGTGAGGAAAACCGCGAGGTTCTGGAAGGCCGCGTCCTGCCGGTGTGGACGAAGAACGCCGCCCGCCAGGACCGGCCGGTCACCGTGTTCGTCGCGGGTCCTCCCGGCAGCGGCAAGACCACCCTCGCCGACCTGGTGCACGCGGTACTGAACCGCCGCGGCGGCGCCGTCCGAATCGGCCGGGACCTGTACAAGGCCGCGCACCGTCACTACGCCAAACTCCTGGACCAGGACGTCCGGACGGCCGGTGTGAAAGTCCGGCCGGACACGAGCCGTTGGCAGGAAGCGGTCGAAGCGCACGTCCGCGTCAACCAGTTCGATGCGGTGGTGGAGACAGCTCTCACCGATGCCGCCGAGTTCCGTACAGCCTCCGCCGCCTACCGCAAGACCGGCTCCCGTATCGAGGTCATCGTCCTGGCCACCCCACAAGCCCTCGACCAGCTGGGGATCCTCAAGCGCTTCCTCACCGAGGCCCTGGAGGGCGGTGGGCGGTATGTGTCCTGGGAGAATCACGACACCTGCGCGAAGCGGCTGCCGCCGACCCTGGCCGCCATCGAAGCCGAACGTCTGGCCGACCGGATCACCGTCCTTCGGCGCGACGGCGAGGTGCTCTACGACAACGAACTCACCGACGGAGCATGGCGCCGTCCCGCAGCAGCCGACAAGGCGGTTCTCGCCGGGCGCTCGCGGCCGTGGACGGCGCAGGAGACAGTCGTATTCCGTCGGGATCTCGCCCAGACCGATCAGCGCCTGCACCGCGAGGCTCTGCCCGCCGACAAGCGCCTGGCCGTCCAGCGGGACACCGAGCGTGCGGCCGCCCTGGCCGAACCGGTGCGGCGGATCGCCCAGGCCACCGCGCAGCCGCCCGGTGTGGACTACTACCGCTTGTCTGCCGCCGAGCACCAGTGGATCTTTGACGAGCTGATCGTGCCGTCCTACCTGAGCCGCATCGCCCCGCAGGAGCAGCCGGTGGTGGTGTATGTGATGGGCCAGCCGGGGGCGGGGAAGACGCGGACGGCGCGGTTGGTCCAGCGTGCCCTGCGGGGCCGCAGACCTACCCGGATCGTGGGTGAGGACTACAAGGTCTCCCACCCGGACTACCTGCGACTGCTTCAGGAATCGCCGAGGACCGCGGGCGCTCGGATCCGCTCCGACTACCGGGCCTGGCAGGCCATGGCCGAGGCGCATGTCCGTGCGCGACGCGGCGACATGGTCATCGAGATCGCGCCGGGGAGCGTCGACCAGTTCGTCGCCAGCGTGGCCGCGGCCCGCCGGGACCGCTATCGGGCCAAGATGGTAGTGCTGGGCGTGCGAGCGGCGGACAGCCGCCAGGGCACGGCCGCCCGCTACGCCGAGGTGAGCGCGGACGGCGGTCCGGCCCGGTTCACCACCGCTGCCGGGCACGACGCGTGCTTCCGCGCAGTCGTCGAGGCAGTCCGGCACGCGGAAGCCGACGCCCTGGTCGATTCCATCGTGGTCATGCGGCGGGACGGAACCGCTGCCTATCACAACGAGCTCACCGCCGAGGGGCGATGGCATCGTGCGCCGGGCGCCGCGCGGGCCCTGGCGGCCGAGCAGCAGCGGCCGTACACGCCGCAGGAAGCCGCCGAGTTCTTCGCGATGCATCGGCGGCTGCGGGCCGCGCTGCCGCAGTACCGCGCCGAGTTGTTGGACATCGCGCAGCTGGCCCAGCCCTTGATGCCTGATCGGTGGCGGCCGCGGAGGATCACCCAGCCCGCCGCGCCGACAGCGCTCCCGGCACGGCCGATGGGGCTGGGCTAGGGCTCGGTGAGTTCCTTGAAGCGCGCGTCGTAGGCGGCCGCGATCCGGGACACCTCCTGCGGTTCGGCGTCCTCGAGCGCGTGCTGGTCTTCCACGCATCTCTGCCGCTGCGTCCTCAGCCGCTCCAGGCGCTCCTCATCGGGGACGGCGGCCCTGCTCTCTGTGAAGATCTGCTCGTTGTACCAGGCGATTACGCGTTTCACCCGCTCCAGCGTGGCCTCGTAGCTGGCTGGGGGCATCGGTTCGTTGGAGGCGCCTGCGGGTTCGGCAGGGTCGTGCACGGGGACCGCCTTGGTATCGGTGCTGGGCAATCCGGTCATTGTCATCTGCGCGGAAACCACCCGACAAGGCGAACCGCCCGCTGCCCGGAACCGGCAGCTGCCTGGGGTGTGGCCGGGAAGGGGCCAGCGGCCCGTTCGGCCTGTGCGGCAAGGTGGCATCGCGGGTTAGGTTGGGGCGAGTTGATCGTTTCGGGGGGGTTGATGGTGGCAGGTGATCTCAGGGCGCTCTTCAGCTCGAACGACCGCACGGTGGCGGCGGCCGAGGCGTTCACGAACCGGCAGCTGCAGTGGGAAGCGGCCACCGCCGCGCTGGGCGAGCACCTGCGGCACACCGCCGCCCCGGCCTTCGACGTCGAAGACCTCGAAGCGCCCCGCACCAACGTGCTCGTCTTCCACGGTGTCGGCGGCATCGGCAAAACCACCCTGTCTCGCAAACTGGAGGCCGCCCTCACCGGCGCCGAGCACCGCCCCACGCAATGGGGCCAGCCCGCCTGGCCGGGCGAACGGATCTGGCCGGTACGGATCGACCTCGCCCGCTCGGCCGGCACCGACTTCGAGCAGATCGTGCTCACCATCCGCCTCGCTCTCGCCGAGCTCGGCCGCCCGCTGCCCGCCTTCGACATCGCCCTGCGCCGCTACTGGGAGCACAACCACCCCGGGGAGCCGCTGGAGGAGTACCTGCGCCGGGGCGGCCTGTCACGGTTCGGCAGGGCCGGACAGCAACAGATGCAGTCCGCGCTGTCGGATGTCGCCCAGGCGCTACTGCTGCCCGGCACCGTCGGCTCGGCGATCGGCCAGGTGACCGGCGCCCTGGTGGGGGCCCTGCGCGAGCGCCGGCAGACCGTCCACGCGCTCGCCGGATGCACCCGGCTGGCCGACCTCCTGGAGGCCGAACCCGACCTCGATGCGCTCTCCTACTATCCGCATCTCCTGGCCTGGGAGCTCGCCCAGCTCCCACCGGACAAGGCCGTGACACCGGTAATCCTGCTGGACACCTTCGAAGACACCGGCGACCGCACCCACCGCGACCTCGAACGCCTCATCCAGCGGGTGGTGTGGCTGATGCCGAACGCCTTCTTCGTCATCACCGGCCGCTCCCGCCTGCAATGGGGCGACGAAGCCCTTCAGGGCCAGCTCGACTTCACCGGCCCCGCAGCCTGGCCCGGCCTCGTCGCCCACGACATCCCAGCAGCCCGCACCACCTCACCCACAGGCAGCAGGCGGCAGGTGCTGATCGGCGACTTCTCCCCCGAGGACTGCGACGACTACCTCGCCCATCGCCTCTCCCGCGACGGCCAGCCCCTCATCGGCCCGCGTGTGCGCGAAGTCATCACCCGCCGCTCGCACGGCCTGCCCCTCTACCTAGACCTGTCGGTGATGCGGTTCCTGGAACTCCGCCGCTCGGGCCACACCCCCAGCCCGGACGACTTCGACCAGGACTTCCCGGCCCTGATCGCCCGCACCCTGTCCGACCTCACCCCCGACGAACGGCATGTCCTGCGCTCGGTCGCCCTGCTGGACGCCTTCGACGTGGCGCTCGCGACCCGGGCCGCAGGCATGACCCACGAGGCGTTGGCCGCGCGGCTGGCCGAGAGGCCGTTCGTCAGCGAAGACCCCTTCAGTTTGTGGCCGTTCCACCTGCACGGGCTGATCCGCTCCACCATCCGCACCGCGGATGACCGCACCGACGACCGCTGGTCACCATGCGACTGGGCCCACGCCGCCCAGCGAGCCCTCGACGCTCTCGGCGAGCAGTGGAACACCAGCCCCACCCGGAACCGGCTCCTGCTCATCGGTTGCCTGCGCCAGGGCCTGCGCCTCGCCCGCGACCACCGTCTCGAGCTCGGCTGGCTCAGGGACGCGGCCTGGTCCTACGTCAGCGACTCGATCTGGGAACCGCTCGACCCACCCGCACCACACAATGCGGCGGCCGCCGGGCTGGAGACCCCGGCCGACGCCCTGGTCGAAACCCTCAGCGCGCTCGGCCGCCGCCAGCACGAGCACCGCGAGTGCACCGTCGACCGGCTCACCACCGTCGTCGACACCGGCCTGCTGCCCACCGACCTGCGCGAGATGGCCCTCTACTACCGGGCCAAGGCCCAACGCGACCTCGGCCGCACCGACGACTCCCGCCGCGGCATGCAGCTCGTCGCCGACGGCGGCGGCCGCCTCGCCCCCGCCGCCCGCCGCGGCCTCGCCCACCTCGCCCGCCTCGCCGGCGACTTCCCCACCGCCATGGACACCGCCCGCACCCTCGGCTGGGCCGGCCGCCACCACCGCGTGATGGGCGACGTGTGGTGGGTCCAGGGCGACATGGAACGCGCGGCCGCCGCGTACGCTGCCGCCCGCCGCGAAGCCGAAGACCACGGCATTGCCGGGGAGCGGGCCACCTGCCAGGCCCAGCGGGGCTTCGTCCTCGCCTTCACCAACCCCGACCTCGCCGACGACGAACTAGAACTCGCCCAGCATCTGCTGGCCGGGCTCGACCTGCGCGCCACCGGCCTCACCGTCCAGATCGCCACGCTTCTCCGCGATGCCGGAACCTCCACCGACCTCGAGGACCGTGCCAGCATCCTCCGCACCGAAATCAGCGTCGCCGGGCTGACCTCTACGGCCGCCACCCTCGAGCTGGCCATGGCCTTCCACCACGCGGTCCGCGGCACACGCGAGGACCTGCTCGCCACGATCTCGCGGCTGCGCGAACTCACCCGCGGCAGCAACGGCGACTACGCCTACTACCTCGACATCGCCCACTTCATGGCCGGACTCCCCCTCGACACTCCGTCACCGGCACGCTGGCTTGACAGCCAAGACTCCACACGTCAGCGGTGGCGCGCCTTGGTCACAGACCGACACGATCACCTACGCACCCGCCAGTAGAGCGCCGCCGCCCCGGCGCACCCAGGGCTTCAGCACCACGCCGCAACCTGCGGATTCCAGGTCCCCCTCACCGAGCCGTCGAACAGCGGGTCGACGAAGGACGCCGCTGCCTGAGCCGCTTCCGGGAAGGTGTGGCAACCGACCAGCCCCAGGACCAAGGACGCCTGCTCCGGGTATCGCGTGGGCCAGTCAGGACCGGGGGACTCAAACGCTTCGGGTAAGGCCACGCTCAGTCCCAGAGCGCGGCGCCTGTCCGCTTCGCGGTGGAGGGCTTGGTGTGCCTCCTGGCCCTCGATGGTCTCCTGCTGTGTGATCAGCAGGAGATCAGCAAGATCGCGGTATCGGTTCGAGCCGTGCTGGCCCTTGGGGCCATGACGTTCGTACATGGCGCAGATCTTGTCGGCGACGTGATCGATGACGGGGTAGAGACGAACCTGTGGCCAGTCGACCGGCCATTCCAGATCGACAGCGGATTTGAGCGTGCGCGTCTCCGGGCGGCCGGCGAGGGTCCGGCCGACCACGAGATCGACCTTGATGTCCGCTGCCTTCCTTGCACCCAGGTAGACGGCGAAGGACTGTGCTCCGCCGCGGCCTTCATCGCTGTGCTCGACGAACTTGGTCGGGACGAACCGCAGGAAGTCTCCGAGATCCACGGCTACCGCCTCCTTCAGGAGAGAGGCGGCCTCCTCCACTGTGTGGTGCGGAGAGACGCACTGCAGGTCGATATCGCGGCTCAGCCGGGCGGCCCCCTCATAACGCACAAGCAGGGCCTGGCCGCCCTTGATGAGCCAGCCGTCGGGGTCTGCCGTGAAGACCCGGGCCGAGAGGCGATTGAAGTAGAAGACGTTCATGAGCTCGGGAACACTCATGCCCGTCTTCTTCTTCATGTTCAGGGCGGCCTGCTTCAACGCCGCCCTGAAGGCATTCGGATTGGCATATTTGCCCACCTGCGCCGCCCCCGGATCCGTGCTGTTCGACCCAGTCGACTCTACGGCTCGTGATCGTCGCCGTCAGCCCGTTCCGAGCTGCGAGCAGCAGGGGTCGCCTCATCAGGCGTCGACCTGGCATCCCGGCGGGATGCAGCCGCATCCTGCTGCAGCTTCCGAATACTCTCGGCAAGGTGCTGGAATCCGGGACTGGGCAGCGCTGCGTCCGCGAGCCTCCGCTGAACTTCCGGCGGAATCAACATCGGCAACTTCACGTCAGGTGAGACCGGCGGTCGCAGCTTCAGGGAGTCGGCGACCGCAGCAAGTGCGGCATCATTCACGGAACCCAAGCCCGCAGACTGAGAGAACGCCTCGATCGCCTGTTGCAAGCCGAGCAGGGCGCTCTTGAATCCAGCCTGCGACGCACGTTCAAGCTGATCGGAGCGCAGGCTCTCCCCTGCCTGCAGCACCAGATGCTCGATCAGTGCTCGCCCATCGCTCCCTCGCGGCATGCCGTACCGCCGGGCGAACGGTCCTGCCGCTTCCGCCAGTTCGTCGATAGAGATCAGACCGCGTCGGTCCGCCTCGGCGATCACACCACCTACGTGTCCGCCGTCGGCCTTGGCGCTCAGCAAGTCGACGATGGTCCTGCGGGCGGTGGTGACCGGAAGCCCGTCGATCAAGGTGGTGTCAGCTGTCTCGACCATCGCGGTGCGCAGACGGACGGAGGGGTCCTTGGTGACCCGTCGGCGCGGAACGCTGATCTCCACCTGAGGGGCCGGGATGTCGCCGAGCTCGTGCAGCTGACAGGCAGAGGCATGCGAGACCACGCCGGAATCGGGATCGTCAGCAGAACGTTCCCAGGCCGGGACGGTCGGCCGCAGGCGCAACCAGGCGACCTTGATCTCCAGGTGCTGAGGCACACCGGCAGCTGCCACGAGGTACACGCCGTGAGCGACGCTCTCAAGCAGCCCCGCCTCGGCCAGGCGCAGCAACTGCACGCCGTTCAACCCTGCGTCCTTGGCCTGCGCCGATGTCACCAGACCCCACTGGTCGGCGGCAAAGCCACCCAGCAGCGACAACTGTTCAGCACGGTCCATGCATCCATGGTTACACGAGTACCGCAGAGATAGTTACATATAGGCGTAACTATCTCTGCGCCTCGTGGATCCACCTATGTAATTATCGCTGCTTCACGTGGAAATTCGCGCTCGACTGGATCCGCCCCCAGTGGACGTCCGCGAGACGGATGCCGGCGTCAGATGCAGGTATCGAGCATGCCGCCGAGCGCCGAGCGCTCCGCCGCGTCCACGGTCAGGCCGTACACGTGCTTCACCGAGATCCAGGCACGGCCGTAAGTGCACCGGTAGCCGACCAGCGGAGGCTGCCAGTCAGCGGGATCCTTGTCCGCCTTGGAGCGGTTGGAACGAGCTGAGACGGCGATGAGCTGGGAATGGGCGAGATCATTGGCGAAGGCCCGGCGATCCGCGGTCGTCCACTGCGAGGCGCCGGACCGCCATGCCTCCTTCAACGGCACAACATGGTCGATATCCACCTTGGACGCCGCGTCGAGCACCGCACCGTCGTACGCCGAGCGCCAGCTGCCGACCGTCGCCCGACACTGCCCGTCCTGGGTGACCTGATCGCCGTCCCGGACGAGGACGATCTCGCGGGTGTCGCAGGTGCCCTGCTGGATGATCCAGTGCGGGAACTTCGCCCGGCTGTAGCCGGGCACATCGTCCTCGGGTACGACGGTCAGATCATCTAGTTCCGCCCGGGCCTCCTCAGCAGTCGGCGGTTCTGGGAACTCCGTCACCGATACGGGACCGGCGATGGAAGACGCAGCACTCGGGGTGCTCGGTACGGCCCAGATGGAGGGAGCGGAGCCCACGAGGCCGACGGTTGCCAGCGTGGCGGCCGCGGCAGCGGCCCAGCGACGAATCATCATGACCGTCACCGTGGACCGACCCACCAGGCCGAACGCTCAATTCCCCGAGCCGTCACCCCGAAGTGGATACACAGCAGGGAGGCTCCAGCTGCCCTCGAGCCCGCAGGCATATCAACCGGAAACCTCCCGCACCGACTTCCTGCTGCACATCCCTCGGGGCGTCTGGTTGCCTCAATATTCGAACAAGCGATCTAATAGAGGCATGAGCCAGCACGACTTCCCCCTCGACCTCGTGGAGGCGCAGACCGCCTGGTACCGCACGTACTGGCAACTCGCCGAATCCGGTCCGACGGCCAGCACCACCACGGACCGTCGACGCCTGCAGCAGCTGTCGAAACAGATCGCCGCGCATCCGTACTGGTGTGGGCCGTCGGGCACACCGGCCGCGCGCATGGAACTCAAGGAGCTCGCCCGGCGTGAGGTCGGACGATGAGACTCGCCGCCTGATCGGAGGCATTGGTCCGTGCGTTCCGGGCCCGGATAGTTCGCGGACGGTGAAGACGTGGGTGACCCGCCCCCCTCCGAACGGCCAGGGCCGGCTCGTAGCAAGCTGCGTGATCAACCGCCCTGGCGGAGGTGGTGATGGGAGCTGCGATCACGTGGAGCTGGGCGGGGCGCGGGGGAAAGGCGCCAGCAGCGATCACCGAAGGGGGGCGTGGGCCGTGGGACGGAAAGGCCGCTGCCCCGGTGCCGTCACACACCAGGGCAGCGGGGCAGTGGACCTTCGTGGCACGGCTGTGAGCTGGGTCAGCCGATGGGGTTGACGAAGGTGCCGGGGTGGGTGGCGCTGCGCTGGTCGACGAGGGAGTCGGTCTCCCAGGGCCACTCGATCTTGAGGGCCTTGGTCTCGTTGGGTGGGGTGATCTCGACCCAGGCTGGCTGGTAGAAGCCCTCTTCCTCCCCTGTGAAGGCGAGGTTGAGGGTGAACTCGTTCGACGCCCGCGTGCGCCCTGCCGCCGCCTTCGGTGGCGGCCTGCCCGCCGCCCGACTGATCCTTCGCGGCGCCCGCCTCCGAGCCCCCCTCGGCCTTGGCATCGGAACCCTGCGCACCGTTGGAGGAACCCGAGGAGCCGCTCGACCCGGCCGGGGCCGTGTCGGCCTGGCCCGCGGACTTCGAGTCACCACCGTCCGGGCCGTTGCAGGCCGTCAGGGTCAGGGCGGCGGCCGCGGTCAGGACCGCGGCGGCGACGCGGAGAGTACGACGGCGGGCGATATGGGCAGTGGTGTCGGAGCGCATTTCGGGTCCCCCGGGAGAGGTCGGTGTCGTGGTCTGCTCGGTACGACAACAACTCTGACCAGGGCCACTACCGCAACACCGCCGCCCAGCTAACATCCGGCTAACACGACTGTGACCAGGGAAAACTGGCCGCGGGTCCGCCTCGGCGGGCGCAACGGCGGGGGCGGTGATCTCCAGCTAGTGAACACGCACTCGTGGGATCTGCGTGGACGCCGAAGGGGATGTCGATGCGTTGGAGGCGTCCAGCGCGGTGTAGCCGCATCCGGTGTAGAAGGTGGCCGGGTCGCGTTTGGTCTCGTACGAGCCGTACATCAGGAGGTAAGCCCAGCTGGTCGTGCACCTGCCATGCTCTCTTGAGCAGGACAGCGGCCAGTCCTTGCCAGCGGGCCGTCTCGGCGACCGCCAGGCCGTGGACCTTGGCGACGGCCACACCCATGGCCAGGGCCCTCGGCGGCTCGTAGCCGTGTTTCACCGCCATGTTGATGCTAGTCCCAGGGACGGTGACGGACAGCACATCGACCACCTGGACCCGTCGCATGAGCTGTTGAGCAATGACCGTGCGTTGGACACCGTGTTCGAAAGTCAAGGGATACCTGGCCAACCCTTCCAGGGCGGGCCCTTCGACTTCGACGCGTACTGCGATCCGCACTGCCGTTGGAGGAAGCGAGGTGAGGCATGCTGTGGTTGCTGCGTGCCGTGACGCTGGGCTGGGGGGATGGGTCCTTTTGGCCGTTGAGGAGTGAGGAGTGCCTCTGTGGGCGAGCCAGAAATGCTGAGAGAACAAGAGTTGGAGCCCGAAGTGGATTTCTACGGCATGTGTCTGCAGGACGCCGAGTCGGCCCAGCTCGCGTATCCAGGGGGTCGTGTCATGGACGAGGGGGTGTTCGTCACTGCTCACCCGGGCCGGGTTGATATCGAGAGTGCCGGTCACACCCACACGGCCGCGATGACGGCCCAGGTCTGGGACGGCGAGCCCCCCGCCGACACGGGCCGCGTGTGGGATCTGCAGGCCGACACCGTCATCCACTCAGGGACGGGGGTTTTGCAAGTTTGGGCGGTGGCATACGGCCCGATTCCCGACGAGATCGAACTGGGCGGCCCCGGCGCGGACTGGCATGTGCGGGTCTACTGCACGGGCCGTGAGGACGTGGCCCGCATCGTCGAAGACGAGGGGATCGCCGAAGGGGCCGAGCAGTACCTCATCCAGTTCTGGCCCTGCCAGGCATAAGGAAGGGCCCCGGGCGCGCACCACGCGCCCGGGGCCCCGGAGGATGTGTCGAAGACCTACGTGATGGTGACGTAAAAGCCGTCGTCGTCGCCGTCGAGGATCCGGTTGAGCGTCATGAACTGGCCGAGCAGATTGCCGGCGTTGCCGTTGTCCTTCTTCGCCAGCGGGAGGACAGAGAAGTTGTTCTTCGGCGCGGAGGGCTCGTATGTGGTCTGCGCACAGCCCTCATAGGTGGTGGCGAAAGGATACTCATCGCACTCCTTGCCGCCCTGGGCATAGTCGTCGCCGAAGACCTTCTTGCAAGTGCTCACCGCCGTTGAGCGATTCTTCTTGCGCCGTGCGTTGTCGTGGTAGAGCCGACGCAGGGGCGTCTGCACGGTCGCTCCCGGTACTTTCTTATTGGCGTTGACGGGCTTGGTGGTGCCCGGCTTGGTGAAGGCGGTTTTGATGTGCTGGGCGACAGCCCTTTCGGGTGCGCCCGCCTTGGTGCTGTAGACGAGCGGAACAAGGTAGGTGAACGCCGCTCCTCCCTGGGTCGGCTTGGAGAGATACTTGGCCTTGTCCCACCGGGGCGGGAGGAAGAACAGCGTTCCGCTCAGTTCACCGCCCGGCGTGTAGCCGGGAGGCGGAGTGATCGTGGCGGACGCCTCGAACACCGCGGCGATCGCGTCCGAGGGCGTGGAGCCCTGCCCCGCGGCGGCGTTGAGGACACGCGTGAATCCCGCGGGCTGCTGGGCAGCGATAGTGTCGAAGCTCCGCGCGCCAGGTACGGTGCCGGTCTGTTTCACATTCGCCGCGGCCGGCCACACCTGGGGTATCTTCACCGACGGCTTGATCATCAGGGCGGACGTCTCGACCTGGCCGGTCTTCTTCATCTCCGTGAAGTACTGCGTAATGCGGACATCGCGGCTGTCCTTGGCGATCGTCCCGACCGACAGATACACGAACTGCGTCTCGCCCACGGGGCGCCCGTTCTTCGACCACACAGTGAAGAACACCGCGCCCGAGCATGAGGCGAAGCGCGACTTGAAGAAGAATCTCTTGTTCGTCCCCAGGCCCTTGATGCACTCCTTCGGTGTCATCGTGCGGGCCGGTTCCGGATAACTCACCGGCGGATCCGCCACCGCGGAACGCTGGCCGACGGCTCGCCCGTAGGTGGCCGCCGGGCCGACTACTTCCGGAGCCCGTTGAGCACCGGTGAACGCCTCCCTGCCAGCAGGAAGGCGCAGGGTGCCTCCTGGCTGACGTAACTCGGCGAGGGAGGGAAGGCGTGTTCCCACCGGCAGGACACTCGTGTGTATTCCGAGGTCATCGCCGGATGCTGCCGCGGACGGCGATGCCAGCGGCAGAAGCGCCGCGGCTGTAAGAAGGGCGACCGCTCCGGGGAACGTGACGGTCCGGCGTAGCGTGAATCTCATAACCTCACTCAACTGATCGGGCCGCGTACCGGCGTAGTGCTGCGGGTTTCGCCGCCGCATGAACTCGCCCGGCGCGGCACGGGACAACGGCACCCCGGGACGCCTGAAGAGATCCGGGACGCCCACACTTTCACCACACACACGTAAAAAATATTATGGTTTCGGACAATTGATGCCTGAGCGAGTCCGAATCGCCCATGCCGGGGGAGCGTTGACATCTGCAGACCAAACCCAGTGGTCCGGGCCGGCCTGCGCGACCTGATCAGAACCAAAACTGCCGACCTGGACTAGCTCATAGAACCCGGCGGACACCAGGCAAGCGGCGCAGTCCGGCAGCGAGCGCGAAGGCGGTCCCGGTGGCGAGCACGCTGGACGTGGCCCATGCACCGATCGCGGACAGGTCGCGGCCCGCCAGGTACTTCTGCACGGTCACCACCAGCGGCACATGAAGGATGTACACGCCGTACGAATCCGCTGCCAGTTCCTTGGAGAAGCGGCTTGTACTGGTGACCGTCTCACGGAACAGAGTGAGCAGTCCGACGCACAGGGACACGCACAAGGCGCTGTCGTAGGCCGCCCAGGCGAAGGCCGGCCCGTTGAATCCCCCCGGGGCGAACCAGCTGGAGTCCGCTCCCGTCGCGAAAAGCGAGGCGACTGCCGCCAGCCCGACGCCCAGCCACACCCATCCGATACGGGCATCGAACCTCTCCAACC
This sequence comes from Streptomyces javensis, assembly GCF_039525925.1. NCBI lineage: Bacteria > Bacillati > Actinomycetota > Actinomycetes > Kitasatosporales > Streptomycetaceae > Streptomyces > Streptomyces javensis. Next base: position 1,608 of record NZ_BAAAIF010000094.1, on the reverse strand, counting down.
AGTGGTGACGGTGTGCGAGCACGCCGAGGGTGAAAAAGGCCGCGTACTGCGGTACTCGGGCGGGCTCGACCTGCAGGAAGTCCAGCACCGGGATCCACTTGTCCAGCGGGTACTTCAGCCGTATGAGAAAGGTCGCGGCCGTGATCGCTGTCGTCAGCCACAGCAGCGCCCCGTGCCCCGGCGCGGGGCGCTCACCACGCACCGGCTCGTCGCGTCGGTGGCGCCGCAGCAGCCGGCCTGCCCGGCTGCAGATGACGTAGAGCACGGTGTAGGCGAGCAGGTTCTGGATGAACCACAGGTGCCCGAACTGCAGGTCCGGCCAGGAAGGCCCCGTCCAGCCCGCTGGCTTCTCCGCCAGGCCGAGGTAGACGTCCCGGAAGTAACGCGGGAAGGAGAGGGGCGGGTAACCGCGGTAGTGAACGTAGTACGTGTACATCAGGCCGGGCACGATCGTCAGCGCGCCGACCACCACCGGGATACCAAGCCTGACCAGGCGGCTCTTCAGAAAACGCCAGCCTCCGCGCCGGTGGTACGAGCTGGGCACGAACGCTGCGGAGACGAAGAAGAACAGACTCATGAAGAACGCCCCGTCGACCGCGGACAGCGTGGCCAGGCCCGGGGTGCGCGGCTGTCCCTCGACGTACCACCAGTCGTCCGGCCCGTAGGGCTGGGCAGCGTGGTGGACCACGACCAGGACCGTCAGCGCGATCCGTAAGTTGTCGAGCCAGTCCAGACGGCGGTCGGGGCGCACTGCAGAAGGGGATGTACCAGAGTCGAGTGTGTACATGCGTTCAGGATGCTCAACACATGTACACCTCTGCACTGGGGCTATCCCCCCGTCCCGTCCTCCAGGTATCCGTACAGTCCCTGCAAGAGCAGGCGTTGATTGGCCAGGCTGCGTTGCGCCAGCACCGCCGGATCGAACATCGGCTCATCACAGTGAGGCTGCATCACCCGCTCCAGCAGCAGCGGCCCAAGGACCAGGCACAGCACCTGAAACGGCGCCCACTCGCTGTTCGGTGTCTGCTTGCCATACGCCGCAGACAACCGCCCCAGCTCCGCCCGGGCACCGCTCAACAGCCGCCCGAACAGGTCCGAACTTGCCGCGCTGTCCTCCAGCAGGACATGCCGCAGGTAGCCCCGCAGCACCAGGTCCTCTCCAAACAGCCGGGCCGACACCTCGCCGAGCGACTCCATAAGCCCGGCATCCGGATCCACCTCGGACAGCTCCTTGCCGATCCGCTCCAGCACGTACTCATCGACCGCGGCGCGCAGTCCCTCCTTCGACCCGAAGTGCCGGGTTACCAACGCCGGCGACAGCCCCGCAGCCGCTGCCACCGCTCGCGTCGACGTTGCCTCGAACCCTCGTTCGGCAAACAGTTCCAGCGCAGCCTCGCGCAACCGCGCCCGCCCTGTCAGATCACTCTTCTCCACCGCCCTCATGCCCGCAGCGTAATCACGAGCCCACCAGCAGAACGGGAACTGCTCAACAGGACGTTCAGACACAGCTTCTTAGAGGTCGTTTTCACCTTGAATGCACTGGTATCTGCTAATTTTCGCGGCACGGGGTTGTGGTGGTGCGGAGATTGCTGATGCGTTTGGTACCTG
>NZ_BAAAIF010000093.1:0-32946 GCF_039525925.1 Streptomyces javensis | reverse complement strand
CCGCCAGAAGGGCGTCCAGGCAAGGAGTCACAACCAAGCCAACGGGCGCCCTTCGCCATGGTCGCGGCCAGCACAAACATCGGACTCATTCATCTAGGGGCGGGTCGGGAAGAGTGGCCGACCAGGCCGTTCCCGCCGTGCGCGCGCCAGGTGGGCGTATCACTTGGCCAGGGACGGCGGGAGATCGCGGCCTCCACGGCGACGTGCGCGATCGGACGCCCGTCATCCACGGGCTCACATGACCGGCGACGCCCTTCCGGCGTCAGCGGGGTGTCGGGACGTTCCGTCATATCGGCCCATCGAGGTACCAGCTGTGAGCGCCCATCAAGGGGTGTCACGAGACGTGACGTTGCCGCGAGGTGGGGACGGCGATCGAGCAGAGCCTCTTGGTGGCACACGTGAGAGCGACATACAGATCACGTTCGCCGTTGGGGCGAGCTTCGATGATCTCCTGCGGGCCGACGACGATGCTCGCGTCGGACTCCAGGCCGCGGGCCTCGGATGACGGCACGAGCCGCGCCCACTGTGTGACGCCGGTCGACGCCACGTCGTCGAGCCATTCATCGCTCGTCAGACGGACCCGCTCCTGCCCCACACAACCGCGAACCGGGCGTCCGGAGGCGCCTGCCGGGAGCGCACCAGGCCCTCCAGCGCCTCAGCCATGGCGGCGTAGGCAATTTGCACTTCCCGCAGGCACTGGGGAAGCGACCGCTCGGGTCGGGCCTCTTGGAACGCTGCCTCGTCGGCTGCGCGCGGCCGTTCCGGGCGGGTGGATTTGGATCCACGGGCAGTTCACGAAGGCGAGACGGGTCCGGCGGACATGGCGGGAATGACGTTCCGCTCGCCCCGGACCAGGTCGCGGTAAGCATCCGCGGCTTGACCGCCGTCGGTCCCCGGCCGCGATCGCCGCCCGGCTCCCGACGGGCGGGGCGCGACCGCATGGAGCTGGCCCGCGCCGTACGGGCTTGGGAGCACGGCGGGGTCGCCGCGCTCGCCGTGCTGGAGGGGGAGTGGACACCGGATGCCGAGGCACTGGCCCGCGCCCAGTCCGCCGTCGCCCGAGGCGCCGTGGTGGTGGCCCCACACGGTCTCCGGCACCGGTGCGCCCATCGCCGTTGCCCGTGTCACCGCAGGAAGTCTGCCAGCGGTGACGCGGGTACGCACCATAATCGACAGTTATGTGAGGTACACACCGATTACGGGTAAAAGAGCCTCGTGGTCACCAAACCGTGGCGCCCGGTCACACTCACGTCGGCCGTACCCGTCCCTCTGGCGGCGGCACTCCTCACGGCCAGGGGTACCGCCCACGCTGAAGTCGGCTTGCGAGGTCGCCCGGCAGGACAGCGGCACAGGACGCCTCGCCGGTGTCGCGGATGCTGCCCACCAGCTCGCGCGCCTGCCTGGCGCTCAGTGCGCCGGACGCGCGATCCACGTAGCCGAGGTTGCTCAGCAGCGCGTGGGCGATCTCGTGCGTCCGGAGGAGAGCGCACCTTCGACCGGCTGTGTGCAGACGTCGACCGGCCGGGTGTGTACGCGGTGGCGCTCGGCTCATCGTTCGGCGCGGCCTCCAGCGCCCCGGTACTCCGGGACACGTCTCAGGCACTGGCAGAGCAGAACCTGCGCCGGCACCGCGTTGACCTTCCAGCGGTCCTGGACGGGTTCGTGGCCGATGTGGCGGCGCGAACCGGCGGCGGGGGCGGCCACGGAGTCGAGGGCGACCGTGGCTCCAGCGGCCTGTCAGTGGGTGAAGCGGTGGTGTTCCTGGCCGTCCTGGCCGCGCTCTATCCCCGATGCCAGGGCTTCCCGTTCCCCGAGCGGCATCCGCCGTGCTTGTTCGACCCGGGGCACGGACCGTTGGTCCGGGACGTCGAATGCGCCGGCTTCGGTGACGGCGGGCCTTCGGAGGTGGCGTCGGCGACGGAGGTCAGGCGGAACGCACGCGGCCGGACCGCGGACGAACGGCGAGACGGGCGCGGACCGCGCCGTTTCATGTGACATGAAAATTTCCAAGGCAAGGAGAGCGACATGCTGCTCATGCTCATAGGGCTCATCATCCTGGCCGCGGCGGCTGTCATCGGCGTGGTAGGCGTGCTGAGCAACCTCGGTGGTGGGCACGCGCTCACCGGTGGCTTCTCTGTATTCGGTTTCGACGGCGGCGGCTACACCGGAACGGTGTTTCTCTCCGGGATCGTGATCGGGGCCGCCGCCCTGCTCGGGCTGGGCCTGATGATGGCCGCCGTGCGCCGCAGGCACGCCGCGCGCCGAGGGCTCACCCGGCACCACCGGGAGGCCGCGCCGGTCGGCCGGGATCGCGGTGAGGTGGCCGGCAGACACGAGCCCGCGGACGACGAGTCCGTCCGCGGCACGCGGCGCCATGGCCGACCGCATCTATTCGGGCACCGCACCGCCCATCGATAGGAAGGCAGTGACTCATGGACGTCGGGAAGAAGATGGCCCACACGGCCGAAGCGGTCCGAGGCAGCGCCAAAAAGGCGCTCGGCCGGGTCACCGGTAACCGCCGCACGCAGGCGGAAGGGCGGGGCGCCAAGGCGAAGGGCAATGCCAAGCAGTCCGGTTCGAAGATCAGGGACGCTTTCCGACACTGATCCGCAGGAGACGAGCACAGGACGGCCGCCGGGGGCAACCTTTACGGGGCCGTGGCGACGTCCAGTACTCCAGTCCGACTCAGTGATCTCTGCCGTCGGGGGCGGTGACCCGCCAAGTAAGGGGCCTGTCTGCCGTCCGGCGTCTCTTGTGACCGTCGTGGTCTCGGGTCGTTGGCATGGTCATCAGGCGGGGAGAGCTGACGAACACGGAGTGGGTTCGGCTCAGGCCACATCTGCCGAAATCCGGGCAGCGCGGTGGCCGTTGGGCCAGGCACCGAAAGCTCATCAACGGGGTCTCGTACCGGCTGCGCACCGGGATGCCACGGCAGGTTCTGCCCGCACGTCCGTGGAAGACCGTGTACGAGCGACACAGACGTTGGCGGCGGACGGCACGTGGGACAAGATCTTCGCGGCTGTCCTGGCTCATGCCGTCGGAGGGGTCCCGCGGACGGTGCCCGGAGGGCGTGGGAGGGCTCCCGCCGGCGGCCGGGTAAGAAAAGGTCCAGGACGGTGCAGGGGGCGAAACGACGGAGGGAGACGGTGATGGTCCATAGTGACCCGCCGCGGGTCCAGGGAATTCCGGGAAGCCGGTCGACTGCGCGCGTCGGGGGGACGGTGGTCTCCACGTCCACGTTCGCCGTCCTGCTGACCTTGGTGGCCTGCGATGCCGGCGGCCCCTCCGGCCCGTCGGCTTCCAGGACCCGGGTGGAGCCGACGGTGAGCGCCACGGAGGTCATCCCGGCCCCGCGCGAGGAGAACTGCGGCGGTGAGCCGTGGAGCACCCGGAACCCGGCCTACGAAGGGCCGGGCCCGCACCTCATCGCGCCAGTCGGGATCCGCTCGCAGCTGCCCCAGTCCGTCGCCGTCGGAGGCATCCCCACCGATCTCGACGACCCGGGCGACGGGCGGTACGTCGGCGGCCACGAATCCGTCCTCGCCAATCCGATGACCGACAAGGATGCCCAGATCCAACTGCTCGCGTGCATCGAACCCATCGAGGGTGACGGGCCGATCGGCAAGGTCGAGTGCTACTTCGGGGATGCCAGCGGCGGAGCACGCAACTTCCAGACGTTCCCGCTGTATCGGGCCGACTACGAGGTGACCGTCCGCGAGGCCCGTACCGGCCGGGTCGTCCGCACGCTCTCCGTGCCGGGCACGGTGAAGGGCCAGGACAACTGCCCGACGACAGCCACCGACACGGGGCACACGGTGTTGCTGCGCGCACTGTCCCGGGACCGGCTCGTCGAGGCGCTGCACCCGCTGTCCACGGCGCCCGCGCGCCGTTAGGCTCAGTTTCGGGGAGAAAGTTCCGACGGACAGGACCTAGGAGTGGCCTTGTCCAGCCACACTCCGTCGCGCATGATGACTCTTCCGCGTAGTTCCGGCTCGCCGCGCCAAGCGCGCACAGTCCTCGGGATCAAGCGTACATACACAAAGGATTCCTCTTCCACGCGTGGGTCCCACCCGAACTTGTCGGCGAACGCCTCCGCTGCGTCTTCGTTCACCTCCTGGTCCAGGAAGCATTCGGCCTCACCCTGCAGGAGCACCACGTCGAAGGTGTCCGGTAGCGCCAGGCGCACGCGCGGCTCTTTGCGGACGTTCCGCGCAGTGACGGAAGTGGCGCTGGTACACATCCACACCGCCCGTCCATCCCACAAGAACCACAGCGGCACCTGGTGCGGCCCGTGATCAGGATGAGCCGTCGACACCCATACATCCCGCTCGGCAATGAGGCGCCCCAGAGCGTCGCGCCTACGCTCTGCCGTCTGGCGACGAACGATCCCCGTGGTCTCCATGAGGAACGACCATAGCCAAGCAGACGCGCAGCGCGCGTGAGGCGCAGGACCTACTCCCAGCGACCGATGAACCCGTCAGCTTCTGACTCGGGACGGCCGACTTGGGTTCCCGGAGTGGTGAGCGGAAGTGCTCAGTCACACTGGTGAGGCCGAGGTCTGTGAGATCGGGCCGTCCGTGCTCGTGGGCGAGCGGCCGCCGGTTTCCCAAGGGTATGCCCGGCTCGGCCGCCCCGGAGCAGGCGGCCCACTGGATCACCGTCGGCGGCGGTCATACGGTCCAGTACGTCGTCGAGCGTGCGCGGCTCCAGGCTGAGGACGCGGGTGTCCGCCGTCGAGCAGCCGGACGGCGGGCAGCAGGGAGACGATGCGCATGCCGCGACTGTAGGCGGGTCGTCCGGGGCATCGGTGGCAGGTGATGTGCGGTCGGTGGTGCGCCGGTGGTGTGGTGCCGTCAGATGGCCGCGGTGCGGCGCGGGTCGGTGCGGTGACGTACCTCCTCCGAGGACCCGGGGTCGTTCGGGCGGTCCAGGGAGCGCCACCACCGCGCCACCTCGGCACCGGTGGCGAACCGCACGTCCCGGCGCCGCCGCACATACGCCAGGAACTCCTCCAACAGCCCGATCCGGCCCCAGGCTTGCCGATGCAGGACGGCTCCAGGGTGATCACACAGCACAGCCCGTAGCCGTGGTACGCGTCGAACTCGGCGCACCAGTCGTCCAGGGGTTGCCCGTATCCGGCGATCCGCACCTGGCCGGCGGGGTAGGCCGGTCCGTAGTTGAACATGAAGCGGGGGAAGTCATTGAGCTCCCAGTGGGCCGGAACGTCCACCAGTGGGACGGCGCCGGGGCCGGTGGCCGGGTGCAGCAGGGTCGGCCGGTCGTCGTCCCGGGCCAGCGAGGTCCAGGTGAAGCCGAGTTCGCTCAGCACACCCGCGGTGTCGTCGCCGATCTCCGCCGAGGGCGGCCGGAATCCGGTGGGCCGCCGCCCGGAGATCTCCTCCAGCATCCGGGCGGAACGCTCGATGGCGCGGCGCTGTTCTTCCGCGCCGAGGGCCGCGTAGTCCTCCAGACCGTCGCCGCGGGAGCCGATCTCATGGCCGCGGGCGGCCACCTCCCGCACCGTCTCCGGGTAGCGCTCGGCCACCGTCGCCGGGATCATCCAGCCGACGCGCACATCGGCCGCCTCGAGGGCGTCGAGCACCCGGGGCGCCCCGCCTGCCGTTCGGCGGACCGTTCACCGCCGTACAGCCCGCCGCGGCGGCCGTCAGCGTCAGCGCGCCGGCGAGCGCGATCAGTCCCCGCAGGCGCTTACCGCGTCTGCGGCGCTCGCCCGCCGGGCGGCGGCGCAGAATGGATCGCTTCATACCGCTCCCTCGCCGAGTACCTCGCCCTGAGGCTCAACCGGCTGGGGCTCAAGGCCCGTCACACGGCGGACATGGGCTTCGGGCTGCCGGACGTGCTGGTGCCGCTCTCGGCCGACGACGTCGTGGTGGTCTTCGCCCCGGCCCGGCTCTTCAGGGAGATCGAGGTCATCGTCGACCACGCGGAGGAGGTGGGCGCCCCGATCGTCCTGATCACCGACGCCCTCGGCCCGGCGCTCGGCGACCGGGTGGCCGTCACCCTCCTCGCCACCCTCTCCGCCTCCGGCACCACCCGCGAAACACTCGGCTCACTGGCCGTGGTCGACGCCCTGGCCCTGGCCGTCGCCCCCCAGTTGGGCGAGTGCGCGCTGGAGACCTCCGAACCGCTGACCCGCCTGCGCGGTCACTTCCTGCCGCCCAACAGCCTCCGGCACGGCCGCGACGCGTGAGGGTGCGCGGGGGACCGGCACCGGTCCCCCGCACGGTGTTCAGGCGGCCCAGCACCTTCAGCGAGGTGAGGTGCCCGTGCCGGACGAGGGGGTCACACCGGTGACGCAGCCCGACGGGGGGCGCGCTCGTGGCCGCGTCGATGACGATGCCCAGTGTGATGGGCACCCCATACGTGGGCTGTGGACTACGTGTGAGGCGGGGGAGATCGCCACCCGGCTCGTCAATGTCCTGGGTGCTTGCGGTTCCTCCTCGGTGACCGGGCGGACTGCCACCCGGAAGGTCATAGCGGAGCCCGCTCCCGGAGCGGGAACGGGGTTGTGGTGCACGGGGCTACAGGTCGGCGAACGGGGGGCAGATGTAGGTAACGGCGACGAGTTGCAGGCGGGGGAGTGGCAGGATCAGCATGAACCCGTCTTCCAGGACCGGGAGGCGCCGCACGCCGCCGGTGACTCCTGGTCTCGGGCCGTCTCCGATGGCCGTGACATCGATCCCCATCTCGGCCAGGTCCACGAGCTGCCCGGCGAGTCGCTCCACTTCCGCAACCACGCGCTCGGGCAACCCCTTCGCGACCTGCTCGTAGTCGGGCTCGTACTCCCAGCGCCACCGTTGCCCGGCGTCCTCGGTCACCCGGCGCTCCGACCGTCGATGCAGGCATCAGCCGCTGCCTCCGCATGGATGGCTGCCACCTCGGCGGCGATGGCACGCCCCTCGGCCAGCTCCTCCACCTGAGCTGCGCGGGCCTCCAGCTCGCTCAGGCGCGCGGCACGAGCAGGTACACGCTCGATTGCCACCGTGAGCGCCCACCGCCGTAGGAACCGGCGCATGGGAGCCGCGTCGACCTGGCTGCGGGCCGCCTCCACCGCAGCCGTCCGCTCGGCGTCGAACGTGGCCACCTGGTTCGGCGCGATCTGTACCAGAGCCGCGCGCAGGTCCTCCGCCGTGGTCTTGGGTTGCGGGGTCAGGGGCCCGTGTCCGTCCGCTGCTGTTTCGCTCATGCCGCCACGCTCCCCGTGCCCCCGGAGGGGGCTGCGGTGATCCGCAGCGCCACACGCCCCTCGGCGTACTCCCGCAGCAGTACCTCACACAGCAGCCCGAACCCAGGGTCGCCTCCTCGGCGGTCCCGCTCCTGCCTCTTCCACCTGTCCTCTGCTCTCTCACACACGTTTTCGTCGAGGTAGGCGCGGCATCCGCCCCGCTCCGCCGTGCCGAATGTGCTGCCGGCCGGAACGGGTGCGTCGAGCGTCCCTTCGGCGTATGACGTCAGGAGCGCCTCGAGGATCCGCGAGCGGGCGCGGGCCATGCCGTCGTCCTCGGCGCGCTCTTTCACCCGGCCCTTCCACAGGTCCATGTCCATCCAGACCAGGCGGCCAGGGCGCGCCGTGCTGTCGGCGGCTCTCACATCTCCTCCATCGGGCGTTGTCAACGGTGATCCACCCGAGCAAGGCTAGACTTTCAAAGTCTAGTAATCAACGCTCCGGGCCGCCTCGCCGGTCCGCGGTGTGTGTGGCGCGGTCGACGCCTGGCCCGGAGGTCCAAGGAGAACAGAGAGCCATGTCCGCCCCGAACAAGAAGATCGCGACCGTCGCCACGTCTCCGCCTCCGCAGCCCGGGTGCCTCGCCGCGGCGAGCAGAGGGGCGCGAACCCGCGGCGCGCCCCGTTCTCATCATCGCTTCGTCGTCCGAACCTGAACGTCGAGCCCACCGAGGCGGGCGTGGCTTCCGGCAACCGACGCCTCATACCGCGGCGTCAGCGGGGAACGGTGTGTTCACCGACCATCAGATCGACTGGGTGATCGTCCACCTCAACGGCCAGTGGACGCCCGGCTCACCGCCCCCCGTGAAAGTTCACCCCGGTGAACGGCGCGCCCTCGCGCCGGGCGTTGTTGATGACGAAGTCGATGCCCCGCTGGCGACGTCTCTCGTCATGTACCTGGCTGGGGTGTCGTCCGCCGAGGCATAGCAGCAGGTGCAGCGCAGATCGCACGCCCTCGTCAGGAAGAGCGTGACCTCGGTCGGCGAGGGGGCACCGCTACGGCGGGTGACAGGTGAGGGGGAGTCGCGCGGCAGTCCCGACTCACGGGTGAGCGCCACCACGCTGTTGATCAGGAGACTGTGCCGCACGTACGGCAGGCTGCGGCTGGGCACCCGGCTCGCTCGCTGCCGTAGTACGCCCACGAATGCTCGGGGATCTCAGCGCAATGGCTGCCGGAAGAGCTGTTCGAGGAGGCTCATGCCCGGCTGCACACCGCGCTGCCACGGGGCGCCGGCTCTTGGGAGGACCGACTGCGCGCCTGGCAGACAGCGCACACGCTGCCGCCCGAGCGGCTCGACCGACTGCCCGCTCTCATCGGCAGAGCCGTCGCCGAGACGCGACGGCGCACCAGCGCCATCGTGTCCTTGCCGACGGACGAGGTGGTGCGATGCCGACTGGTCTCCGGTACGCACTTCCGTGCGGCCGGGGAGTACGAGACGGCCGACCTGCCACCCGCGAGCTGTCCCCGGCCGGGAACGGCCGGGGACAACGACTTGCGCGCCTTGCGCCGACACCACCGCCTCACCCGATGCTGTACCGACCCTCACATCAGCCTGCATGCTTGATCACGTCAGAGACAGGGAGGGCTCCGAATGGAAGCAACGACAGACAGCGGACGTGATCTGCCGCCCGGTGGGCTGAGGCCGGTGCTCACCACACCACGCCTCCGCCTGCGTCCGCTCTCCGAAGCCACATCGACTGGTGGGTACGTCTCCACACCGATGACCAGGTGAACCAGTCCGTTGGCGCCTACACCAACGAGCAGGCCGCAGTGCGTCTCCGGGACATCCGCCAACAGTGGGTTCAGCGCGGACACGGCCTGTGTGCCGTCGAACTGAACAGCACCGGCGAGGCGATCGGGCGCTCCGGCCTCAACTGGTGGGAGACGTTCGGCGAGACCGAGATCGGGTGGACCTTCGTCCGAGCGCACTGGGGCAACGGCTACGCCACGGAGGCAGCACGTGCTGTCCTCGCATGGGGCTTCGGCGCACTTGGGCTCGGGCAGATCACGGCCATGATCCACCACGGCAATACCGCCTCCACCACCGTGGCCCGCCGCCTGGGATTCACACCTCTGCGTGAAGACAGCGTCCTGGGCCGTCCCTGCACCGTTTACGCACTGAGCAGCGACGACTTCGCCGCAAGTGAAGGCCGAACACCCCTGTGACATCGGTCGGCCAATCTCTGCTCAGCACCACCACGAGTGCGGCGTCGAGCGAGTCCCCTCGTGAACCGGCGTGCCGCCGCCACATGCACTGGATCCGAAACAGGTATCAAGTCCTCGCGATGCGCGAGGAACGCCAGGGCCCGTTCGCCGAGGCCGTGGCGTGGACCGCCTGGCGGCGGAACCCGGCCTGGCCACCGCCGCGCCTACCCACAGCAGGACACCGCCGGCTGACGCATGGCGCCCAAGGACCTTCCTCGTACCACGCGCCGTCCACTGGCCAGGGCTGGTATAACACGCTTCGAGTCAAGGGCACGACGCTCACACCGGATTGGGTGAGCCGGGGCGCCGGATGTCGGCGTACAGGCGGGTCCGCACTCCGGGCTCACCCGCGACCCGCCGGACAGGCCGGACGCCGGATGTCGCCCGCAGCGCATCCAGCCGGGGCATTACCACCACCGCGGTCTCCTCATCCCCGGCCGTGATGTCCTCCAGGACCACCAGGCCCGGCTCACACACATGCACGTCATCGATACTGTCCCTGCTTGACGCGACGCCGCTGGCGCCAGGCCGGTGCACCAGGGGCCTGCACGCCACTCGTACGAGGTTCCCTGCGGGTAGGGGCTTAGCGGATGATGCGGGTCAACCAGTCGAAGTCAACCAGTCGAAGTGGGACGCCCGGACCCCCGTCCGCCTCGCCAGCCGGTTCTTCGGGATCGAGGGAGAGCCCGACCGGTTTCGCGGGTTCGCCTCGTGGGAGTGCAGACGACCTGAGACGCGCAAGCTGTCCCACAGTTCAGCAGCCCGCTGACCGGGAAAAGCGTTCCGCTCTTGCCTGGATGCCGAAACAGTAGCGGAAGCGAAGACTGAGCAACCGCCACATCCACCTGACGAAAGCAAGAGGAGGACCTGTATGTCACCTGCCGCTTCCACCCGTTTGTCCGTTGTCATCGATACGGACCCCGGGGTAGATGACACCTGGGCGATCTTGTTCCTGGCCGCCCAGCCGGACGTCGAGATCGTCGCCGTCGGAGCCGCGCACGGCAACGTGCCCACTGCCGTGGCGGCCGCCAACGCCTTACGTGTGCTCGACGTCGTCGGCCTGGATCAGGTACCGGTTGCCGTGGGCCATCCGGCTCCTCTTCAGCAGCCCTTGCAGACGGCAGAGTTCGTCCACGGCGAAGATGGCCTGGGTAGCAAGGCGGGGCCTCCCTCACCGCGACAGGTCAGCGCGGAATCAGCAGCGGAGCAGCTGGTGCGCCTGGCCAGACAACGACCGGGAGAACTGACGTTGCTCGCCCTGGCGCCGCTGACCAACATCGCCCTCGCCCTTCGGATGGAGCCGAACCTCCCCCGACTCCTGCGCCGTGTGGTGCTCATGGGCGGCGCGTTCCACGTCGCGGGCAATGTCACTGCCTGGGCCGAGGCGAACTCCGCACATGATCCGGAGGCAGCGGAGGAGGTGCTGCGCGCGGGGTTCGACCTGATCATGGTGCCGCTGGACATGACCGAATACGCGTGGGCTGACGCATCCTGGCTGAAGCTGATCTCGGATGCGGCCGCCCCGGCTGCCCGCTTCGCGTCATCGGTGCTCGAGACCTACGTTGCCCTCTACAGTGACGCTCACGGCACCGTCGGCTGTGTCCTGCACGACCCACTGGCCGCGGCCATCATGGTTGATGAGTCCTTGGCGACATACCAAGAGCGCCAGGTCATGGTCGAACTTGCGGGACATGCGCGTGGCGCCACACTGATCGACGAACGGAAGTTCAGCACGATCCACGGGGGCATCCCCGATCAACGGCCTCCGGTGCGGATAGCTGCCACCGTGGATGCCGCCACTGCCATGGACCGCATCCACCGCGCTTTGATCACACCTGAGGCCGTCCAGTAACTGAAAGCACACATGCCCTATCCCTGGACAATCCCCCCAGGACAGCTCCTGGGCGCCTCGGGTGTCCCTCGATCGAAGCGGCCTGGGCGATCGTGGGCGTCAGCGAGGCAGGGGCCTTGCGGACATGTCGGTGTGGGCGTGGTCGAGGGGGCGGGGCGGCGCACCGTCGGCCGTGGTGTGGCCACAGTGCCTTCGCGCCGAGGGCGGCGGGCAGGTCGACGTAGGAGGGGAGTGGCGGATGACCTGCCTGCCGGGTCCCGCGCCGACGAGCACCCTGGCGTAACACCATGCTGTGGCTTGCGGCCACTGCCTGATCTGTTTTCAACAGTGGTGATCACTCGTGGCCGTCCCCGTTCCCGGGCCAGCGCCGACCAGCGAGATCACGATCTGGTGAGGAGAGCGAGGTGGCAGTGATGCGATCTGTGGAGCAGGTGGTCGGGGTGGAGCGTCGGCAGTTCGCGCTCTGTGACGGCGATGCGCCCTTTGCTGACCGGCCTTGGCGGCTACCTGATGCGGTCGAGGATGGGGTAGTGGTCAATGACAGTGAGGTAGTGGTGAGCAGCGCCATCGCTATGCGCGATGCCGACGTCCGTCTAAAGTTGTGGGACGGCCGTGCTGAAACGCGGGATCCGATGGTGCTTGTGGGGGAGGTCGTGTGGGAGTCGCGGTCGGGGGCGGTGATGGCTTGGGCCGTGCCGCAATGGGCCGGGTAGGTATGCGGTGCGGTCAGGGCCCGGTCCGCTGGAGTCCTTGGCCTTGCCACTTCACGTAGGCATCGCCCTCTCCGACGACGGTGGTGGCCCACAGCACGGCACTGCGGCCTGCCACCGGGTTCCTTCTCGTGGCGGACGGGTGGATGGGGGCGGTGACGGTCGGGCCTGCGCGGATGCCGCAGCTTCGATCGAGATCCGTTCCGCTACGAGCCGGATGGCAGGAGCCCGCGGGCCAGGGTGAAGGCGGCCGTAGCGGTGGACAGGAGGGCGTTGATCCTTCCGAGGACGCGAGCCGTCCTGTCGGCATCCTGCGCGTCGACGGCCGCGGCCAGGTCGTCGGCGTACTCCCGCGCCCTTACCGCCTCGTCGGACGTCGCGGTGTCCGCGTCCGTGCGCAGGGCGTCGATCAGTTGCTGGTGGGGAATGTCAGGCGCGTTCGCTCGGTTGCCGTAGCCTCCGTGGGCCACCGAGTGATGGCTGTTGACGTTGGCCACGACGAAGCCGCCCGGTCCGGTGGAGATGTGCACCCCTTCGCCTCCTGTCCAGATGAACTTGCCCTCGTACTCGGTCCAGCCCTTGTGCGTCACGCTGTAGCTGCCGAACCGCCAGCCCTCCACAACGATCATTTTGTGCTTGAGCAGCTCGGCCAGGATGCGCATGACGTCTGCCCGATTCCATCCTCGCTCGGCGAAGTAGTCGGTCATCGTCACGCGCCGCCCCGGGTTCGCCGCCCGTCGGCACATCTCGCGGAAAGCCTGCCCCTGATAGATCTCCAACTGGCCCGGGGCGACCGACGGCTCCGGCAGCCGCCGCCGGTGCACGGCTGTGCGGATCCACACAAACAGTGCGTAGACCAACCAGCAGAGCAAGGCGATCACAATGAGCACCGGTGTCGGATCCACGCTCGTCAACCTCCCCCGTTGGCCCCGAGCCAACACATTTTAGGACTTGTTGGTGCGTTGTGGAATCGGTGTCGCCAAAGCAAGTTGGATGACGGCTTGTTCTCAGACCCACTGGGTGCGGCTTGTCAGCTGCCGCCTGCTGGCCCCTGATGGTCGTCGGACCGCGTTTGGCCGCGAGTAGCGACGGTTTCGCATCCACCGGGCGCCGTGGGCGTCGTCGGCGCGGGTAAACGTGCGGATGCCACTGCCACTCACCGGCGGGTGGCCAGGGAGGACCAGGCCGATACGGAGGCTGCGGAGGCGGCGACTCCGCTGAAAGCGCAGGTGGCGGGCCGTGCGGTGCTGTTGATCCCGCATCGCGGTGAGACGGACGACGAAGCCGCGCTGCCTGCCGACCACCGCCGGATCCTGGCGATCGTGCGGGCCGTCGGAGGGGCGGTGCAGGTCAAGTCGGTGGGTGAGGAATGGGGGCTTGAGGTGGGGGTGCGGGGGAAGCTGGAGCCGCTGCGGGCGAAGATGACCTAGCTCGCCGATCGTGGCTGGCTGCGCAAGCGGCCTGACGGGAAGTTCACCGTGCGCCTGTAGCGGTGCCGGACCGGGGGTAGCAAGGGGCGTAACCAGCAGTGAATCTCTCCTGGTCCCGCTTGCGTGGGATCGCCGCACCGCCTCAGCCCGGCTCAGCACGGCACCCACCAAGCCCGTCCCCTCGAGGACACCTTAACGAGACCCGTGATGGGGCACGGGACCAGCCCTACCGTCCCACCCAACGTCATTACCGGTCGCCGGGCTGATCCCCTCCTCCCTGAGTTCTTGCCCCGTGAGCGGGAACTGCCGGTGCCCTGATCGGCGGTCGGCCTGCATCGGGAGCACTCCTGACGCCCGGTGAAGCAGGTGAAGCGTGTGAAGCCGGTGAAGCAGGTGAAGACCGCCTGCACACGGGCTGAGGGCCGCCAGTGGTCAGACCGACCTGCTGGTGCGGGTCGCCTCACGCGCGAACTCGTCAACCACGGCGTCGCCCCGCTGCTTCCTCGCCGAGCTGAAGGCAGGTAATGCCGCGTCGCTGTTGCCAGGAGTTACGCCAATCGGCCTGGGCCGCCGCCAAGGATCTGCCTACATGGGAATGTCATCACCGATCTGCTCGATCAGGTGCGCGAGGAAGGCCCGCACCGCCGCGGGCAATGCGCGCCGCGCCATCGACTGGATCTGCATGCTCCGGCGGCTCAGTTCCGGGTTGTGGATGGGAACGATCGCCAGGCGGTCGGCACCGAGCCGCCGCCGCACCGTCAGCGGACCGACCAGGGTGACCCCGCCGCGTAGCTGCGCGAAACTCTGTAGCGCACCCGAGTAGTTGCTGACGAGCGCGGGCTCGAAGCTCAGCCCTTCCAGCGCGACGCAGACGTCGAAGAGTTGCCGGATCGTGGTTCCCTCGTCCATCAGCGCGAGCGGGTACTCCAGCAGGTCCGCGAGCTCGACGTACTCCCGGTGCGCCAGCGGATGATCGTCGGGCATCAGCGCGTAGATCGGCTGCTGCTGCGAATACTCGACCTTGATTCCCCATTCCGGTCCGAGGCTATAAGTGACGGCCAGGTCCACCGTGCCGTCTATCACCTGCCGCGTCGCCGCGGTGGGGCCGGTGACATTCAGTCGGAACCGCACCCCCGGATATTTTTCCCGAAATGCGGTGATAGCCGCCGGCAGGAAATCGCGCGCGAAACCCTCGGAGCTCGCGAGTTTGACGGTACTGCGGTGCAGGGCCTCGACGCCGTGCACGTCGGCGAGCACCTGCTCGGCCTCGAGCGCGCTGCGCCGGGCGTAGGCGGTGAGAATCTCGCCCGCCTCCGACAGCACCATCCCCCGCGGCTGGCGCTCGAACAGCGGCGCCCCGACGTCCTGCTCCAGCTTCGCGATCTGCCGGCTGATCGCCGACGTCGCCACGTGCAGGCGCTCCGAGGCCTCGCTGATCGAACCGGTGCGCGCGACCTCGAGGAAGTAGCGCAGCGACGTGGGCAGGAGGTGCATTCCGAGAATGTACTCCAGTGCGAAGCGCGTCCGCTGAGGGTGGTGGTGGGGGAGCCGCCGACCGTAGCCGTTGCCGCCAGGGCAATACACCCTTCGAAAACGTGCAATTTCCCGCTCTATCGCCGCCCTATCCCGCTCCGTAAACTCAGCACACCGGCCGGACGCATTGTAAATCGCACGTTTCTCACGTTAAGGGTAATGATGACCCGTGCTGCCGTGATCGATTGCGCCACCGAATACTACGATTCCGGGGAATTCCTCGCCGACCTGGGCCGCCGGGTCGCGTTCGCGACCGAAAGCCAGGACCGGGCCGGGGCGCGGACGCTGCGTTCCTACCTCACCGACGAGCTGGCCCCTGCGCTCACCGGCCGGCTGGGCTGCGAGGCGCGCGTCATCGACAACCCCGCCGGCGACTACCCGCTGCTCGTGGCGACCCGGCACGAGGGCGATGAGATGCCGACGGTGCTGGTCTACGGCCACGGCGACGTCGTCCTCGGCGAGCCGGAGCGGTGGCGGCCCGGCCTCGATCCGTGGCAGGTCGTGGTCGAGGGCGACCGCTGGTACGGCCGCGGCACCGCCGACAACAAGGGCCAGCACACCATCAACTTCGCGGCACTCGAGCAAGTGCTCCGCGTGCGCGGTCGGCTCGGCTTCAACCTCAAGGTGCTGGTCGAGACCGGGGAGGAGTCCGGCTCGCCGGGCCTGCGCACGGTCTGCGCCCAGTTGCGGGACGAGCTCGCCGCCGACGTACTGATCGCGTCCGACGGGCCGCGCGTGGCCGCGGAGCGGCCGACGCTGTTCCTCGGTTCACGCGGCTCCACCCCGTTCACGCTGCGGGTCGACCTGCGCGAGGGCTCCTACCATTCCGGCAACTGGGGCGGTCTGCTGCGCAACCCGGCGACCGTGCTGGGGGCGGCGCTCGCCTCCATCGTCGACGCGCGGGGCCGCATCCTCGTCTCCGGTCTGCGGCCGCGGGAGGTCCCCGAGAACGTCCGGGAAGCCCTGCGCGACATCGCGGTCGGCGGCGGACCGGACGATCCGCCCGTCGACGACGGCTGGGGCGAACCCGGTCTCACCCCGGCCGAGCGCCTCGTCGGCTGGAACAGCGTCGAGGTGCTCTCGCTCGCCGCCGGCAACCCGGACACCCCGGTCAACGCCATTCCCGGCAGTGCCCACGCGCACTGCCAGCTCCGGTCCGTGGTCGGCACCGACGTCGACAAGCTCGGCGTCATCCTCCGTACCCACCTGGACGACCACGGATTTGCCATGGTCGACGTCGAGGTCGGCCCGACCATGCCGCCGACCCGGACCGATCCGGACGACCCCTGGGTGCACTGGGCGCTCGGCTCGATCAGCCGCACCACCGGCGCGGAACCGGCGCTGCTGCCGAACCTCGGCGGCAGCCTTCCCAACGACGCCTTCGCAGGCGCGCTCGGGTTGTGCACGCTCTGGATCCCGCACTCCTACCCCGCCTGCGCCCAGCACGCCCCGGACGAGCACCTGCTGGCCCCGGTGGCGCGGGAGGGCCTGCGCATCATGGCCGGCCTGTTCTGGGACCTCGGCGAGGACTCTCCCGTGAGGAGTCACCCATGACCACACGGACCGTAGCCCCCGAGGCACCACCGGTGAAGGTGCACCGCGTCATCGTCGCCGCGTCCATCGGGAACGCGCTGGAATGGTTCGACATCCTCGTCTACGGCTTCTTCGCCGCGACGATCTCGGAACAGTTCTTCCCCACCGCCGACGAGACCGTGTCGCTGCTGCTGACGCTCGGCACGTTCGCGGTGGCCTATGTGGTCCGTCCGCTGGGGGCACTCGTGCTCGGCGCGTATGCCGACCGTGCCGGGCGCAAGCGTGCGCTCATGGTGTCGATCCGGCTCATGATGGCCGCGACGCTGCTCATCGCGATCATGCCGCCGTACGCGACGATCGGGCTCGTCGCGCCGATCGCGATCCTGATCGCCCGGCTCCTCCAGGGCTTCTCCGCGGGCGGGGAGTTCGGCAGCGCCACCGCGTTCCTCGTCGAGCACAGGCCCGAGAAGCGCGGCTTCATGGCCAGCTGGCAGTTCGCGAGCCAGGGCTTCGCGACGCTGCTCGCGTCGGCGTTCGGCACGGTGCTCACGGCCACGCTGTCCGACGCGCAGCTGGAGTCGTGGGGTTGGCGCATCCCGTTCCTCTTCGGTCTGCTGATCGGCCCGGTCGGCTACTACATCAGGCGTTACGTCGGCGAGGCCGGTGAGTTCGTCAAGACCGCGGACCAGGAACGCGCGCCGGTGAAGGAGACGTTCCGTACCCAGAAGGACCGCATGTTCGTGGCCATGGGCGCGCTCGCCGTGTCCACCGCGATCAGCTACTTCATCACCTACATGCCCACGTTCGCGGTGAAGGAACTGGACCTGCCGGCATCGACCGGATTCGCCTCCACTCTGGTCACCGGGATCGTGCTGACCGGCCTGACTCCCGTGGTGGGTCACCTGTCGGACCGGTTCGGCCGCACCCGGATCATGCTGATCTTCGCGGCGCTGATCCTCGCGCTGGTGTACCCGAGCCTCGCGTTCCTGGTCGCCGCCCCGGGCTTCGGGGTGATACTGGGCGTGATGTTCCTGGTCGGCGTGTTGAAGGCCGGTTACTTCGCGCCACTGCCCGCGATGATGGCGGAGCTGTTCCCCGTCACCAACCGGGCCACCGGCCTGGCGGTGAGCTACAACATCGCCGTGATGCTGTTCGGCGGCACCACACCGCTGATCATCGTCTGGCTCGTCGATGTGACCGGCAGCAAGCTCGCGCCGACCTTCTACCTGATGTTCCTGGCCCTACTCAGCCTGTCCTGCGTGGCGTTCGCGCGGCGCAGGCTCGACATCCACTGATCGGAGATATCCCTTGTCCCTCAACGACTTCGACCGCTACCCGCTGCTGTTCGGCCCGTCGCCAGTGCACCGCCTGGAGCGCCTGACCAAGCACCTGGGCGGCGCGGACATCTGGGCCAAGCGCGAGGACTGCAACTCCGGCATCGCCTACGGCGGCAACAAGACCCGCAAGCTGGAGTACCTCGTCGCCGATGCCCTGGCGCAGGGCTGCGACACGCTCGTGTCGATCGGCGGCGTGCAGTCCAACCACACGCGCCAGGTCGCGGCGGTCGCGGCCCGGGCGGGGCTCAAGTGCGTGCTGATCCAGGAAAGCTGGGTCGCCTGGCCGGACGCGGTGTACGACAAGGTCGGCAACATCCTGCTGTCCCGGCTCGCCGGAGCGGACGTACGGCTGGTGAAGGCGGGGTTCGGCATCGGGTTCAAGGAGAGCTGGGAGCAGGCGATCGCGGAGATCGAGGCGGCGGGCGGCAAGCCCTACGCGATCCCCGCCGGCGCCTCGGACCACCGGCTCGGCGGGCTGGGCTTCGCGAACTGGGCGTTCGAGGTGGCGGAGCAGGAGCAGCAGCTCGGGGTCTTCTTCGACACCATCGTGGTGTGCTCGGTCACCGGCAGCACCCAGGCCGGCATGATCGCCGGATTCGCCGCGCTGGGCGGGCGGCCGCGGCGGATCCTCGGCATCGACGCCTCGGCCAAGCCCAAGGAGACCTGGGACCAGGTGGCCCGGATCGCGCGCGGAACCGCGTCGCTCATCGGCCTGGACCGGGAGCTCACCCACGACGAGATCCTGCTCGACGAGCGCTACCACGCGGGCACCTACGGCATCCCGGACGACTCCACCATGGACGCGATGCGGCTGGCCGCACGGACCGATGGCATGATCACCGACCCGGTGTACGAGGGCAAGTCCATGGCGGGCCTCATCGACCTCGTCACCCGAGGCGAGATCGCCAAGGACGCCAAGGTGCTCTACGCCCACCTCGGCGGGCAGCCGGCACTGAACGGCTACAGCGCCCTGTTCGGGTAGGCGTCAACCGGAGAGCGCCGGTGAGGTCTACCCGTCCTCACGGCCCGCCCCGGGCGGAGATCGCGTGTCGGCAAGGCCTTTCGCGCGGTCAGGCGCCGAGCGTCCGCCGCTCGGGACGTGAGCACGGCCGAGCGCGGCAAGAAGAACACGGCGAGCTGCCCTACCGAGATCCCTCGATACCTGGTGGCGACTGACCGTGGCAGCGGGAAGGGGGATGGGGGATGGGGGATGGGGGCACCGGGTCGCGGTCTGGTGACGGTGGCGTTCACCCCCTCCCACCGTGCCGCCTCGGATTTCGCCACCAGCCCCCGTGCCTCGAAGTGACGTGAAAGTCCTTCGCACGGAGCGCCAACTCCTTGACCGTGGCGCAACGTCGGCTCCGCCCGCAACGATATCCACCGAGGGCATGCCGCAGGTGGTGCGGACCGAGCGGATGAGGTCAGCGGGCGCGGAGAACTCCCACCCCGCGGCGACATCCGCGGGGGCGGGGACGCCCGCGCGGAGCTCGCGCCGCTCCGGGTCGCCGGGCGGTTCGGTCGGGGCGGTCCCCCGAGGAGGTTCTCGTGAAGGGTCACGGGTGGCCGTGTGCCGCGCGCGACGGCCCACGTGGAGGGCCGGGCCACCCGATCCGTTCGGCTCACGCGTCCTTGGTGAACAGTCGCCCCGCGTTCCGTGTCGTGAGGTCCCGCCAGCTCTGCGTGGCGGACGGCTGCGGCGCGGAGTCGACGGACTCGACCTGGGCCTTGACCAGCGGGGGCGGGGTCCAGCAGTAGTCGCTGCCGTAGAGAACGTGGTCCACGCCGAAGGCCGCGGCCAGGGCCGGGATCTGGCGCGGAAACGGCGTCCCTGCCATGTCGTACCAGAGGCGGCCGAACGCTTCGACGGCGCCCGGTGCGTCGGCGGGCAGCAGGTCCATCATGCCGCTCAGCAGCTCCATCCGGTCGGCGAGCAGCGGCAGCGGTCCGCCGCCGTGCGGCAGGATCCAGCGGATGTGCGGATACCGGGTCAGTACGCCGTTGAAGTACAGGTCGCTCGCGGCGCGGGCGGTGTCGAAGGGGAACTCCAGCATCGGCCGTGGCCGGCCCAGGGCGAGTTCATCGGCGTGCGGCGGGGACGTGGGGTGGACGAATACGATGGCGCCGCGCCACTCGAGCTGCGCCCACAGCGGCTCGAACGCCGGGTCGCCGAGATAGCGGCCCCCGTGGTGAGTCTTGACGGCCACACCGTCCGCGCCGAGTACGTCGAAGGCGCGGTCGGCTTCGACGAGGGAGCCCTCGACATCGGGCAGCGGCAGGGTGGCGAAGTGGCCGAACCTCGTGGGGTGGTCGGCGCCGACCTCTGCGGCGAAGTCATTGACGACGCGGGCGAGGGTGCGGGCCGCGCCGTCGTCCCCGAAGTGCACGCCCGGCGACGAGACCGACAGATAGGACTTCTCGATGCCCGAGCGCTCCATCAGGTCGAGATGCTGTTCGACGCTCCACGCCGGCCAGTCGGGCATTCCGTCCGGCTGCTCGATGCCGGCGGCACGAGCCGCGGCGACATAGCTGTCGGTGACGAAGTGGGCGTGCACATCGATGAGTCGAGTGGTTTCGGCTGCCATAAGGGACTCCTGGCTCAGCGGCTTTTGTGTGTGCCACTGTAGGAACTCGGTCCGATGATTGGCGTGGTCGACTCCAATGAATGAAAGCCCTGCACCGCTACCTGCGCTGGCGCAACGCCAACGCCCGCCACCCCGACGTGCTCGCCGCCCAGCGCAAGGAACGCGCCCGCATCCGCGGCGAGAAGGGCATCCGCTGGGGCGGACGACACCGGTTGGCGGCGTGACCGGCCCGGTCGCCCTTCATCTCACGTCACCAGCCTCCCCGACGTCGCTGTTACGGACCAGTTGGATCAAGTCCCAGCGGTTCCCATACAGATCCTTGAAGACGGCGACCGTGCCGTAGGGCTCCTGCCGCGGTATCTCTTCGAACACAACCCCGGCTGCCCTCATGCGCTCGTAGTCGCGCTCGAACGCCTCGGTGTTCAAAAACCACCCAACACGGCCGCCGGTCTGGTCGCCGATACGAGCCTCTTGCCCACCGGTCACGGCCCGGGCCAGGAGCACCGCCGATTCCCTCGCCCCGGGTGGAGCGACGACAACCCAGCGTTTCCGGTCATCGATTCGGGTGTCCTCCAAGAGGGAGAACCCCAGCACGTTCACGTAGAAAGCGATGGCCTCGTCGTAGTCACGCACGACCACGGTCACCAGTCCGAGATAAGGCATCCGACGATCTTGCCCGTCAGCAGCGTGGCCGAACCACCCCAATCCGGCGAACGTATGCGGTCAGAGCATTAGGCACGACCTGGTGCGGCGAGACCGGGCCATCCGGTTGCGCGAGCGCCAGCCGCATTCCATTCTCAACGGGCCCCACGAGCCCCACGGGCCTACGGCCGTATCCCTCCCACGGGCAGACCGGGCCGGGTCCGGGGACGGCAATGGGTGGTTCCGGGCAGCCCGACCGTCCCCGCCCCGCGCGGTCAGGCCATTTCGACGTAGCGGTGGACCCGGTCGAAGCGCCGGGCCGCCAAGTCCCGGCGGCGGATCACCCAGTGGGCCACGCCGGAGTCCAGTTCCGTGACGTCGTCGCCGCACCTCCAGGTGGCCAGGAGAGCCCAGTCGTCGGCGCCCTCTCCGTGGGCCGCACCGCCCTGCTCGGAGGGTCCGGCCTCCTCGGGACCACGGGCGTAGTGGACGGGGTCGTTCTGGGGCGAGACCGGATGGCCGCCGATCTGCAAGGCCCAGGAAGGGCGGTAGCCGCCCCCGTCTGCCCAGGCGTCGGCGAGTTCGTCGGCGAGTTCGAACTGCTCGTCCTCGGGGAGGCCGCCCCATCTGTCGAGAGCGAAGCTCTCCGGCATCTGCGCGCTCGGCTGGTGCCAGACCGTGCGGAGCTCACGCGGCCGGTACGGCTCGCGCCGGCTGTGTTCGAGGGGGCTCGGTGTTGTCGGGGTCCCGGTGGGGACGAACAGCACCGCGTCGGACACCTGTCCTCCGATGCCGTGCACATCGGTGCCGGAGAAGAGGAGCAGGTGGCCGTCGGCGGGGAGCGGGAGACCGGTGACGCCCGGCGGGAGAGCCGCGAGGTCGACGGAGGCCACGAAGGGCTCGGACGGCCTCGGCACGCCGTGCGGCAGCATGGGGTCGCCGCCGACCCGGGCCAGGAGGGGACCGTTACCGCCCTCCGCCAAGTACACCGCCGGACGGGCGACACGTATCCATTCCTCCACCTCCTCCGACGGCAGATCCCGGGATGCCGCCTCGGCCCGGAAGCGGTTCACTCTGTCCATGCTCGCGTCGGTCACCGGGCCACCCTAACGGGCTCATGGGCGGGCATGGGCAGGACCGAACTCGCCTGAAGGCAAGGCGATTTGGCGCTACCTACCTTTGACGCGTGATGTCGGCAGGGGCTGACGACGTGTGATCGGTGCGTTATGCCGGTTGCGTGAGATGTCTGCAAGGTGGAGATGTCCGCAAGGTGGCGGGCCGACGCCCGAACGGCAGGCGTCTCGCTAGCGGATCCGGCTGGAGGCCGCCGAGCGATTCGCTGCCCGTGCCTCCAACCCGCACGCTGACCACCCGCCTGGTCCTGCTGCGGGCCGGCGCGCGTGCAATTGTGGCAATGTGACCGGGAGGGCAGCATGGCCCGGCAGCGGGGGTCGACCCACCCCACGACATTGATCAGGTCATTGCCGCAGCGGCCCGGCGCGGGGTGCGCATCGCTTTCGTAGCCGAAACTCACGTGCACAACGACTACGTCACGGGCGGCTTGGAGCTGGCCCGCGTGACTGGTGCCGACTACCTGGTGCCGGCCGGGGCGTCGGTCGCCTTCGCTCGCACCCCCGTCGCCGACGGCGACACCGCGACGGTGGACGAGGGCGGTCGATCTCACTCCGCCGGGCCGTGCGGACGGCGAGGAGATCGCCTCCCGGCTGGCCTCGGGCGAGTGGGTGGTGGACCTGCGCAGCCGCATGGCCTTCGCCGAGGGGCACGTGGCCGGCTCAACTTCGAGGGCCAGGGCGAGCTCGCCACCTACCTGGCCCGGTTGATCCCGTGGGGCAAGCCTGTCACCAACGTGCCGGACAACACAGCTAGGTGGCTCGCTGGCCTCGGGCACGGTCGGGCCGTGGTCTCGCAGGCCGGTTCGGTCCTGCTGGTCGGAAGCGTCCGCAAGGCCGGCCATGACCAAGCCATATGGCCAGCCCTCGCCCCCTGGCGGAAGCTCCGGGCCCTCCACGGACCCCGTCGCAGCGCGACGAGATCACGATCCAGACCAAGGCGGGAATCGTGATGGCCGTACTACGACTTCTCTCACGAGCACATCATCACATCGATCGAGGGCTCACTCGCGGCCCTGCGGACTGACCGCATCGACATCCTGCCGCTGTACCGCCCCGACGCGCTTGGCGAGCCTGAAGAGGTGGCCCGCGCCTTCGATGAGCTCGAATCCTCGGGCAAGGTGCGCGCCTTCGGTGTCTCGAACCAGACCCCACGCCAGATCGACCTGCTGCGCAGGTACGTGCGTCAGCCATCGTGGCCAACCAGCTTCAGCTCTCGATCACACACGCGCCGATCATCGCTCAAGGGATCGCTGCGAACATGCTTGCGGAGCAGCAGTCGGCCACCCTCGACGGGGGAAGGATCGTCGACTACTGCCGTCTGAACGACATCACATCCAGGCGTGGTCTCCCTTCCAGGCCGGTTTCTTCACGGGTGTCTTCCTCGGCTCCCGGAATACCTTGGGCTCAACGCCGTTATTGACCGCCTAGTCGGCCAGTACGACGTCCCCGCCATCGCGATCGCGACTGCCTGGATCACCCGCCACCCCGCTCAGATGCAGGTCGTGCTCGGCACCACCAACCCGGAGCGCGTCGCGGACGCCGCCCAGGGCTCCGAACTTCGACTCACCCGGGCCGAGTGGTACGAACTGTTCCGCGCCGCCGGCCGCCTGGTTCCCTGAATCCGGATGCGGGGCACCACCTGATCACCCCACAAACGTTGGCGCGGTGCCCCGCCGACGACCCCGCTCGCACTCCACGCCCTCTTCGTCGACCTGCTCCAGGGAGGGGGCGGCCGAGCGCCTCCAGCAGCATGACCGGTGCGGATCTGAATCCGAGGGGGCCCGGCTGTCAGCTGCCGGGGTGAGCGGCGGTCTTCAGCTTCCAGCCCTCACCGGTGCAGCCGGCTGGTAGGGGAGGGAACCGGTGGCCTTTGACGTCCGTGCTGTAGTCGTGCGCCTGGCCGCAGTCGCACTCGTAGATCCCGGACTCCGGCACGATCTCTCCAGGGTGATGGACATCGCCGCTTTCCTCGCTCATGCGTCCTGTTTACGGCAGGTCCGGGCTGCCCGCGATCCAGGCGTGCCGTACGAAGTCGCTGTCGGGCCGTTCGGCGAACCGCCACAGCGACGGCCTCGCGAATGGCTGAAACCCGGCACCTGCCCGGGCCGCGTCGGCACCTCTCACGTCCGAGCCCGGGACGGTCAGGGGTGCAGGGCGTTGGCGATCCACTTGATCATCATCGGCATGATCTGGTCGAGCTTGTTGAGGGCGCAGTGGCTGCCGCCGGGAATGAGCTCGACCTGCGTGTTCGGCCGGCGGTTGAATACCGTTGTGTCCGCGATCGGGACGTGCACATCCCGATCGCCGTTGATCACCAGCATCGGGCAGTTGTCCTGGGTGGTCAGCAGTCCGTCGAGGGCGAAGGGCCCGGCGGCGGTGATGAGGGCGTCCATGTCCGGCCTGGTGGTGAAGCCGACGGCGTTGCCGAGAATGTCGGACATGCCGAAGAGCGGGGGTTTTGCAAGCCGTGATGCGTGCGGGCTCACCTGCGGCGGCGGGCGGCAGGGTCGCGGTTGGAGATGTGCGGGGCGACCGCGTCTGCGTGATCGGGTATCGGCCCGGATGCGGTGCTGCTGTGTGGACTTGTGGGGAGGGGATTGTCAGTGTCCGGCGCCGACCGGGTCCGGCGTCAGCATGTTTGCCTGGGTCATGTCCCCAGGTTGTCCGTCACGGGCAGGCACTCGGCGAGCAGGTCGAGGAGGTCGCGCCAGGCTCGCTGCGCGTGCCGTGGGTGGTAGCCGACGCCGGGGACGACGGGGTGGTCGACCGGGGGGTGGTGGAAGGCGTGCAAGGCGCCGCCGTAGACCGTGAGGCGCCAGTCGACGCCGGCGGCCTGCATCTCAGTGGTGAACGCGTTCCGTTGCGCGGGCGGCATGATGGGGTCTTCCGACCCGACCCCGGCCCACACCGGGCAGCGGATGCGTGCGGCCTCGCCCGGTCGGCCCGTGGTCAGTGCGTTGACTGTCCCGATCGCGCGCAGGCTGACGCCGTCGCGCCCGAGTTCCAGCCCGACGGCGCCCCCGGTGCCGTAGCCGATGGCGGCGATCCGGTCGGGGTCGGTCCGTGGTTCGGTGCGCAGCACCTCGAGCGCCGCATGGCCGATGTGCCGCATCCGGTCGGGATCAGCGAGCAGTGGCATGCAACGGGCCAGCATCTCCTCGGGGTCACCCAGATAGCGGCCGCCGTGAAGGTCGAAGGCCAGCGCCGCATATCCCAGCTCGGCGAGAGCATCGGCCCGGCGGCGCTCGACGTCGCTGAGCCCCATGCCCTCTGGTCCGAGCAGCACCGCGGGCCGGCGGTCGGCACCGGCCGGGAGTGCGAGGTGCCCGATCATCGTCAAACCGTCGGCCGGGTACTCGACCGTACGCGTCGTAATCGTCGTCATGAGGCTGGACTGTAGTGATCGTCGAGCCCGGTCCGGCCGGTGTTCTGCCGCGGGCAGATGCTCAACATCACCACCAGCGACACTGAGCCGAATGGGAGACGGGGGCCGGGTGCTCAGGGCTTCAAGATCATCTCGTTGTCCCTTTGGCGCGTATCTCGGCCACGCCCCCAGCGGGGCCCGTGCGGAGTCCGCCTAGCGCATCGCGGTCTTCTCGTCGGGGCTGAAGACTTCCGCACGGTGGAGGGGCCGGGGCCGGGGCCGTGGACCATGGCCTGTTCGAGTTGCCGGTCGACGCGGAGCCGCTCCGAGGTGGCGTCCTGTCCCCGCATCGACGTGCTGATCCGGTGGTTGCCGGGGCCTGGCTGGTTGTGTTGGCGGTCTGGTTGTTGATCAGCAGGTGGAGGTTCGCCGTGCTGGGCCACCGGCGGCGCCGGTGGCCCACCCGGTCCGTCAGGGGCTTTCGGGTGAAGTCGTCGAGAGATCGGGCGTGTCCGGCGATGGTCAGCCGGCGGTTGCCGAGGGCGATGTCGTCGAGGGCGAGGGTGGCGGTCTGGGCGGCCCGGGCGGCGTGGGCAGCCGCGCACGTGGGGTCGGGTCGTGCCGCCGGGGTGGTGGCCGCCGTGACGGAGCGCTCGGCCTGTTCCGGCAGAAGCGGTTGGAGCACGCCGTGCTCGCTCTGCCGGGCCCTGATGCGGCTGGTGGAGTTGTGGGAGGCCAGCCCGTGCCGTGTGGCCCAGGTGAACGGCGGCCGCAGGGCGACGAGTTGGTCGCGCGGCTGGTGACCGTGGAATGTTTTGATGTAAGTGAGGACGTCGTCGCGGGTTACTTCCCGCAGGTGGTCATAGCGGTTCGACCACTCCAGCAAGGCTGGTTGACCGAGTCGATGACCTGCCGCAGCGGCTTGAACAGCGGAGTGCCCGGCCACCCCGGCTCGCCTTTTGGGGCCGGTCGCAGCAGCGGGATGTCCGCTCGGCCGGCTCGTTTTGGAAGCTCCGGCCGAAGTAGTTCTCGTCGCCGATCAGCGTCTGGGCAGATCTGGGCGGGACGCGCGGCGGCGGGGCCGGGCTCGGCGGAGTGGAGATCGAGCGGGGTCTTGTGTTCGTCGGTCTTGGCGCCGGTCGGGGGGAGGGCGGCGGGGAGGCCCTGGAGGGTGCACACCAGGCGCGGCCGCAGGTCCCAGAAGAGGCGGCTATGGCTGGCGCAGCGGCCGTACTCGGCCCATCCGGTCAGGTCGGAGGGTTTGTCGGTCTCGCGGGAGTGGCCGCGTTCCCTCGGGGTGGAGTGCGTGTTCCATACGTCGTCGCTCCACACCGAGGTATCGGTGGCCGGCAGCCGGGTGACCTGCCGAAGCAGTCCGGTGCCTTTGCGGAGCCGCTTGTTGTAGCCGGGCTGCTTCGGCAGGTACGGGAAGGGGCGCCGCAGGTGGGAACGGGCGCGGCGGAGCCATCTGGCCTCGGAGGTGAAGCCGGGCATGGCCTGCGTCATCGCCAGGGTGACCAGTTCGGCGTCGGTGAGAGGCGGGGTGATCCCCACGGCCGGCCGCCCTGGTGCGAGACGCGGGGGTGTCTTCAGCAGGTCGTCGGTCTTCATGTTGAGTGCGGTCCTGAGGGTGTCCAGCTCTGTTTTCACCCTGACGTTGGGCGTCCTTGTCCCGTGCGTGCAGCCGATCCCTGGGAATCGATCATCTGGTGGTGCTGGGTCGGGAAACCAGCGGAAGGATGTCGGCCGGGCAGGCTGCGGCGCACCGTCCGCGGATCGGCCCGACCGGAGCCGGCGGCCCGGTGGGTTGGCCCGGGCCGCTCTACCGGCGCCGCGTCAGTGTCCCTGGTGACCGCGTGGTTCACGCTCGCGGTCCCGATCCGCGTGCCGGGCGCGGCTCATGCCTGGGCGGATGCGCCCGTCGCCGCCGCGATCAGGGCGTCCGCCGCCGCGCGGGAGGCCGCGGCCACCGTGGGGTCGTGGTCCATCAGGGCAGAGATGCCGGCGCCGTCGTAGAGGAGTTGGAGCTGGTGGGCCAAGGCGTCGGGGTCGGCGGCGCCGGCCTGGTCGGCGAGGCGGGTGAAGAGTTCGCGCATCCAGCCGCGGAAGGCGTCCGCCGCTTCCTGGACCAGCCCGCCGGGGCTGGCCTCCGCGCCGGCGCGGATGAAGGCGCAGCCGTGGAAGTCGGGCCGGTCGAACTGCCGCCCCTGGGACTCGAAGACCGCCAGCATCTGCTCGCGGGGCGTGTCGCGCTCCGCGACGGCCCGGGTGATCCGGTCGGCGGTGCCCGCGTGCCGGGTGTCGAGGTAGGCCCGGACGAGCTGCTCCTTGCCGCCGAAGGTGTTGTACAGCGACGCCTTGGCCACGCCCGCGTGCTCGATGACCCGGTCGATCCCGACGCTCTGCACGCCCTCGGCGTAGAACAGCTCGTTCGCGGCGGCGAGCAGGCGCTCACGCGCCGACGGCTTCGCGGTGCTCTGGACACTCGCCATGACGGTTACTCCTTCAGACAGATCTGTCTACATTATGCCCCGGCCGCGCCCCTTTGGCCGGGTCCCGGCCGGAGGCCACCCCTCAGGCGCTGCCGCCGACCCGCTCGCCCGGCAGGACCGCCGTCCCGTCTCGGCCGCCGCGCTCCAGCCTGAGCAGTGCGAACGCCGCGAGGACGATCACGGCGACGCCGTACTCCTGCGCGGTGGCGGTCAGTCCGCCCCCGTGGACGACGAGGAACCCGGCGATCACGGCGGGCACCCCCATGCCCAGGTAGGAGACGATGAAGAGCAGCGACAGCACCCCGGAGCTCTCGTGCGGCCGGGCCAGCGGCATCACCGTACGGATGCCGCCCTGGAACCCGCTGCCGAAGCCGACGCCCGCGAGGGCGGTGCCGGCGAAGAAGCCGGCGGGGGAGGAGCCGCGGATCGAGACGAGGGTGAGGACCACCCCGGCGATCAGCGCGAGGATGCCGGTGAGCATCACCGTCCGGGCCGCCGCCTTCCGCAGGACCAGCACGGAGACGGCGGCCACCCCGGCGAGCACGAACAGGCTCAGCCCGCCCAGGACTTCGGACCTGGAACCGGTCAGCTGCCGGGCGAGGGAGGGGCCGAGCGACCCGTACAGCCCGGCCAGCGCCCAGACGGAGAACAGCACCGGCGCGGCCACCAGCATCGGGCGGCGTACGGCGCGCGGCAGCTTGATCTCCGGCGCCAGGCTGGCCAGCGCCCCCGGCTTGCGGATCACCGTCTCCGCCATCAGCGCGACGGCGACGGCCTGGAGGACGAAGACCGCCAGCAGCCCGAGGTAGACCAGATGCGTGGGGGCGGGCAGGAACTGGACGACGAGGCCGGAGACCAGCGCGCCGGTCGCCGTGCCGATGCCCGGGACGACCGCGTTGGTGATCGTGCCGCGCGGCCGGTCGATGTCCATCATCCCCGCCCCGATCGCGCCGAGCGCGGCGCCGGTCGACAGTCCCTGGAGTATCCGGGCGATCATCAGCCCCGGCACGCCGTCGGCGGTGGCGAACACGACCATCGAGATGGCCTGCGCCGCCAGCGCGGCCAGCAGCACCGGCCGCCTGCCGACGTGGTCGGAGAGCTTGCCCATGGTGAGCAGCCCGAGCAGCACGGCCACCGCGTAGACGCCGAAGACCACGGTGGTGGTGATCGGGTCGAAGCCCCATTCAGCCTGGTAAACCGCATAGAGCGGGGTCGGCGCGCTGGAGGCCGCCAGCAACGAGATGGTGATCGAGGCGAGTACGTACAGCGCCACGTTCGGCGGCAGCCGCCGGCCCCGCGCGGATACGCCGGCGGAGTCGGATCCGGAAGTGGATCCGGCGTCGGCGGGCGCCGCACACGAGGTGCGCGCCGGTTTGGCCGCCGGGACGACCGAGCGATTCGTCATGACCGTTCCCATCCGAAGTGCGAGTAGACCTGTCTGTCTAATCGCGGATATTAGACAGACAGGTCTACTCAGGTCAAGCGGGAGAGGCGAGCGCCGCCCGGGGCGCGCTCACGGGCTCACGGCGGACTTCGGGCCTGCGAGGCCGGGCCTACCGCTCCGAAGCTGCCCAGGTGAGCTGCTTCACTTCCATCCGGACGGCCGGCGCGCCCTCGCATCGCTGCCCGCCGCGATCTGCCACAACGACCACACAGGGCAGCCCGTCCTGCGCCCACTGACCGCCCATGACCACCGACCCCTTGGAATCGGCCATCGAGGTCGACGGCGGGTACGGGAAGCTCGACCGGGACGGCGCCGAGGCGGATGCGGACGGTTCCGTCTGTCTCCACGGTGTGGTCGGTGGTGAGGCGGGAGATCGCTGCGGGCCATTGCGCATAGAGGAGCAAGAGCAGGCCGGCCAGGCGGTCTTCGGTCCTGAGTGTGTCGCCGTGCAGCTTCATCTGCCGCGAGAAGGAAGGATGCATACGTCTCGCGCTGGACACTGCGGCGCCACTGGGCGTGCGCGGCCGATGTCTCAGCTCGCACAGCATCGAAAGCAGCCCGATACGTTGCCTCGGCTTGGGCAGTACCTGCGCGTCCCGTCTCCTCTGCCGCACGTACGGAGGCGTGCATCTGCCACCGACCCAGCAGGAGTGCCGTAGGTATGCCGATCGCGGCGACGGCTGCGGCGACGAGGGCGCCTATGCCTTGAAGGTCCATAGCTCATCGTGTCCTATTGATCCGAAATTCAAAGGGTTCTATTCGAGGATGTAGCGGACGTGTGGTCCGCCGAAGTAGCCGCGGACGATGTGGGGCTGGCGTTGGCGGCGGTGGAAGAACCTGCGCGGCTCGGCGGCGTGTTGGGCCTGGTCGCGGGCCCGGCTGTGCATCGGAAGGCTCCGTTTGAGGCCGGCGTTGACCTTCTCGTCGGGGTTCAGTTCGGGCGAGTACGACGGCAGGAAGTGCAGCTCGATCCGGTCGGGGTGATCGGCGAGCCAGGCACGGACCTTGCGGGAGTGGTGCCTGGAGTGGCCGTCCAGGATGAGGTGGACCTTGCGGTCGAAGTGGCCTGCGAGGCGGTCCAGGAAGCGGCACATCACGTCCGCGTCGAAGGTCTCGGTGAACACCATGAAGTGCATCCGGCCCTTCGTGCTGATCGCGGACATCGCGTTGATCGAGAACCGGTTGCCCGTTCGGCGCACGACCGGGGTGCACCCCCTGGCGCCCCAGGTGTGACCGGTGACCTGGTCGGACCGGATACCGACCTGGTCAGCGAAGAGCACCTCACCGCTCTCGGCCTTCGCCTTCACGTGGATCCTGGGCCACGTTTCCTCCCGCCAGACCCGGACCACTGACCTCGACCCGGACCACTGACCTCGAGCGTGCTATCGAATCCGAGGCCGATGACCCTGGCCTTCTGTTCGAAATGATCACGCTGGACACGATGGAGTCGGGTCTCGCGGCATGTGCCCAGCAGTGGGCATCGCTGCTCTCCTCCCCGGTGGAAGTACCGGCGGACGACGCCACCAGGTTCTTCGGCTTGTTCCGAGCACTACTCCTCGAACCGGAAAGGGATGTGGCAGAGGCGGCCGAGATGTTCCTCGCTGAGGGCTGGAACCCCGATGCCGTCAGAGAGCGGCTCCACTATCTGACGGAACTCTCCAGTGCGAGCGATGAACCGGCTGACCGCGCGCGGCGTTGCCACCAGGTCATCGCACGGCGCATGTCGCCATGACTCAGCTTGCCTTCCCAGGCTTCGCCACGACCTTGGCCGGGGGCTTCTCGCGCCGGTCGAGGTAGTTCTGGAAGGCGGTTGGTCGGCGGGGCATGGGGGCTTCCTCGGTGGGTGGCAGTCCGCTGAGGCGTTGGATGTTGACGGCGATGGCCGTCAGGACGTGCTGGATGTGGGCCTTTCCCTGTCCTCGGCAGCGGCAGCGGCGCATGCCGTGTCCGTGGGCGAATTCGTTGACCGTGCCCTCCACTCCGGAGCGGACCGTGTAACGGGCCTTCCACTGGGGCGTCTGGTGCTCGGTGCGGACGCGGAGCTGTAGGTCGCGGAGTTCGCGTGGGGGAAAACCCACGGTGCGGGCGCTGTTGACGGTAGACGTGCAGCGGGATCGGACGGGGCAGGGGCGGCACTGGCTCTTGATGAACCGGGTCACGGTCAGCGGGGCCGCGGTGGGTGAGGAGGTCGGGTAGGGGCCATGCCAGCCCTGGCTGACTTGTCCCTGGGGGCAGGTGACCCGCCGGCGGTCGTAGTCGATGTAGAAGTCGTCCCGGGCGAAGCCCTCGTTCTGGCGGTGCTGACGGGTGGGGTTGCTCCGCAGCGGCCCGGAGACGGTGACCTGGTGTTCACGGGCGGCTTGGTCCAGGTGGGGCAGGGAGGTGTAGCAGGCATCGACCAGGTGCTCTGCGGGCGGCAGTCCGCGACGCGCCAGGCGTGTGTGGATGCCGGGCAGGACCTGACTGTCGTGGGTGGTGGCCGCGGTGGTCGCCGCGCCGTGATCACGTTGGGTCCGTCGGGACCGCAGGTCTCGGTCAGGTGAGCGGCGGATCCCTTCCAGCTGATGATGTGTCCGTGCCGTGCATAGCGGGCCGAGGTGCCGTAGGAAGAGACGATCGCTCGGGACGAGGGCGGCAGCCCGGGCCCGCCTTCCTTCTCGGCGGTGCGCCAGCGCAGGTGTCCTGCGGCGTCATAGCGGTAGTTCTGCACCATGATCTGGCACAGGGCATGGACACGAGGACCGCAGGTGCGGTCGGCTCCGTGCCGGTCGAGGTGTTCCAGGAGCCGGACGGCATCGTTTCCGGTGGCGAGGATCCTGGTCTTGGGCTTGGTGGGGTTCTTGCCCAGCCGGACCGGCCGGCCGTAGCGGAGCCCCCAGTCCTCATCGACCAGCCCGTCGAGCAGGTGAGGGGGAGGTGCCGGCGACTTCTTCGAGTGCAGCACGGACCGCTTCGGTGATCAGCTCCAGGCGGGTCAGGTCACGCACCGGCGGCCAGGAACACCGGTAGGCCGGTGGCGAGGTTTCCGCTGCGTGCGGCGCCTTTTCCAACGGCCTCCGGTCCGAACCACGCGGGCACCTTTCGATGCACGTAGCTCTCCAGTGACTATCCTGTGGGTGTCGCGGTCGGTTGCCCGGCGTGGATGGCCTGGTGGCAGTCCGCGCAGACCACGAGGGTCTTGCGGCGCCATTTGGTGTGACTGAGCGCTTCAGTTGACCCCTCAGCGTCTCTTATGGCCCGGCTGAGCATCGAGGTCGGCCCGCGGAGTAGCGTTGGTCCGTGCGCCATCGAGTCGAAGGTGACGGAATGGCTGGAGGCGAGTCGGGGGGCCTGCTCTCGCGCGTCGCTCGCCGCAGCGACGAGCCCGTCAGGGAATGTCACTCCGATTCGGCCGCGCGGTACCGGGGAGCGAATTCCTCCTCGACGAAACGTTCGATGGAGGT
>NZ_BAAAIF010000092.1:0-34939 GCF_039525925.1 Streptomyces javensis | reverse complement strand
ACGACCAGGGCGAACCGCTGGCCATTCGCGCATGGGGATCGCTGCAACTGCGCGCGGCGGTTTCGGCAGCACGGGGCGGAAGCCGGGCGGAGGCCGAGGACCGCATCGCGCACGCCAAGGACGCCGCAGACCGATTGGGCGAATACTCCGGCCCCCCGCTGTACGACCGGCATTCGCTCACGTTCTCGCCAGGCAACGTCCAGATTCACGCCATCAGCGTTGCGCTTGAGATGCGCGAGCAGCGAAAGGCTCTGGCCATAAACCGCAAGACCAGTTCGGAACTTGTCGCCGCGCTCCCTAACTCCCGCCAGGGACACCACCACATGGACCTTGCCCGCGCCTGGCTTTGGGATGGCGACCGGGACAAGGCGTTGACGGAACTGGAGAAGGCCGAACGCATCGCGCCCCAGCTCATCCGCAACCACCCCATTGCGCGGTCAACCCTGCGTAGCCTCGTCTACGCCGAACGAGCGACCACCCGTGAGAAGCTGCGCCGCATGTCAGACCGCTTTCACCTCGATGGATGAGGGTGATATTCCTGCGGTTCATATTCGGCTGCTGCCCTGCTCCTAGCTTCGAGGCATGGCCGAACAGACTTCGAAGCAACTTCCCGCGCAGGGCGCCGAGTTAAGCGCAGGCACCCCGTTTCGCCCCCGGCTCGGCGACCTCGCCTCAGACCTCGCGGAGAACGGGCGGATCGGCGTCGTCGTCCGTGTACCGGGCGCAAGCTCGGCGTCCTACCACCTGCGCCCGCCGGGAGGTGGCCGGGAATGGTCGGCCCCGTCCAGCGGTGACACCTTGCACCCCGTGCCCGTGCCGGTCACCCACGTCAGTCCCCTGAAACGGGATGTCATCTACGACCACCGGGCGCAGCAGGCCGCCCTACCGGTCATGGTCCACCACGAAGACGGCGGCATGTCCGAGTCGGTCCTGATTCTGGAACCCGCGCAGGTCGAGCTGTACCGAATCCAGCTCGACCACATCATCGAGCAGCGGCACCAGGCCCGAGGGGGTAAGCCGTGAGCGCGGCTGTGTTGACGCTCGCTCCGCCTGGCTCGGCACACACTTCCGCGCGGCTCCCCCTCGCCTTCCACTGTTCTGCGACCGCCCACGACCTCAGCGGCACCCGCGAGGTCATACTCGCCACCTACCGAGCGCCCACGCCTCGACTGGCCGCCCGATGGGTGCAAGCCGAAGCGCTGCGCCTCGCACGCCTGTTCCCCCCCCTGGCGAGCCCTGTCTCGGGAGGGCTCCCGTCGTCCCCACCGGGCCTACGTGTCCCCGCCCTCACGCCTACCTATACGCATGGGCTCAGGAACCCGGCCAGTACGAGCAGGCCCTGCTGACACTCGCAGCCGCCGAGCCGTACCGCATCAGCGTCACCGACTACGACGCCCGGTACAACCTGCTCGCCGCTCCCCTGCTGATGCCGCCCAAGCCCCCACAGTCCCCCGCCCCCGCCGGGTGCCAACCCTCCCCGGCGAGGGCGGGCCGGCGCCGCCGGAAACCAGCGAGGCACGCCGCCCGTTGACCGCCGCCCCCGCGTTTTTACCGGTTCCCCCGCGGCGCGGGGGGGCGGTGCACCACCCCAGGCGACCGCAGGGTCAGGGTCGCGTCCATCTAGTCATGGAGGCACACACGTGAACACAGCCGTCGTAGCCGGTATCCAATCCATTGAGCTGGAGATCACCGGGACCTGCCAACTCCGGTGTACCCACTGCTGCACCGGCAGCAGCCCGCAGGCACCCTCCGGGCACATGACTCGCCAGGACTGGTCGCACGTCATCGCGGACGTGGCCGAGCTGGGCATCCCCCTGGTCCAGTTCATCGGCGGCGAGCCGACCTTCTCACCGCACCTGCCACAGTTCATCGACGAAGCCCTCGACGCCGACCTCGAAGTCGAGGTGTATTCGAACCTCAGCCACGTACGGCCGTCGCTGTGGGACTCGTTCAGCCGTAAGGGCGTCTGCCTCGCCACGTCCTACTACAGCGACGACAAGGCACAGCACGAGGAGATCACCCGCACGCGGGGAAGCCTCGACCGCACCAGGGCGAACATCGTCGAAGCGGTCCGGCGCGGTATCCCCATGCGTGCCGGCATCGTCGAAGTGATCGAGGGGCAGCGCGTCGAGCAGGCCAAAGCGGAGCTGCACCGGCTCGGCATCAAGGAAATCCAGGTCGACCGCATGCGCAAGGTCGGACGTGCGGCCGAGCCGGACGCGAGCACGCCGACCGCCGCCGAGCTGTGCGGGCACTGCTTCCGGCACCGCGTGTCCGTCTCCCCCGACGGGGCCGTGTCCGGCTGCATCCTCAGCCGCTTCATGGTCGCCGGCAACGTCCGCGAACAGCGTCTCGCCGAGATCCTGCACAGCGAACGATGGGGCGAGATGATTGCAGCCGTGCCCGAACCGCGCGCCGACGCCTGTACCCCGGCCGATTCGAACGACTGCGACCCCGCCCGTACGCCCGCCTGCGCCCCGAAGCACTTCGCACCCGCCCCGCCTCCCTCCCTTGGAGTCCACGCGTGAACTGGTCCACCCGCGCCGCCGCTCTGGCCGGCGCCGCGACACACCGGCACTCCCGATGGGCACCGGCCGTCGCCGCCACGCCACGGCACCTGTTCGTCCCCCGATGGTGGGAGCGCGGTTCGGACGGCTGGGAACTGCACGACGGCCCCTCAGACCCGGATCGCTGGCTCGACGCGGCGTACCGCGACACCTCGCTCGTGACCCGTGTCGGCCCCTTACACGCCGACCACGCCACGGAGGCCGACCGGCCGCACGGTCGGCCGACGTCCTCGGCCACCCTGCCGAGCCTGGTCGTGGGCATGTTCCAGCACGCCCGCATCAACGAGGGCGACCGGCTGCTCGACGTGGGCACGGGAAGCGGGTACGGGGCCGCCCTCGCTGCCCGCCGACTGAGCGACGAGCAGGTGACGAGTGTCGATGTCGACCTCTACCTGACCGAGGCCGCCCGCAAGCGGGTGGGCGAGGCTGGGGTCGCTCCCACGCTCGACACGATCGACGCGACCGGAGACCTGCCGTACGAGCCTGCGAGTTTTGACCGGATCGTTGCCACTGTGTCAGTACGCACCATTCCCGAAAGCTGGCTTCGGGTGCTCCGCCCCGGCGGTCGGCTGGTGACCACGATCGCCGGTACCTCCCTCCTCGTCACGGCCGAGAAGGACGAGGACGGGGGCGCGACCGGGCGCGTCGAGTGGGACCGGGCAGGGTTCATGCACGCTCGCCACGGTGACGACTACCCGCCCGGTGCGGCCGTTCGCCTCGCCAAGGCCGCGGAGCTGGATGGAGATGAAGTGACTCGCGGTCCGTACCCCGTCGTCGACGTGGCGAACGCGTGGGACCTCGCGTCCATGCTCGACATCGAGGCGCCCGGTATCGAGCACGAGTACCGGGAGGACGGCGAGCAGCGCGTCGCGCTCATGGCACACGCCGACGGATCGTGGGCCCGGGCGACGGCGACCGGGAACGAGCGGCCCACCGTGCACCAAGGCGGCCCCCGCCGACTGTGGGACGCCCTCGACAAGGTCCGCGACTACTGGCTCAGCAACGGCGAGCTACCGGTGCGAGGGGCTCGCGTGGACATCATGCCCGACGGTCGTACCTTCCTCGGCCGCGGGAAGTGGTCCGTCGAGCTGAGCTGATCCCGGCGGGAGTTACCGCCCGGTGCCGGGCCCCGCTGACGGGTTCCTTACGGCGGCGGTCCGGATCGGCCCCGAAAAGGCGCGATGCCCGGACAGCTCCCCAGCTGTCCGGGCATTCGTGCCGTCCGCCGCACCCCCGTCCCCACGGGGTTAATGGCCGGAAGTCCCCGGCCCGGGCCGCTCTCCCGGGCCCGGGGCGCCTCAGCGCCCCAGCATTCCCGCCACGGACGACGCTTGTGTGACGACGGCGTCCCAGCCGCCGAAGGTGATGGTCAGGAGGATGGCCATCGGCAGCACCATCACCGCCGCGACCAGAGGATGGCGGGTGCCGGTCTGCGGGCCGCCGAACGCGTCCACCGCCGCGCTCACGGACCTGCGACGACGTGTTCCGATGAGCGTGCGTCCAGCCGTGTCCGCCATCGTCCCTCCTCCGTCACATCTGGGGGCGGCGAGCGTCTGACCTCGGGGGACGAGTGCTGCGCCCGCCGCTTGACCACAACATTAGGCGCGCACCCCCGTCCTCGGCGTCATGCCTTCGTACCGATTGCCGGGCCTCCCGGAGGATGACCCCGGGAGGCGTCGACTACTCCCCTGGGTGGAGACGCGCCCTCACGCCTTGGGGTCTTCCCGGAGGGGACCACGGAAGCGATCCCTCCGGAGTCAGCGGAGTGTGCCCCTCCGAGCCTGTGCGGGGCCTACTCACCCTCCCCCTCCTCACTCCGCGGCACCGGCTGCTCCACCAGGGCCAGGACCCGGTTGGCCATGAAGCGGGCCGTCCGCACCACGGACCCATTACGGGTGACTTCGCTCACTTCCACCACCCCCCGCCGGACCGCCGTCTCGACCCTCCGGCCCGCCCTGGTGGCCACCACTTCATATGTCCGCGTCGTGTCCCCCGCATCCACGACTATCTCCACACGATCACCCTTCACGGTCTCAATCCCCCTTCTGAGACAGCCTTTTGAGATCACGCAGCAGCGGGCCCGAGCGCGGATTGCCACGATTCCGGCCCACTTCTCCAGGATCCCAGGCACCACTGACAATCCATCGGCCGACGCATGCGCGGCCTCTCAGCGCGAGGGGCCGTCAATCCGTAAGCTGTGCACGTCAGACGGACGACAACGGAACAACAGCGGCGAACCGACGGCAGTTCGACGGCAAACGGCAAGCAGACGGCAGCGGATGGGGCTCCCCACCAGGGGTTAGGGCCTGTCTGGAGTTGTGATCTGGATCAGGGAGCGGGGCGTGGTGCGTGCGATCGCAAGGCGCCGGAAGGCCCTCGTAGCGGAGCTACCAGGGCATTTCGGCAACGCCGCGAGCGTGCGTGCCACGCCCCGCGAGCCCAGATCACAACTCCGGACAGGCCCTAGGGGCCTCCCCACCGGAGGTAGGGGACGGACATGGCGATGATGCGGCTCCGGCGCGAGGACCCGCGTGTCGTCGGCTCCTTCCGCCTCCACCGGCGGCTCGGCGCGGGCGGCATGGGGGTGGTCTACCTCGGCTCCGACCGGCGCGGACAGCGGGTGGCCCTGAAGGTGATCCGGCCGGACCTCGCCGAGGACCGGGAGTTCCGGTCCCGGTTCGCCCGGGAGGTCTCCGCCGCGCGGCGGATCCGCGGCGGCTGTACGGCCCGGCTGGTCGCCGCCGACCTGGAGGCCGACCGCCCCTGGTTCGCCACCCAGTACGTACCGGGCCCCTCCCTCCACGACAAGGTGAACGAGGAGGGCCCGCTGCCCGCCGCCCAGGTCGCGTCGATCGGGTCGGCGCTGGCGGAGGGACTGTTGGCGGTCCATGAGGCCGGGGTCGTCCACC
Source organism: Streptomyces javensis (assembly GCF_039525925.1). Lineage (NCBI taxonomy): Bacteria > Bacillati > Actinomycetota > Actinomycetes > Kitasatosporales > Streptomycetaceae > Streptomyces > Streptomyces javensis. Next base: position 29,463 of record NZ_BAAAIF010000092.1, on the reverse strand, counting down.
GCGACCTCAAGCCCTCCAACATCCTGCTCTCGCCCAAGGGCCCGCGCATCATCGACTTCGGCATCGCCTGGGCGACCGGGGCCAGCACCCTCACCCACGTGGGCACGGCGGTCGGCTCGCCCGGCTTCCTCGCGCCCGAGCAGGTGCGGGGCGCGGCGGTGACCCCGGCGACCGACGTCTTCGCGCTGGGCGCCACGCTCGCGTACGCCTCGACGGCGGACTCGCCGTTCGGGCACGGCAGTTCCGAGGTGATGCTGTACCGGGTGGTCCATGAGGAGCCGCAGTTGCTGGGCGTCCCGGACGCCCTGGCACCGCTGCTCCACGCCTGCCTGGCGAAGGACCCGGAGGACCGGCCGAGCACCCTGCAACTGTCGCTGCGGCTGAAGGAGATCGCGGCGCGCGAGGCACACGGCCACGCCGGAGCCGGGGCCGGGGCCGGGGCCGGGGGCTACGGCGGCGGGCCGGGCCGCCCCCCGGCGCGGCGCCCCGAGGCGTACGCCGACCAGCACACGGAGCGGCGCTCCGGCGGTACGCCCGCGCCGCGGAGCGGGCCCCCGGCCCAGCGACCGGGAGCCAGTACGGGCGGGTCCTCGGGCCGCCCCTCGGGGCGGAACACGCCCGCGCGTCCGGCGCAGCGCCGGGGTGGCCCGAGGCCGCCCGCGCGCAACGGGCGCCCGGCCCAGACCGTGCGCACCTCGCCGAACGGACGCCGCCCCAGCGGTCCCAACCGCCGGCTGCTGCGGCAGCGGCTGACCGTGTTCGTCGTGGTGACGCTGCTGGTGGCGCTGGGGATCGCGGCGGCGCAGGGCTGTCAGGGCCCGGCGAACGGCCTGGGCGGCGCGCCGCCCAGGCCGACGGAGTCGGTTTCGTTTGCGGCGCCGGACTCGGCACCGGGCTCGGCGGCGGGCCCGGTGGCGGACCCGGTGGCGGTCGAACCTGACGGCCGCCAGGGCGTGTCCGACGGGGCGTGACGCCTGCGGCGGGCCGCGCGGCGGAGCCGCACATCGATGCCTCCCTCTCCCCGCCCCTTCCCACAACTGGGGCTCCGCCCCAGACCCCGCTCCGCAAACTCCCCCAGCTACCACTGGGAAGTACCCCCTGGAGGGGCTGGAAGGCGGGGCTCCGCCCCAGACCCCTGGGGTCCAGGGGCCAAGGGCCAAGCGTCCAGACCCCTGGGGTCCAGGGGCCAAGGGCCAAGCGTCCAGCCCCCTGGGGTCCAGGAGCCAAGGGCCAAGCGTCCAGCCCCCTGGGGTCCAGGAGCCAAGGGCCAAGCGTCCAGCCCCCTGGGGTCCAGGAGCCAAGGGCCAAGGGTCCAGCCCCCTGGGGTCCAGGAGCCAAGGGCCAAGCGTCCAGACCTCTGGGGGTCAGGGGCCGGGGTCCTGACCCCCGGGGGCCCGGGGGTCAGGGGCGAAGCCCCTGCCACACGGCCGCCGCCCCCTGGCGGTCAGAGCCCCGGTCTGCCCGACGTGACCGCGTAGAAGGCGACCGCCGCCGCCGCGCCCACGTTGAGGGAGTCCACGCCGTGGGCCATGGGGATCCGGACCCACTCGTCCGCGGCCATCAGCGCCTGGGTGGAGAGCCCGTCGCCCTCCGCGCCCAGCATCAGCGCGACCCGCTCCAGGCGGTGCGGGGCCGCCTCGTCGATGGTGGTGGCCTTCTCGTCGGGGGTCAGCGCGAGGATCTTGAAGCCCGCCTCCCGGACCGTCTCGAGCCCGCGCGGCCAGCTCTCCAGCCGGGCGTACGGAACGGAGAAGACGGCGCCCATGGAGACCTTGACCGAGCGCCGGTAGAGGGGGTCGGCGCAGTCCGGGGAGAGCAGCACGGCGTCCATGCCGAGGGCCGCCGCGCTGCGGAAGATGGCGCCGGTGTTGGTGTGGTCGTTGACGGACTCCATGATGGCGACGCGCCGCGCGCCCGCCAGGATCGTCCCCGCGTCCGGCAGCGGCTTGCGCTGCATGGAGGCGAGGGCGCCGCGGTGGACGTGGTAGCCCGTCACGCGTTCGGCCAGTTCGGGGCTGACGGCGTAGACGGGGGCGGGGACGTCCTCGATCACGTCCCGCATCACATCGACCCACTTGGATGACAGCAGCATCGAGCGCATCTCGTAACCGGCGACCCGGGCGCGCCGGATCACCTTCTCGCCCTCGGCGATGAACAGGCCCTCGGCCGGCTCCCGCTTGCGTCGTAGCTCCACATCGGTCAGACCCGTGTAGTCGCTCAGCCGCGGGTCGTCCGGATCATCGACGGTGATGAGATCAGCCACTTAAGTGATACTGCCTTGTCCTGGATGCGGTGCCAATGAGCCCGACGCGAATAAGTTACCGGCGGTTACGTCTCGATTGGCGTCACCGGTGGTCACGGGACGAGAGGGCGACGACATCGCCGATCACCACGACCGCCGGGGGCCGTACGCCCTCGGCCGCGGCCCTCTCCCCTACGGTGGCGAGCGTCGCGTCCACCCGGCGCTGGGCCGGGGTGGTGCCCTCCTGCACCACGGCGACGGGGGTGTCGGCGGCCCGGCCGTGGGCGACGAGGGCCGCGGCGATGGCGCCGATCTTCTCGACGGCCATGAGCAGCACCAGCGTGCCGCGCAGCCTCGCCAGCGCCGCCCAGTCCACCAGGGAGCTGGGGTCGTCGGGGGCGACATGGCCGCTGACCACCGTGAACTCATGCGCGACGCCCCGGTGGGTCACCGGGATCCCGGCCGCGCCCGGGACGCTGATGGAGCTGGAGATGCCGGGCACGACGGTGCACGGGATACCGGCCTCGGCGAGCGCCTCCGCCTCCTCCATGCCGCGCCCGAAGACGAAGGGGTCGCCGCCCTTGAGGCGGACCACCGACTTGCCCGCCTTGGCGTGCTCGATCAGCGCGTTGTTGATCGCCTCCTGGGCCATGAATCGGCCGTAGGGGATCTTCGCCGCGTCGATCACCTCGACGTGCGGCGGCAGTTCATCGAGCAGATCGCGCGGGCCGAGGCGGTCGGCCACCACCACGTCCGCCTCGGCGAGCAGGCGGCGGCCGCGCACGGTGATCAGGTCCGGATCGCCGGGGCCGCCGCCGACCAGCGCCACATGGGGGCCGCGGGTGCGGTGGCGGGGCGCGGCGAGGGTGCCGTCGCGCAGCCCCTCCACCACGGCGTCCCGTACGGCGGCGGAGCGGCGCGGGTCCCGCCCGGTGAGGACGGCGACGGTGACGCCCTCGCTCCGCCCGGTGGCCGGGGTCCAGGCAGAGGCGGCTTCGGCGTCGTCGCTGCGCACACACCAGACGCGGCGCGCCTCGGCCTCGGCGGACGCGGCGGCGTTGGCCTCCGGGTCGTCGGTGGTGATCAGGACGTACCAGGCGCCCTCGAAGTCGCCGTCCTGGTAGCGGCGGCGCTCCCAGCGCACCTCCCCCGCCTCGGCCATGGCCTCGACGGAGGCGGTGGCGGACGGCGAGATCAGCAGGATGTCCGCACCGGCCGCTATCAGCGCGGGCAGCCGGCGCTGGGCGACCTGACCCGCCCCGAGGACGACGACACGCCGCCCGGAAAGGCGCAGCCCGACCGGGTATGCGAAGTTTTCGGACATGGCGGTGCGGCTCTCCTCGTGCGAAGCAACGGCCGCTGCGGCGCTGGAGCGGCTGATCGTCTGTGGGGCGGGGCCCCCGCCGACACCCTACGCGGCGGGGGCACCCATCAGTTCTTCTCCGTGACCCCTGCGGAGTCGAACGTGGCCACCTCGTGCATCGCCCGTGCGGCGCTCTGCACCACCGGGAGGGCCAGCAGCGCCCCGGTGCCCTCGCCCAGCCGCAGATCCAGGTCGACCAGGGGGCGCAGACCCAGCTTGTTCAGGGCCGCCACATGGCCCGGCTCGGCGCTGCGGTGGCCCGCGATGCAGGCCGCCAGCACCTCGGGCGCGATGGCCCGGGCGACCAGCGCGGCGGCGCCCGCGCTCACCCCGTCCAGGATCACGGGCGTACGCAGCGAGGCGCCGCCCAGCAGCAGCCCGGCGATCGCGGCGTGCTCCAGCCCGCCGAACGCCGACATGACGCCGATGGGGTCGGCCGGATCGGGCTGGTGCAGCTCGAGCCCGCGCCGTACGACATCGATCTTGCGGGCGTGCATCTCGTCGTTGATGCCCGTGCCGCGCCCGGTCACCTCGGCCGGGTCGGCGCCGGTGTAGATGGAGACCAGGGCGGCCGACACGGTGGTGTTGGCGATCCCCATCTCGCCGGTGAGCAGCGCCTTGTTCCCGGCGGCCACCAGATCGCGGGCCGTCTCGATGCCCACCTCGATGGCGCGCAGCACCTCCTCGCGGGTGAGCGCGGGGCCGACGGTGAAGTCTCCGGTGCCCGCCCGCACCTTGCGCGGCAGCAGTCCGGGGGTGCTGGGCAGATCGCTCGCCACCCCGACGTCCACGACGCACACCTCGGCGCCCACCTGGGCGGCGAAGGCGTTGCAGACCGCGCCGCCGCCCAGGAAGTTGGCCACCATCTGGCCGGTGACCTCCTGCGGCCAGGCGGTGACGCCCTGGGCGTGCACCCCGTGGTCGCCCGCGAAGATCGCGACGGCGGCGGGCTCCGGGATCGGCGGCGGGCACTGCCGGGACAACCCGCTCAGCTGGGCGGAGATGATCTCCAGCATGCCGAGCGCGCCGGACGGCTTGGTCATCCGCTTCTGCCGCTCCCATGCCTCGCCGAGCGCCTTGGCGTCCAGCGGGCGGATGCCCCGCAGGGTCTCCTGGAGCAGATTGTGCGGGTCCCCGCCGGGCAGGGTGCGGCGGCCGTACGACTCCTCGTGGACGACCCAGGACAGCGGGCGGCGCTTGGACCACCCGGCCTTCATCAGCTCGGGCTCCTCCGGGAACTCGTCGACGTATCCGATGCACAGATACGCCACGACCTCCAGATGCTCGGGCAGCCCGAGCTCCCGCACCATCTCGCGCTCGTCGAAGAAGCTGACCCAGCCGACGCCGAGGCCCTCGGCGCGGGCGGCGAGCCAGAGGTTCTCCACCGCGAGCGCGGAGGAGTACGGCGCCATCTGCGGCTGGGTGTGCCGGCCGAGGGTGTGGCGGCCGCCGCGGGTGGGGTCGGCGGTCACGACGATGTTGACCGGGGTCTCGAGGATGGCCTCGATCTTCAGTTCCTTGAACTGCTTGGCCCGGCCCTTGGGGAGGGACTTGGCGTACGCGTCCCGCTGGCGCATGGCCAGCTCGTGCATGGCCCGCCGGGTCTCCGCCGAGCGGATCACGACGAAGTCCCACGGCTGGGAGTGCCCCACGCTGGGCGCGGTGTGCGCGGCCTCGAGGACGCGCAGCAGCACCTCGTCCGGGATGGGGTCGGGCCGGAAGCCGTTACGGATGTCCCGGCGCTCGCGCATCACGCGGTGGACGGCGGCGCGCTCGGCCTCGTCGTATCCCTCGGCGCGGGGGCCGACGGGGAGGGGAACCGCTTCGGGCTCGAGCTCCGGCTCGGTTTCCGACTGGGGCTCGGAGTCCGGCTGCGGCTCCGGCCCCGGCTCCGGTTCCGCTGCGGATTCGGGGGCCGTCTCGGGGATCGTCTCGGCGGTGGCGTCCTCGGGGTTCACGTCCTCGGGGGCCGTCTCGGGTTCCGATTCGGGCTTGGGGTCCGGCTCGGGGGCGACGGCCTCGGCGGCGACTTCGGATTCGGCGGCGTCGGGCTCCGTGGCTTCGGGCTCGGCGGCGTCCGGCTCGGCGGCTTCCGCGTCCGTGGTCTCCAGTTCTGCGGTCTCGGCCTCGGGCTCGGTGGGTTCCACCGCCTCGGCCTCGGGCTCGGTGGCCTCCGGGGCACCGGCCTCCGGCTCCGTGGCCTCCTGCTCGGTGACCTGGACCGGCTCGTCGGCCCCGGGCTCGGTGGCTTCGCCTTCGGGAGCAGTTTCGGGGGCCGTTTCGGGGGCCGTGGCCTCGTCCTCGGCGGGCTGGGCCTCCACCCCTGCCTGATCCGTGGGCTCGGTGGCGTCCGTACCGGCCTCCGGCGCTGCCTCGGTGGCCGCTTCCGCCTCCGGCTCGGCGGGCGCCGCCTCGGCCTCGGCGGGCTCGGGCGCCTCCGCCTCGGGAGCTTCGCTCGCGGCGGTCTCGGGCTCCGGGGTATCCGCCGCTTCGGCCTCGGGAGCCTGCTCCTCCGGTGACGGCTGCTCAGCCACCGCCTCGGCCACGACCTCAGGGGTCGCCGCCTCGGCGGGCTCCTCCGGCGTCGCGGCCTCGGCCTCCGGTACGGACTCGGCCTCCGGTACGGACTCGGCCTCCGGTGCGGACTCGGTCTCCGCCTCAGCCTGCGGTTCGGCGGCGGCCGGTTCCTCGGCGGCGGCGGACGCCTCGGGCTGAGGCGTCTCGTCGGCCACTATCGAGTGACCCGGGTCGGCGGCGGGCTGCTCCACCGTCTCGGCGGGCTGCTCCGGGAGTTGCTGAACGGCCTCCTCAGCTGGGGCCTCGGCGGCGGGAGCGGGCGGCATCTCGATCGCGATCGGCTCATGGGCCAGCTGCGCCGGAATCTCCGGTGCGGCCTCCGCTACCGGAGCCGGGGCGGGCCGGGCCTCGGGCTGTTCGGTGACGGGCTCGGTCTGGGCCTGGGCCGGGATCTCGACGACCTGCTCCTCGACCACGGCGGCCCGCGGGGCGGGCTCCACGACGGGCGCCCCGGCCTGAGCCGGAATGCTCGCGCCCGTCTGGTGCGGATCCACGGCAGCCGGGTCCACATACGCCTGGTCCATCGGGACCGGCTGCGCCTCCGGTGCCACCGACTCGGGCGCCACCACCTCCGGCGCCACCGCCTCGGGCTGGGCGAACTGCTCGGGAGCGGGCTCCGCTTCGGGCACCTCCGCTACCTGCGGCTCCTCGGCCGGAACGCCCGTCTCCACGGGCACGGCCTGCTGTACCGGCGGCGTGGAGTCCCACGCGTCCCCCGGCGGCGGGGCGTCGACGAGCTGCGAGAGGTCCGCGAGCTGGGGCCCGGGGAGCCGCCCCGGGTCGTCGGGCTGCGGGGTGAAGTACTGCGGCCCGGCGGCGTACTGCGGCGCGGTGGAGTAGTCCGCCGCCAGCGGCGGCTCGGGCATGACCGGCTGCTGCCCAGGCATGACCGGCTGCTGCTCGGGAACGACGAACTGCTCAGGCGCCGCGAACGGCTGCTCGGGCATGACGAACTGCTCGGGTCCGGCGAACTGCTGCTCGGGCATCCCGCCCTGCTCGGACGCCGGGACACCCTGCTGGGCCCCCACCCCGTACTCCGGCTGCGGCTCGGGCCGCACCTCCGACTGCGTCGCCCCCTGAGGGGGCACCTGCGGCTGCGGCTCCGGCGCGAGCTGCGGCTCCAGAACCTCCGGAACGGCCTGCTGCTCCGGCGCCGCCTGCGGCTGGGGCTCCGGCTGGCGTACGGGCGCGGCGTGCCGACCCGCCGCCGGGCCCCGGTCGGCGAGCGAACGCACCACGCCGCCGGAGGTGTCGGGCACCGGCGGGCCCATGTGGAGCGGCCGCCGGGAGGGGGCGGTGGGCGCCACGTACGCGGCCGGGGCGGGGGCCGGCTGCGGTACGGGCTGCTCCGCCACGGGCTGCGGCTCGGGCATCTGGGTCTCGGCGTACGCGGCGGGGTCGAGCACCCCCGCCTCGTACGCCCCGGTCTGGTACTGGGCCTGCTGCTCGCTCCAGGCGCCCTGGGCGCCCGGCATCAGCAGCAGGTCGTCCTCCTCGCCCGCGTGCTCGGAGCCGTCGAGGAAGGTGTAGGCGGTGCCGGGCGGGACACCGGGCTGTGGCTGTTCGATGTAACCGGCGTCGGCGGGCGGGGCATGGACATCCGCCGGGTGCGGGTGTCCGAGTCGTCCGCCTGCGTTCTCCGGCAGTCCCTCGCCCGGGACCTGGCCGGTGTCGGTCATGCGTACCCCTCGCCCATCGCTAGTGCTCCTTCCAACCGCCTACCGCCGAGAGCAAGCCCCCTGAGCAAGAACGAGCATGCGCCGTGCGCGGCACGTAGACACGCCCGAGCCTTGCCTACCGCGGCCCCACCAAGGGAGGGGCACATTCCGGCCTTTGGCCAATAAAGCGCCGAACGCCGGGCAGCGGTAAAGGCAGTACAACGATCCGCCAGCCTACCCCGCGCACTGTCTCGAGCAGGTCACCGGGGCGAAGCTCGGGGCGAACGTCACAAGGACAAAATCACTGGTGCGGGCGGTGGCCGCACAGCATGAAGGCGACCGCGCGCTCCCGTTCCGTCCAGCCCCGCGTGTCCAGTTCGACGGACTGGAGGAGTACGCATTCGACGGCGTAGCCGCCGTCCTCCAGCGCCGCGCCGACGGCCTCCGCCTCGTCCCGGGTCGCGGCCTGCGTGACGATGCGCTCGGGGCGGCGCGCGGCGCACGCGGCGACCACGGGCGCGCCCCCGCCGCCGATCCGCACCACATCCGGCTCCGGCAGGTCCTCCAGCACCTCGGGGGCGACGCCCTGGACCACCTGGAGCTGTACGGCGAAGCGGCGGGCCAGGGTGGCGGTGCGCTCACAGGCGTCCGGATCGCGGTCGACGGCGATGACGGCGGCGCCGAACCCGGCGGTCTCGATGGCCGCCGCGCCGCTGCCCGCGCCGATGTCCCAGACCAGGTCGCCGAGGCGGGGCCCGACGCGGGCGAGTTGGAGGGCGCGCAGCTGCGGGGACTCGCTCTCGCTCAGCGCGGTGCCGTACGCGGGGCCGGGCAGCGCCCAGCCGCGGACGGCGCCCGGGTAGCCGGGGTCGCGTCCGGCGATCCAGCCGCCGCTCTGGAGCGCGCCGCGGGCGGCACCGGCCGACGAGCCGCCGACGGGCGCTATGCCGGAGCCGCCGATGACGATGACGACGTTGGGGTCGCGCCAGGCGTGGTCGGCGGCCTTGTCGGAGGTCAGCACGGTGACCTGCTCGCGCTCGGTGCCCAGGGCCTCGCAGATGACGAAGGTGCGGTGCACCGGGCCGAGCAGCAGCGCGAGTTCGGCGGGCCCCGCGCCGGGCGAGGTGAGGACGGCGACCTTGGTGTGGGCGCGGCAGACGTTGACCGCGCGGCGCAGATCGCGGCTGTGGGCGACGACGACCTGGGCGTCGTCCCAGGGCATTCCGGCCCGCGCGAAGGCGGTGGCGACGGAGGAGACGGCGGGGACGACCTCGACCTCGAGCCCGTGCTCGGGGGCGCGCAGGGCGCGGACGACGCCGAAGAAGCCGGGGTCGCCGTCGGCCAGGACCACGGCGGAGCCGCGGTGCTGGGCGATCCTGCGGGCCGCGAGGTCCACGCTGCCGAGCCGGATCCGCTCGGCTCCGGGCGGGACTTCGGGCAGCGCCAGGTGATGGGCGGCGCCGGCCACGAGGGTGGCCGCGCCGAGGGCGGAGCGGGCCGCGTCCGTGAGCGGGGTACCGTCCCAACCGATCACCGTGACGCGGTCGGCCATCGTCCTTGTTCTCCCCTATGTGTGGCGGGTCGGGTCTGTTGTGTGCGGCGGGTCGGGCCTGTCGGGTGCGTCGCGGTGGGGCGCGGATGCGTCGCGGTGCGGTGCCCGTGAGGCTCCACGGGCGGGTCGCGGCCGGTGCGCCGCGGATGCGCGGGTCACGGCCCCGGGCGCCGCCGAGGCGCGGGTGCTCAGCGCGGACAGAGAGTACCCCGGCTGGTCCGGACCGCCGGAGCGGGGGCGGGCGCTGGGGTGGTGCGCCGAGGGCGCGGACGGCGCGAATGCGCCGGATGTCCGCCCCGTCCGGGGTGCGGTGGGGGTGTCGGCCCCGGCCGGATCAGCCCCAGTCGGAGTGGCTGGGGTAGACGCCGAAGCCGTCGGGTCCGGAGAGCTGGCCGGTGGCGCCGTCGAGGTCCTCGGCGAGCAGGCTCCAGACGATGAGGTCGGTGCGCAGATCGGTCCAGCCGCCGTCCTCCGTCTGGGTGCGGGCTATCCAGGCGTGGCGCAGTACGCCCTCGCTGATGCAGCCGACCTTCTGGGCGACCTGCTGGGCGGCGGTGTTGCCGGCGGCGGTGCGCAGCTCCAGGCGCTCGAACTTCTGGTCCTGGAACAGCCAGCGGGCCACGGCCAGCACCGACTCCGAGGCATAGCCCTCACCGCGCGCCCAGTGGGCGACGATATAGCTGACCTCGGTGGCCAGCAGCCGCCAGTCGGTATTGCGCAGATGCACGATGCCGACGAGCCGCTGGGTGAGGAATTCGGCGACCGCGAAGACGATTCCGCGCCCGGTGGTCCGTTCCGCGGGGGCGAGCCGCAGCGCCTGGTCGCGGGCGTCGCCGAGGTTGTACGGATAGGGCGCCCGGGTCCAGGCGATGACGCTTTCGTCGTTCATCATGTCGGCGAGCGCGGGTATGTCCGCTTCCTCGAACGGGCGCAGCACCAGCCGTTCCGTGCTGATGGAGATGTCCGGGAAGGTGGATGTCATGCGCCGCTCCGTAACCGGGGGTCGTTGTCTGGGCCGTGGAAATGCCCAGCATGCAGCATCACCCAGGGGAAACGCAGCACGGGGGGTGAATCGGAAGGCTCCGCATCCGGTCACGATCCGGATGCGGAGCCTCGGGGATCCGCCGGCGGGCGGGAAACGTTGGCGAATTCGTTGCGGTGCTGACGGTGTGCCGCGGGATCAGAAGGACGGCAGCACGGAGCCCTGGTACTGGTCCTTGATGAACTTCTTCACCTGCGGGGAGGTGAGGAGCTTGGCCAGCTTCTTCACGCGCGGGTCGTCCTCGTTGCCCTTCTTCACGGCCAGGAAGTTGGCGTACGGGTTGTTCTTGGGCGACTCGAGGATGATGGCGTCCTTGGCGGGCTTGAGGTGCGCCTCGATGGCGTAGTTGCCGTTGACGACCGCGGCGTCCACGTCATCGAGCGACCGCGGCAGCTGGGCGGCCTCCAGCTCCTTGAACTTCAGGCCCTTGGGGTTGGCGGTGATGTCCTTGGGGGTGGCCTCGTTGCCGACGCCGCTCTTGAGCTTGATGACGCCATGGGCGTCCAGCAGCTTCAGCGCGCGGGCCTCGTTGACCGTGTCGCTCGGGACGGCCACGGTGGCGCCCTTCTTGAGCTGGTCGGCCTTCTTCACCTTGTGCGAGTAGAGGCCGAGCGGCTCGAGGTGCACGGTGACGACGGGCACGATGTCGGTGCCCTTCTTCTTGTTGAAGTCGTCGAGGAACGGCTTGTTCTGGAAGTAGTTGGCGCCGACCGAGCCGTCCTGGGTGGACAGGTTCGGCGTGTTGTAGTCGGTGAACTCCTTCACCTCCAGCTTGAGGCCCGCCTTGTCGGCCAGGTGGTCCTTGACGTAGTTGAGGATCTCCGCGTGCGGGACGGGGCTCGCGGCGACGACCAGCGCGCCGTTCTTGTCGTCCGACGAACCCGGGGCGCCGCACGCGGCGACACCGAGGGCGAGCGCTCCGGCGGCGAGGACGGTGGTGACGGTCTTGGTGGTGTTACGCACGAAAAGTGCCTTTCTTCGAGGGCGCACGAATCCGCCGCGGGTGCGGACGCGGAGTACGAGCGGGGTGGTACGGGGGTGCGGGGTGTGGGGGGCTCAGGGGACCTTGGTGGGCTCCACGGTCTCGATCTCGGCGGGCTCGGCCCGCCGCTCCGGCGCCGGGGCGGGCTTCCCGGCCCGGGACGCGCCGCCGCGCAGCAGCACCAGCCGCGGGGCTACCGAGGAGCGGCCGCGGTGCGACAGGCCGCGGGCGGCGAGGTCGCCCGCGAACTGGATGATGGCGATGACCACCGCGAGGATGGCGACGGTGATCCACATCAGCTTGGTCTCGAACCGCAGATAGCCGTAGCGGACGGCGAGGTCACCGAGGCCTCCGGCGCCGACCGTGCCGGCCATCGCGGAGTAGCCGATGAGCGCGACGATCGTAGTGGTCGCGCTGGAGATCAGCGATGGCAGCGACTCGGGCAGCAGCACCTTGCGGACGACCGTCCAGGTGGAGCCGCCCATCGACTGCACGGCCTCCACCAGCCCGCCGTCCACCTCGCGCACCGAGGTCTCCACGAGCCGGGCGTAGAAGGGGATGGCGCCGATGGCCAGGGGCACGATGGCGGCCTCGGGGCCGATGGTGGTGCCGACGATCGCGCGGGTGAAGGAGATCAGGGCGACCATCAGGATGATGAACGGCATCGAGCGGGCGATGTTGACGACCTGCCCGACGACCTTGTTCACCACGACGTTCTGGAGCACTCCGCCACGGTCGGTGAGGACCAGCAGCACGCCCAGCGGCAGTCCGCCGCCGACGGCGATCAGCGCCGACCAGCCCACCATGTAGAGGGTGTCCCAACACGCCTGCTCCAGCAGGGGCTCCATCTCGGACCAGGTCACTTGGCGCCCTCCTTGAGGAGCGGGGTCGGGTTCGCGCGCGGGCCGTCGGCGATGGCCGCCACATCGACCTGGAGGCCCTGCTCCCGCAGGAAGCCGATCGGCACGACGTTCTCCTCGAACCGGCCGGGCAGCTCGATCCGCATCCGCCCGACCTGGTGGCCGCCGACGGTGTCCATGGCGGCGCCGAGGATCGAGATGTCGATGTTGTACGTACGGGACAGCTGGGAGATGACCGGCTTGGTGGCCGCCTCGCCCTGGAAGGTGACGTCCACGACCGTGCGGTCCTCGCCCGAGGGCACCCCGCCGACCGGGAAGAGCTCCTGGGCCAGCTCGGAGCCGGGCGTGGCCAGCAACTCGCTGACCTTGCCGGACTCCACGATCCGCCCGTCGCGCATCAGCGCGGCCGAGTCGCAGATCGTCTTGACGACCTCCATCTCGTGGGTGATGAGCAGCACGGTCAGGCCCAGCTGCTCATTGAGGTCGCGCAGCAGCTGGAGGATCGAGCGGGTGGTCTCGGGGTCGAGCGCGGAGGTCGCCTCGTCCGAGAGCAGCACCTTGGGGTCGCCGGCGAGCGCGCGGGCGATGCCGACGCGCTGCTTCTGGCCGCCGGAGAGCTGTGCGGGGTACGCCTTCGCCTTGTCGGCGAGGCCCACCAGCTCCAGCAGCTCCAAAGCCTTGCGGGTGCGCTCCTTGCCGGAGACGCCGAGGATCTCCAGGGGCAGCTCGACGTTGTCCCGCACGGTGCGCGAGGAGAGCAGGTTGAAGTGCTGGAACACCATGCCGACGCGGCTGCGGGCCTGGCGCAGCGCGGACCCGGCCCGGTGGCCGCGCCCGGCCAGTGCGGTCAGGTCCTGGCCGGCCACGCTGACCGTGCCGGAGGTGGGGCGCTCCAGGAGGTTGACACAGCGGATGAGGGTGGACTTCCCGGCGCCGCTCTGGCCGACGACGCCGTACACCTCACCCTCGCGGACATGCAGATCGACGCCGTCGAGGGCGGTGACCTCGCGGCCTCGTGAGCGGTAGACCTTGGTCAGGTCCGTGGTGGTGATCACAGGGTTTCCGTCACTGTTGAGTGCACGGCGGTTGGTGCCGCCGGGCACGGCTCGTTCATTTCGGAACGCGGCAGGGTGGACCCGAGGGCATGCCCGGTGTGTGGGCGGGGTTCGGGTTCCGGTGACGCGGGGCGGCGCGGTCCGGCGCGATGGGCGCACGGATCCGGCTCAGCGGGTCTCGCTTCGGGGCGCGAGGCTCGGACAGGGGCCCTCAGCGGTCACACATTCGACACCGACAACGAGCACCGGGCGCGGGGATCGCCTCGGTCGCAGGGGTGCGGCAGCTCGTCGTGGTCATGGCTGCAAGTAAAACAGACACCGGCGGGGACCCATCAAGGGTGTCCGTATAACGGACTGCTCTGCTCGGTCCGTGGACAGTCGGCGGGGTGGCCGGAGCCCGGTTCAGACCCGGCAGGTGATCTCCACTCCCCCGTGGGAGACCTGTGCGGACACGGCCGACAGGTCCTCGACCACGACATCGGCGACCAGCTCGGCCCGGTCGGTCGTTGTGGCCAATGCCACGGTCCGCATCCCGGCCGCGCGGCCCGCCGCGAGCCCGGCCGGGGCGTCCTCGAAGACCACACAGCGCGCCGGGTCGACTCCGAGCCGCTCGGCGGCCAGCAGGAACGGCTCGGGGTGGGGCTTGCCACGGGTGATGTCATCGGCGCTGATCAGCGTCCCCGGACGGATCGCCACCTCCGCCAGGCGGGCCTCGGCCAGCTCGCGGTTGGCGGAGGTGACCACGGCCCAGCGCCCGGCGGGCAGCCCGGCCAGCAGCTCGGCGGTGCCGGGGAGCAGCTTCACCCCGCCCGGTACGTCCGCCAGCTCCAGCTCGTCGATGCGCGCCCGGGCCCGCGCGGCGCGATCGGCGGGGAGCAGGTCGGCGATGATGTCGTCGGCCGGGCGGCCGTGCAGCTCGACCCGGGCGAAGTCCTCCGCCGCGATCCCCTGCTCCTCGGCCCAGCGGGTCCAGCAGCGATGCACCGAGTCCAGGGAGGAGACGAGGGTTCCGTCGTTGTCGAACAACAGCGCGTCAGCGGAGATCTTCATGAGCCGCAGCGTACGTGGGGGTGGCGGAGGCCCTCGGGCGCGGGGCCGAGCGCAGTGCGGTGGGCCGGGCCGATTACCCTCGTCCCATGCTTGTCACTCCCTGTGTGCGCCGCCGTCGGGTGCGCCGCCACACCGCGCGGAGGTCCCGTTGATCGACGCGCTGACGGTCGCGCTCGGCGTGACCGCGCTCCTCCTCGCCGCGTGGTGCGGCTTCGCCGCCTACCGGGACCAGCCGACCAAGGACTGGCACTTCATCGGCATGGCCGTGGTGGCCCTGCTGGCGATCGTGCAGCTGGGCATAGGAGTGGTGCGGCTGGCGGGCGGGGCCGACCCCCAGCAGGGTGTGGCCATCTTCGTGGCGTATCTCATCGGCTCGGCGCTCGCGGTGCCGATCGCGGCTTTCATGTCGCTGACGGAGCGGACCCGCTGGGGGTCGGCGACGGTCTCCGCGGCGGCCGTGGTGCTGGCCGTGCTCGAGGTGCGGCTCTACGACATCTGGGGAGGCGTCGGTGGCTGAATCACGGGAGGCGTCGATGACCGAGGACTCGGCGGCCGGGGAAGCGGCCGAGCAGGCGACCGGGAAGGCGACCGGGGAAGCCGAGAAGGCGGCCGGGAAACCGGAGTCCGCCGCGCGCACCGGGCTCGGCCAGGGGCCGGGGCGGCTGCTGGTGATGCTCTACGGGGTCTTCACGGTGGCCGCCGCGTCCCGCTCGATCTACCAGCTGATCGCGCAGTACCAGGAGGCCCCGCTCGCCTACATCCTCTCGGCGGTCTCCGCCGCGGTGTACGCGTTCATCACGGTCTCGCTGGTGCGCGGCGGCGAGGGCGCCCGTAAGGCGGCGATGGTCTGCTGTGCGCTGGAGCTGCTGGGGGTGCTGACCGTGGGCACCTGGACCCTCGCCGATCCGTCGGCCTTCCCGGACCAGACGGTGTGGTCCGACTACGGGATGGGCTATCTGTTCATCCCGATCTTCCTGCCGGTCACGGGCCTGCTGTGGCTGCGACGGTCCCGGCGAGGCTGACTTCGGTTGCCGGACGGGCTGGGCTGTCAGCCCGTCCGGCGGTCGACCGCGTCAGGCGCTGGCGGCGTACGCCGTGGCCGTGGCGTCCTTCTCCAGGGTGACCAGGCTCAGCCTGCGGTTGACCTCCTCGGTGCCCACCTGCGCGTAGCCGTAGCGGCGGTACAGCCGCAGATTGCCCTCGCTGCGGTGGCCGGTGAACAGGCGGTACCGCTTGGCGGCCCGCTCCTCGGAGAGCCGCTCCTCGATCGCCGCGAGCAGCCGTCCGCCCAGGCCGTGCCGCTGCATCCGGGGGTGGACGATCAGCTTGGCGATGGCGGCGGTCCCCTTGTCGTCGACGACTCCGCGGACCGAGCCGACGACCTCCGCGCCGAGCCAGGCGACGAGCACACAGCCCTCGCTCAGTTCGGCGCGCAGGTCGTCGAGCGACTGCGTCAGGGGTTCGATCGAATAGTCGCCGTAGAGCTCCGCCTCGGCCTGGTAGCACAGATACTGGAGCTTCAGGATCTGCTCGGCGTCGTCCGCGGTCGCCGCGGAGATGGTCACGCTCATGCCCATGTGCGCATGCCTCCCCTATGTCGTCAGTCCACCGGCCGCGGTGAGGGTGGGAGTGCGACCGGGGGTTCATGGCCTGGGTGGAGGCGCCGCGTGGTCGGCGTCCGCCTCCGAGGCGCCGGTTGTCTATCGCTCCTTTCCCCATGGTTCAGGAGCCGCAACCTCCGCCGTGAGCATTCTGCGCAGGCAACCCAGACATCGGGAACGTACCGGCCCCAGACTGCCCTGTGACATTCCCAACTGACCGGCGATTTCGCGATACGTCGGATCGGTGCGGGAGAGCATCGCCGCGAGCAGCGCGGGGCATCGCCCGGGCAGCCGCCGCACCGCCGCGCGCAGCGTCCGGCGGGTCTCCGCGGCCAGCACGGCGTGTTCGGCCGGGCGCGGCTCGGGGCCGCTGGGCGGGCCGCCGGCCACCGGGTCGTACGGCACCTCGCGGCGCGCCCGGCGCCTGGCCCCGCGCACCTCGGCCCGTACGGCGCAGCGCAGCCAGCGGGCGGGGTGGGGCGGCGGTCCGGTGTCCCGGGTGCGTTCCAGCAGCCGTAGCCAGACGGCCTGTTCGAGTTCGGCGGGCTCGACGCCGACGCCGTGTGCCTCGGCCGCGGCTTCGGCGGCCAGCAGCGGGCCCAGCTGCTTCACAAGGTCCATGCCGGGCGGGACGAGGGCCGGTCGTGGGGTGGTTGCCGGGCGACCGCGGTCTCACCCGACCGGGGAAGCGGCGGGGCCGCGCCTTGACGCTCGCGCGCCCCGCCGCCGCCTCTCACGGACGGATCACTCGCCTTACCGGCTCCGCCGAGCGGATCACTTGCGGAAGTCCGCCGCGGCGAGCAGCGCGGTGTCCGCGTTGTCGGAGAAGATTCCGTCGATTCCGGTCGCGAAGTATGCCTTGAACGCCCCGAAAGCGTCACCGTAGGCGTTGGGGTCGCTGCCGCGGCGGAAGTCGGCCGGGAGGAAGGTGTTCTCGTTGCGCATGGTGTACGGGTGCAGGATCAGCCCCGCCGCGTGCGCGTCCTTCACCACGCTGGTCGGCGTACCCAGCTTGCCGTCCGGCGTCCGGGGGATGATGACCGACAGATCGGGGCCGATGCCCTGGGCGTAGCTCGCGATCCACTTGAGCCCCTCGGGCTTGACCAGGTCCGCGACCGTCCGCGGGTCGTTCGCCTCGACGAAGTCCCACGGGCGGCTGGTCATGGTGGACAGCAGCACGACCGACGGGGTGTCGACCAGCTTGCGCAGCCGCTGGATGCTGCTGGGCTCGAAGGACTGGAGGAACAGCGCCGAGTCCTTGCGGTGGCGGCCGTAGCGGCGGAGCAGCTTGGCCACCCGCTCCTCGAGACCGAGGCCGAGCTTGCGGAAGTAGGTGGGGTGCTTGGTCTCCACGTAGAGCCAGACCTTCCGGCCCCGCTTGCGGCCCTCGCGCTCGGCCCACTGGAGCACCTCTTCGAAGGTGGGCACCTCCCAGCGGCCGTCGTAGAGGGTGTTGCGCTGGCGGTTGCCCGGGATGCGCTCCTTGGCGCGCAGCGTCTTCAGCTCGGCGAGGGTGAAGTCCTCGGTGAACCAGCCGGTGAGCTTGGTGCCGTCGACCGTCTTGGTGGTCTTGCGGTCGGCGAACTCCGGGTGGGCGGAGACATCCGTGGTGGCCGTGATGTCGTTCTCGTGGCGGCAGACCAGATGGCCGTCCTTGGTGGGGACCAGGTCCTGCTCGATGATGTCCGCGCCCATGTCCAGGGCGAGCTGGTACGAGCCGAAAGTGTGCTCGGGCCGGTAGCCGCTGGCGCCGCGGTGGCCGATCACGGTGGGAACCGGCAGCCCGTGGCCCCGGCCGGACGTTCCCGCGGCCGCGCCCGGCGCGGCCTGCGGCTCCGCGGCCGTCGCCGTGCCCGCACCGCTCAGCGCCATCGCTCCCGCACCGAGGGCCGCGGCCCCCAGCAGGGCGCGCCGTCCGGGCTTCTGCTCCCGCTCCATGCAGCACTCCTTGATGTGGTGTTCAACACCTGTCAAATCCCGTCAGAGAACGGCCTGATGGTAGGCGTGGGCGGCTTTCCTACGGGAGACATCGGGCGAAACGCGTGGGGAACGGGGGTCAACACCGCGTACCAGGTGGGTGAACCTGGTGTGCGCCGGAGTGCGACCGGCGAGTATCGTCCTCTATCGGCGCCCGGGTGCGGTACGAGGTTGACGGACCGTACACGGTTGCGTCCCAGACCTTGACCCCGACCGGAGGGCCCGTGTCCCGATTCGCGTTTCTGAAGGCAGTACTCGGTCCGCTGATGCGCCTGATGTTCCGCCCACGGGTCGAGGGGGCAGAGGGCATTCCGGGCTCGGGCCCGGTGATCCTCGCCGGGAACCATCTCACCTTCATCGACTCGATGATCCTGCCGCTGGTCTGTGACCGTCAGGTCTTCTTCATCGGCAAGGACGAGTACGTCACGGGCAAGGGCCTCAAGGGCCGGCTGATGGCCTGGTTCTTCACCGGCGTCGGCATGATCCCGGTGGACCGGGACGGCGGACGCGGCGGTGTGGCGGCGCTGATGACGGGGCGCCGGGTGCTGGAGGAGGGCAGGGTCTTCGGCATCTACCCCGAGGGCACCCGCTCCCCCGACGGCCGCCTCTACCGCGGCCGCACCGGTATCGCCCGCCTCGCGCTGATGACCGGCGCGCCCGTGGTGCCGTTCGCGATGATCGGGACGGACCGGATCCAGCCGGGCGGCAAGGGGCTGCCGCGGCCGGGCAAGGTCGAGGTCCGCTTCGGCGAGCCGCTGGAGTTCACCCGCTACGAGGGCATGGACCGCGACCGCTATGTGCTGCGGGCCGTGACCGACGAGGTGATGAGCGAGGTCATGCGGCTGTCGGGGCAGGAGTACGTGGACATCTACGCCACGAAGGCGAAGTCGGCCGCATAACGGCTGACGCCTGACGTTTCGGGCGAACCGCGGCGGTCCGGTGTTCGGACCGCCGCGGTTCTGTGTCCGTGCGCGACGGCCGCCTCGCGCTCCGGCGAGCCCACGCCCCGGCCGGTGTCGCGGGTCATCGGATTTCCGGAAGATCTGATTCCGTTACCCGCTGGTCACCACCGGGCCCGGCCACTATGGTGCCGCGGGTGACCACGATGACCGTGCCCTCCCCCGACTTCGTGATGCTGCGCGGTCGGCGGTTCGCCGTGACCGATTTCGGCGGGCCGGGCGACCCGGTCCTGGCCCTGCACGGCCACTTCGGCCGGGGCCGGATGTACGCGCCGCTGGCCGCCGCGCTCGCCCCCGAACGGCGGGTGATCGCCCTCGATCAGCGGGGGCACGGGCTGACCGGCGGCGGTGGCCCGTTCACGCTGGACGAGTACGTGGCCGACGCCGCCGCGCTGCTGCGGGAGCTGGACCTCGGCCCGGTCCCGGTCGTCGCCCACTCCACCGGCGCGGTCGGCGCCTACGCGCTGGCCGCCCGCCATCCGGACCTGGTGAGCGCGCTCGTCGTCGAGGACATCGGCGCGGTGACGGACCGTCCGGTGGTCAGCCATCCGGTGCTCGATGTCTCCGGGTGGCCGACCTGGGCCGTGGACCGGGAGAAGCTGCGCGCCGCCATCGAGTCCCGGGGCATTCCGGACGCGTCGTACTTCCTGGACAGCGCCGAGCCGGACCCGCAAACGGGCGGCTGGCGGCTGCTGTTCGAACCCAGCCACATGATGGCGTCACAGCAGGCGATGTGCGGTGACTTCTGGGACGACTGGCTGGGCTCGTCCTGCCCCGCGCTGCTGATGCGCGGCGAGCACAGCTCGCTGCTGCCGCCGGGCCACGCCCACGAGATGGCCACCCGCCGCCCCAACACGCGGCTCCGCGAGTTCGCCGGGTGCGGTCACTGGATCCATGACGACGCGCCCCGGCCGTACACGCGAGCGGTCCGTTCGTTCCTGAGCCTGCTCTAGGTGTGTTGTCCGGCGGTACGCGTACGCCTGCGGCGGGCCACGCGGCGGAGCCGCCTATCGGTGCTTCCCCCTCCCCGCCCCTTCCCTCAACTGGGGCTCCGCCCCAGACCCCGCTCCTCAAACGCCGGAGGGGCTGGAAGGTACGGCACCGTCCCAGACCCCGCTCCTCAAACGCCGGAGGGGCTGGACGGTGCGGCACCGTCCCAGACCCCGCTCCTCAAACTCCCCCAGCTACCGCTGGGAGGTGCCCCTGGAGGGGCTGAAAGGCGGGGCTCCGCCCCGTGGCCGCTCCGGGCCGGAAGCGCCCCGAAGGGGCGCGGGGCTGCATCGATATGTGGCTCCGCCACGGGGCGCGACCAGCCACGACGGCGCCGCAGACGTCGACGGCATCTCGGGGCCGGAGCCGTCACGCCCAGGGCAGTCCCGAGCGGTGGTGCCAGTAGGTCTGCGGGGGCTCGGCCAGCTGCTCCAGCCGGGCCAGTCCGGACTCGTCCAGGCGAAAATCCGCAGCGGCCAGGTTGGACCGCAGCTGGTCCGTCGTGGCCGCGCCGGAGAGGGCGACCGTCACCCAGGGGTGGTGCAGCACCGCGGCCAGCGCGACGGCGTCCGGAGTGGCGCCCGTCTCCTCGGCCACCTGGCGCAGGGGCTCCGGAAGCCGCTCGGCCGCCTCGGTGAGCCGGCCGTTGGCCACGGCCTCCTTGACGATGACCGCCCGGCCCGCCGCATGGGCCTCGGCCAGCGCCGCCCCGGCCGACGGCTCCAGCAGGTTGTAGGTGGACTGGACGGTACGGAAGAGCGGCCGGCCGTCCACCTCCACGGCCAGCGCGGCGCGGATCGCCTCGGCCTGGCGCGGACCGCTGGTGGACACGCCGACCGTCACGCCCTCCGCGGCCAGTCCCGCCAGCCGCGCGTGCAGTCCGGGGTCGGTGAGGGCCGGGCTCTCGGGGGTCACCGAGTGGATCTGGTAGAGGTCCAGCCGGTCACCGAGCAGCGCGTCGGTCAGCTCGCGCTGACGCTCGAAGGTCTCGACGCCATGGTCCTTGACCTCGTGGGTCTCGGCGTCCGTACGCCACTCGGCGACATACGTATAGCCCCACTTGGAGCCGACGACCACGTCCCCGGCGGCGTCCGGGCGCGCCAGCAGCCAGTCGGCGAGGAACTCCTCGGCCCGGCCGTAGGAGCGCGCCGCGTCCAGATAGCGCACCCCGGCGGCGTACGCGGCGTCTAGCAGCTCATGGCTGCGCCGCCGCATCACCTCGACCGGGCGCTCGGCCGGGAGGTCACGGTCCCGGCCGAGGTTGATGTAGGCGGGGCGGCCGACCGCGGCCAGGCCGAGCCCGATCCGGGCCACCCCCGCCCCGGGGGCCGCGATCTCCGTGAGACGTTCGACACCCATACTCCGCGTCCCCACCTCTCCCTTTCGGTCCGTCGCTGTCAGAGCCTGTGTCATATCCCCGGCCGGATCAGCGTGCGGCGTCAGGGGGGTACCTCCCAGCGGTAGCTGGGGGAGCGTGCGATCGCAAGGCGCCGGAGCGCCCTCGTAGCGGAGCCACATGGGCGTTTCGGCAACGCCGCGAGAGGGGGTACCTCCCAGCGGTAGCTGGGGGAGCGTGCCAGGCGCCGCACGCCCGGCCGGGGATATGACACAGGCTCTCAGCGCTTGGCGCCCGCCCACGCGTACTGAGCGGCCAGATCCTCCTTGACCTCCGCGAGCTGGGCCCGCACCGCCACCGGGGCGGTGCCGCCGCGGCCGCCGCGCGCGGCCAGCGCGCCCTGCACGTTGAGGACGCCGCGGACCTCGGGCGTCAGATGCGGCGAGATCTTGGCGAACTGCTCATCGGTGAGCTGGTCGAGTTCGATGCCCGTCCGCTCGCACTCCTTGACGCATTCCCCCGCGACCTCGTGTGCCACGCGGAACGGCACACCCTGCCGCACCAGCCATTCGGCGATGTCGGTGGCCAGCGAGAACCCGGCCGGGGCCAGCTCCTCCATGCGCTCGCGGTTGACGGTCAGCGTGGCCATCATCCCGGTGAAGGCCGGGAGCAGCACCTCCAGCTGGTCGCAGGAGTCGAAGACCGGCTCCTTGTCCTCCTGGAGGTCGCGGTTGTACGCGAGCGGCAGGGCCTTGAGCGTGGCCAGCAGCCCGGTGAGGTTGCCGATCAGCCGGCCGGACTTGCCGCGGGCGAGCTCCGCGATGTCCGGGTTCTTCTTCTGCGGCATGATCGAGGAGCCGGTGGAGAAGGCGTCGTGGAGGGTCACGAAGGAGAACTCCTTCGTGTTCCAGAGGATGATCTCCTCCGCGATCCGCGACAGATCGACGCCGATCATGGCGGTGATGAACGCGAACTCGGCGACGAAGTCACGGGAGGCCGTGCCGTCCAGCGAGTTGGCGGACGAGCCGCGCTCGAAGCCGAGGTCGGCCGCGACCGCCTGCGGGTCGAGCCCCAGCGAGGACCCGGCCAGCGCGCCGGAGCCGTACGGCGAGACGGCGGTGCGCTCGTCCCACTGCCGCAGCCGCTCCGCGTCCCGGGACAGCGCCTGGACATGGGCGAGGACATGGTGGGCGAAGAGCACCGGCTGGGCGTGCTGGAGGTGGGTACGGCCGGGCATCGCCACGTCCGGGTGCGCCTCCGCGAGCCCCACCAGGGCCTGCTGGAGGTCGGCGATCAGCCCGCCGACGATCCGGGCGTGATCGCGCAGATACATCCGGAAGAGGGTGGCGATCTGGTCGTTCCGGGACCGTCCGGCCCGCAGCTTGCCGCCGAGGTCCGGGCCCAGCCGCTCCAGCAGTCCGCGCTCCAGGGCGGTGTGGACGTCCTCGTCGGCGATGGTGCCGGTGAAGTCGCCGGAGGCGACATCGGCCTCCAGCCGGTCCAGGCCCGCCAGCATCCGCTCCAGCTCATCGGCGGTGAGCAGCCCCGCCGTGTGCAGCACCCGGGCGTGGGCGCGGGATCCGGCGATGTCGTACGGCGCCAGGCGCCAGTCGAAGTGCACGGAGGCGCTGAGCTTCTCCAGTGCCTCGGCCGGGCCGTCGGCGAAGCGGCCGCCCCAGAGCCGGACGTCGCCGCTGTTGCCGTTGCTCACGCTGTTGCTCCTGTCGGCTGTGGGTGTGCGACCGCCTCCCCGCCGCGGGGCGGGGAGGCGGCTCGTGACGCGTCGCGTACGTCGGGTACGCGGGCTTGACGCTGGTAGGCAGGCTACTGCTGGAGATCCCGCTTCGCGGCGATCTTGCTGGACATACCGAAGATCTCGATGAAGCCCTTGGACAGCGACTGGTCGAAGGTGTCGCCGCTGTCGTAGGTCGCCAGGTTGAAGTCGTAGAGCGACGCCTGCGACTTCCGTCCGGTGACGACGGCCCGGCCGCCGTGCAGGGTCATCCGGATCTCGCCGGACACCTGCTCGTTCGCCTCGGCGATGAATCCGTCCAGGGCCCGCTTGAGCGGTGAGAACCACAGACCGTCGTAGACCAGCTCGCCCCAGCGCTGCTCGACCTGCCGCTTGTAGCGGGCCAGCTCGCGCTCGACGGTGACGGCCTCCAGCTCCTGGTGGGCGGTGATCAGCGCGATGGCGCCGGGCGCCTCGTAGACCTCCCGCGACTTGATGCCCACCAGCCGGTCCTCGACCATGTCGATCCGGCCGACGCCCTGGGCGCCCGCCCGCTCGTTCAGCCGCTGGATGGCCTGGAGCACGGTGACGCGCTCGCCGTCGAGCGCGACGGGGACGCCCTTGTCGAAGGTGATGACCACCTCGTCGGCCTCGCGCGGAGCGGCCGGGTCCGAGGTGTACTCGTAGACGTCCTCGATCGGCGCGTTCCAGATGTCCTCCAGGAAGCCGGTCTCCACGGCCCGCCCGAAGACGTTCTGGTCGATCGAGTACGGGGACTTCTTGCTGGTCGCGATCGGCAGGCCCTTGGCCTCGCAGAAGGCGATCGCCCTGTCCCGGGTCATCGCGTAGTCCCGGACCGGCGCGATGCAGGTCAGATCGGGGGCGAGGGAGGAGATACCGGCCTCGAACCGCACCTGGTCGTTGCCCTTGCCGGTGCAGCCGTGGGCGACGGTCCCGGCGCCGTGCTTGCGGGCGGCGGCCACCAGGTGCTTGACGATGGTCGGCCGGGACAGCGCGGAGACCAGCGGGTACCGGTCCATGTACAGCGCGTTGGCCTTGATCGCCGGAAGGCAGTACTCCTCCGCGAACTCGTCCTTGGCGTCCGCGACCTCCGCCTCGACCGCCCCGCAGGCGAGCGCGCGCTTGCGGATGACGTCGAGGTCCTCACCGCCCTGGCCGACGTCCACGGCGACGGCGATGACCTCGGCACCCGTCTCCTCGGCGATCCAGCCGATGGCGACGGAGGTGTCCAGGCCGCCCGAGTAGGCGAGTACGACGCGCTCGGTCACGGGTGCCTCCTTACGATCCATGCGCTTCTCTGCATGAGTATGCACTGGACCGTATGTTTCGTCAAAGCGTGGGCGCGGCGGGCTGTCGGCGGGCGGCGCTACGATGCCGCTACCGGGTGCCCGAAAGGTGAGGTAGCGAGCATGAGCGTCCAGGACGACATCCTCCGGCAAACAGCTGAGCGCGCCGCGGCACAGTTCGAGGGCTTCAAGATCGAGGTCGTGGGGGGCCAGATCGTCATGACGCCGCAGAGCGACATTCAGAGCTGGACGATCCGCCGAGTACAGAACGCCGCCGAGGCATCAGGCATCGCCGAGGAACGGCTCCTGTCCGACGTACTCATCCAGTTTCCCGGCGAGCCTCCCCGCGTACCGGACGTGACGATCCTCGAAGACGGGGCCAAGGAGCCGTACTCCTACGACGATGTGCTGGCCGCGGTGGAGATCGTCTCCACCGAGGACGACGACAACGACTACGTGATCAAGCTGAAGCAATACGCTCGGTTCGGGATCCCGACCTACTTGATCATCGATCCCTTCCGAGGGCAATGCACCCTGCTGACCCGCCCCAAGGGCGGCACCTATGCCTCGCGTGACGACTACGCCTACGGCGAGACCGTCACACTCCATCTGACGGACGGCAGCGAAGTGGCCGTCCCCACGGACAAGTTCAAGCGCAAGAACTGAGCTACCCCTGCGGGCCTTCCGAGGCTCGATGGAACTCATCGGTCGGGCGGGAGCGTGTCCCGCGAGCTGAACCCGCCCGGACAACGGCAGCTTGAACCGGACGGGGGTCCATGGGGCGCGCCGCCGGCCGAGGTCACCGCTCCGTACGCCGCCGGACGTCCGCCATCAGCCTGTCCAGCAGTCCGGCGAGCACCGTGCGCTCCTCGTCCGACAGGCCGCGCACCAGCCTGGCCTCGCGGCCGAGCACGGTGTCGACGGACCGCTCGATGAGCGCGTGGCCCTCGGCCGTCAGACACACCAGGACGGTGCGACGGCCGGTGGTCCCGGGCCTGCGCACGACGAGGCCGTCCCGCTCGGCCCGGGCGACGCGCTGCGAGATCGCTCCGGCGGTCACCATGGTCCGGCGGGCGATCTCGCGGGTGCTCAGGGCGTAGGGCGGGCCGGCGCGGCGGATGACGGACAGCAGATCGAGGGTGGCCGCGTCGATCCCCGCCGCCCGCAGCGCCCGGCCGCGGTCGTCGGCGAAGAGCTTTCCCAGCCACCAGATGGGGGTGACGATCTCGATCGACTCCGTGGGGGCACCCGGGCGTTCCCGCCGCCAGGCCGTGGCGATGTCCGCGGCGGAGTGGACGGCCCCGGGCTCCTCCGACGCGCCATAGGCGCCGGGCTCCGGGACTTCGGGGGTGGGGTCGGGGCCGACCATGGATGCGTTCTCCTGTCGCCATGGGTTACGTTTAGACCTAAACGTAGCTGAGTACAGGAGGACTTGTGAGCCGGACCGTGCTCATCACCGGTGGCACCAGCGGCATCGGCCGCGCCATCGCGGAGATGTTCATCGCCGACCAGGCGGAGGTCTTCATCACCGGCCGCCACCCCGACACCGTCGAACAGACCGCCAAGGAGACGGGGGCGCACGGCGTCGTCTGTGACGCCGGCTCCCCCGAGCGGGTCGCCGCCCTCGCCGACCGGTTCGGCGAGCTGGACGTCCTGGTCAACGCGGCCGGCGGACTGCCCGATGCGGCGTCCGACGGCCTCTCGCCCCTGGACGCGCTGCGCGCCCAGTGGCACAGCAGCCTGTCCCAGAACCTGCTCACCGCGGTGCTGACCACCGCCTCGGTCCGGGAGAAGCTGACCGGCGGGAGTTCCGTCATCAGCATCGGCTCGATCGGCGCCGAGCGCGGGGGCGGCTCGTACGGCGCGGCGAAGGCCGCCCTGGCCGCGTGGAACGCCTCGACCTCCGCCGAGCTCGCGCCGAAGGGCGTCACCTGCAATGTCATCTCCGCGGGCTTCATCGCCGGTACGAACTTCTTCCAGGGCGGGATGACCGACGAACGCCGCGGCGCGCTCGTGGCGGAGACCCACAACAAGCGTGCGGGCACGGTCGAGGACATCGCGCAGACCGCCTTCTTCCTGGCCTCGCCCGGCGCGCGGCACATCACCGGCCAGACCATTCACGTCAACGGAGGCGCCTTCACCACGCGGTAGCACCTGCCCATTCGGCCGCCGGGCTGAGACCATGGCGGGGCGGGGAGCGCAGCTGCGGACCGAGGGGGAGTCGGGGCCGGTGCAGAAGAAGCAGATGATGGTGCTCGGCGTATTCGTGGTCGGGGTCCTGTGGATCAACAACAACGGTGACGGCAACACCCGTGACGACAAATCGCCGAATCCCGATCAGACCGCCCGTTACCCGGTCCACTTCGAGAGGGACGACGGGAAGAAAGACGACGGGAAGGGCACCAAGAAGCAGCCCGAACCGCGCTCAACGGTGTCCTACCCGATCAAGTTCCACCATCGGTGACAGCCATGGAGGCGCGGGCGGCGGACCGCTCCGGCCCAGACGACTCCCACCCGCCCAAGGCCGTTCACGGCGGCGTGGGAAGGCGTTCGGAACCGGAACGCACGCTGACCGCCATGAATCACCTGAATCCTGCCCCCAGCCGCCGCCGGTTCCTCGCCGCGGCGGCCGGCCTCGGTGTCACGGCCGCCGGGACGTCCGGGGTGGCGGCCGCCGCCACCGGCCCGCGGCCGCTACGCGTGGCCACGTTCAACATCCACCACGGCGCGAGCCCCGCCGACGTACTCGACCTGGACCGCGTCGCCCGGGTGATCCAGGCCATGCGGGTGGACGTCGTCGGCCTCCAGGAGGTCGACCGGTTCTGGAAGCGCAGCGGCTTCGTCGACCAGCCCGCCTGGCTGGGCGAGCGGCTGGGGATGCGGTACGCCTTCGGCGCCAACCTCGACCTGGACCCGGAGGAGCCCGGCCGGCCGCGCCGTCAGTACGGCACCGCGGTGCTCTCCCGCTGGCCGATCCGGTCCTGGACCAACACCCATCTGCCGCTCGTCCCCGGCCATGAGCAGCGCGGTCTGCTCCGGGCCACGCTGGGCGTGCGCGGCGCCTGCGTCGACTTCGCGGTGACGCACCTTCAGCACGACGACGGCCAGGAGCGCGAGCGGCAGTCCGCCCGGATCGTCGAGCTCCTCGGCTCCTCCCCCGAGCGCACCATCCTGGTCGGCGACCTGAACGCCACGGCCGACACCCCGGAGATCCGGACCCTGACCGACGTGCTCGGCGATGTGTGGCCCCAGGCCGGCACCGGCGACGGCTTCACCTACGACTCCGTCAACCCGCACGCCCGGATCGACTTCCTCCTCCCCTCCCGCGACCTGCGCCCGCTCACCGCCGAGGTGTTCACGGCGGACCCGGGGGCCTCGGACCACCTGCCGGTGGTGAGCGAGCTGCCGCTGCCCGCGCGCCACCGCCGGTGACGCCCGAAACCTGTGAATCCTGAGCCGGACCTGTGAGCCTCGGCCGAAACCTGTGAATCCCGACGGCCTTTGAGTCATCCCGCGCTCGGGGCCGTATTCCCTTGCGCCGGAGCCCAAGGGAAGGGGACAGGCCGTGACGACGCTACTGAACAGCCGGGCCGGGCGGCGGCAGGCCATGCGCCGCATCCAGCCTCGCCGTTCGCATGCCGTGCCGTTGATCCTGCTCAGCCTGGCAGGTGCGGCGGCGGTGCTGTCGCTGTGGTGGCAGAACACTCCGAACGTCGACGGCACCGCGCAGTGGCTGACCCACGCCGGGCGGCTCAGCGGGCTGCTCGGCGGCTATGTCCTCGCCCTCGTCGTCCTCCAGATGGCGCGCGTTCCGGCGCTGGAGCGGCGGGTGGGGTCGGACCGGGTCGCTCGGTGGCACGCGTTGAGCGGGCGGTACGCGCTGTGTCTGATCGTGGCGCATGTCGGGCTGATCATCGCGGGCTACGCGGAGCAGGCCGGCACCGGCCTCGTCGACCAGTCCGTCACCGTGGTCATGGACTACCCGGACATGATCAAGGCGGTGGTCGGCACCGCGATGCTGGTGGTGATCGGGCTGATCTCGGCGGGGATGGTGCGCCGCCGGATGCCGTACGAGGTCTGGTACTACCTGCATCTGTTCACCTATCTGGCGGTATTCCTGACCTTCTGGCACCAGCTCGCGACGGGCGCCGAGTTCGTCGGGAACAAGACCGCGGAGACCGCCTGGTACGCGCTGTACGGCACGGTCACCGCACTGGTGGTCTGGTACCGGCTGCTGGTGCCGCTGCGGCTGAACCTGCGGCACCGGATGCGGGTGGAGGCCGTCGTACCGGAGGCGCCCGGAGTGGTGTCGGTGCTGATCAAGGGGCGCAAGCTGCACCGGATCGGGGCGCAGGCCGGGCAGTTCTTCCGCTGGCGGTTCCTGGCCCCGGGAATGCGCTGGGGCTCCCACCCCTACTCCCTCTCCGCGCCGCCCCGGCCGGAGCTGCTGCGGATCACGGTGAAGGCGGTGGGCGGCCACAGCACGGGGCTGGCCTCGCTGGAGCCGGGCACGCGGGTGTGGGCGGAGGGGCCGTACGGCGCGATGACCGCGGCCCGGCGCAGCCGCGGCAAGGTGCTGATGATCGCGGGCGGGGCCGGGATCACCCCGATCCGGGCGCTGTTCGAGACGCTGCCGGGCAAGGGCAGCGACCTCACCCTGCTCTACCGGGCCCGCAGCGTCGAGGACCTGGCGCTGTGGAACGAGCTGAAGCAGATCGCGACCGAGCGCGGGGCCCGGCTGCTGTACGCGGTGAACGGCCCGGACGGCGCCCGGCCGGAGATCACCGCGGAGCGTCTTGGCCATCTGCTCCCCGATATCGAGGACCACGACGTCTATCTGTGCGGCCCACCGGGCCTGGCCGAGCACGCGTACGGGGCGCTGCGTGAGGCGGGGGTTCCGGATCGCCGGATCCACCACGAATCCTTCGAGCTGTGACCGAGGTGAAGCCATGAAGAGGAAGCATCCGCTGCGCCGCATCATCGTGGGAACGGCCGCCACCGTCTCCGGTGTGGTGCTGCTGCTCGCACTGAAGCAGCCCGGCTCCGGGGGCGGCCAGGCCGTCGCCGAGAACCAGCCGGGGCAGGCGCCGCCGGTCGCGGCCACGGCACCGCCGGGCGGGGCGGGCACGGGGGCCGGGGCGGGCGGTGTGGGCCAGGGGGCGGGAGCGGGAGGCGATGAG
>NZ_BAAAIF010000091.1:0-35394 GCF_039525925.1 Streptomyces javensis | reverse complement strand
AACGCCCGGTTACATTCCGAACCCGGAAGCTAAGCCTTTCAGCGCCGATGGTACTGCAGGGGGGACCCTGTGGGAGAGTAGGACGCCGCCGAACAATTTTTAGCCTCGGTCCCGAGCACATAGTGCTCGGGACCGAGGCATTTTTGCGTTCCCACTCGATCGCATGTTCCACCGGATCGAGTGAAAAGGCATCAGCGCTCTGGCGCAGCGTGGCTGGGGTCACGCAGAGTAGTCAGTGAGGGCCAGTCAGATGGCCCCTGACGAGCGGTCAAGAGGCCCAAGAGACAGCGCACGTGTGCGATGGGCGTGCGGAGGGGGAGGTGATGGCCTGTGAGCATGACGGGCTGTGCGGTGAGGGGGCGTTGGGTGACGCCCCGTCCGTCCCCACCTGTTGTGATGCCGTCAGTTCCAGGACGTGGAGCCGACGGTCGGCTGGTCCTCGCCATGACCTTCTGCCGAGTTCCCCGACATCCCCGCGGCGCGGACGAGCTCCAGGTCGAGGGCCTCGCGCCGGATCCGCTGGTCCATGTAGAGGAGGGCCGTCACACCCGCGCTGATCGGGAAGGTGATGGTCGAGCTGATCACTCCGCCGACGCCGACCACGATCAGAAAGGTCCAGCCGACGGAGACAGACTCGCCGGACAGCCAGTCCATGGCGTTGTCCCCGCCGATCACCATGGCGACCAGGCTGGTGGGGATCTCGACGGTGGCGCCGACGATGAAGACCAGGACGACGGCCAGCAGTTGGATTCCGAAGACGCGTCCCCACGAGCCGCGCACCAGCTTGAAGGAGCGTCGCAGGGCCTTGATGATTCCCTGCTTCTCCAGCATCAGCGCGGGGGCCGCGAGGCTGAAACGGACCCAGAGCCAGGCGGCGACGCATGCCGCGGCGAGCCCGCCCAGAGAGGCCAGCGCGGCGCCCTCGCTCGGCACGCCCGCGACGGCCAGCAGCAGACCCGGCGTCATACCGGCGGCGATGACGGCCGCGGCGATGGCGGGGATGAGCAGGAGCAGCCCGCACAGCTGGAGGAGGTGCGGCCGGGCACCGGCCCATGCCTCCTTGGCGGACGCGTCCCGGCCCAGCACCGCGCGTGCGGCGACGACGGTCAGCAGGGCGGTGGTGACGATCGTTCCGAGGACGCCGAGCAGCAGGGTGACTCCGCTGTCCCCGAGCGTGTCGCCGACGGCGCGCAGCGCCTGCCCGACGGTGGCGTCTGGATCGTCGAGGACTTTGCTCTCGTTCCCTCGGCCGTCGTTGAACCACAGTCCCGTGGTGGCCGTGATCAGACCTTGGGTGACGATCGAGACGATCAGCGAGATGCCGAGGACCGTGCGCCAGTGGGCGCGCATGATGGCCACCGCGCCGTCCAGGATCTCGCTGACGCCCAGCGGCCGCAGCGGAATCACACCGGGGCGGGGAGCGGGCGGCTGGCGCCGGCCGGTGCCCCATCCGCCGCCACCCGGCGCGGGCGGCACCGGCGGTGGCGTGCGGCGTCCCGTCGGGGCCCAGCGGCCGGGCGGCGGCTGGCGGCGGGCCCACTGTTCGCCCCATGCCCGCTGCTCCGGGGCGGGCTGGTCGGCGGGCTCGCCCTTCTGCTGAGCGCCGTGGTCCGGTTCGTCGGAAGGGGACGATCCGGGCGGGGCCCAGCCCGGAGAGTCATTCATCGTCGCTCCGTAGGTTGTTCGTTGACCGGCCGCGGCGTGCGCGGCGGGCGGATGTCAGCCATCGTGCCACGGTGCGTTCCACCCCGTACCGGTCACCGAGGGCGGCCCGGCACTTCAATAGTCGGTGGCGCACAAGGCAAACTGGGCGGATGGCTGATCAGCATCCGGTGTCCCCGGAAGGCTCCATACCTCCCGCCGCCCTGGCACTGCGTTGGGAGGAGCCCCCGGAGGGGCCCGTACTGGTACTTCTCGACCAGACCCGGCTGCCCGCCGAAGAGGTCGATCTGGTGTGCACCGATGTGCCGGCGCTGGTGGAGGCGATCCGCTCCCTCGCCGTGCGCGGCGCCCCGCTGCTCGGCCTCGCCGGGGCGTATGGGATCGCGCTCGCCGCGGCCCGCGGCTTCGATGTGGACGAGGCCGCCGAATCGCTCGCCCATGCCCGTCCCACGGCCGTCAACCTCGCCTATGGGGTCCGGCGGGCCGTCGCCGCGTATCACGCCGCGCTCCGGGATGACGCGGACGACGCCCAGGCCGCCGCGGCAGCCCTCGCCGAGGCCCGTGTTCTGCATCGGGAGGATGCCGAGGCCAGCGAGCGTATGGCGGCTCATGGTCAGGCGCTCCTCGAAGAGCTGCTGCCTGCCGGGGGTCATCGGATCCTCACCCACTGCAACACCGGTGCCCTGGT
Source organism: Streptomyces javensis (assembly GCF_039525925.1). Taxonomy (NCBI): domain Bacteria; kingdom Bacillati; phylum Actinomycetota; class Actinomycetes; order Kitasatosporales; family Streptomycetaceae; genus Streptomyces; species Streptomyces javensis. The sequence goes on along the minus strand of NZ_BAAAIF010000091.1, from coordinate 33,044 downwards.
CTCCGGAGGCGAGGGGACCGCCCTGGCCGTGGTCAAGTCGGTGCACCGGGCGGGACAGCTGCGGCGGCTCTGGGTGGACGAGACCCGGCCCCTGCTCCAGGGGGCGCGATTGACCGCGTACGAGGCGGCGCGCGCCGGTATGGCGTACACGCTGCTCGCCGACAACGCGGCGGGCTCGCTCTTCGCGGCCGGTGAGGTGGACGCGGTGCTGATCGGTGCGGACCGGATCGCCGCGGACGGCTCGGTGGCCAACAAGGTGGGCAGTTATCCGCTCGCGGTGCTGGCCCGCTACCACCATGTGCCATTCGTGGTGGTCGCCCCTACGACCACGCTGGACCCGGCCACTCCCGACGGAGCCGCGATCGAGGTCGAACAGCGCCCTGGACATGAAGTGACAGACATCACAATTCCGTATGTTCCCCTCCCCGGGCAGGAGGCGGGCACCGGAGTGCCGGTCGCTCCGCTGGGCACACAGGCCCACAATCCGGCCTTCGACGTCACACCGCCGGAGTTGGTGACGGCGATCGTCACCGAGGACGGCGTGATTTCCCCGGTCACAGCGGACGGTATCGCCGAGCTGTGGGCCAGGTCACGATCGGGTAATGGGATGATGTCGATATGAAGGGACGCGTCCTTGTCGTCGACGACGACACCGCACTGGCAGAGATGCTCGGCATCGTGCTGCGCGGCGAAGGCTTTGAACCGTCGTTCGTGTCGGACGGCGACAAGGCTCTTGCCGCCTTCCGCGAGACCAAGCCCGATCTTGTGCTGCTCGATCTGATGCTGCCCGGACGGGACGGCATCGAGGTCTGTCGGCTGATCCGGGCCGAGTCCGGGGTGCCGATCGTCATGCTCACGGCCAAGAGCGACACGGTCGACGTGGTGGTCGGGCTCGAGTCCGGGGCGGATGACTACATCGTCAAGCCGTTCAAGCCGAAGGAGCTGGTGGCCCGGATCCGGGCGCGGCTGAGGCGTTCCGAGGAGCCGGCGCCGGAGCAGTTGGCCATCGGCGATCTGGTGATCGACGTGGCGGGGCACTCGGTGAAGCGGGACGGCCAGTCGATAGCGCTGACGCCGCTGGAGTTCGATCTTCTGGTGGCGCTGGCCCGTAAGCCGTGGCAGGTGTTCACCCGTGAGGTGCTGCTGGAGCAGGTGTGGGGCTATCGGCATGCCGCCGACACCCGGCTGGTGAATGTGCATGTGCAGCGACTGCGGTCGAAGGTCGAGAAGGACCCGGAGCGGCCGGAGATCGTGGTGACCGTGCGCGGTGTCGGCTACAAGGCCGGGCCCAGCTGAGATGACCGGTGGTACGGCGCCGCAGCCCGGTGGTCCGGGCGGCGGGGCTCCGGAGGGTGCCCGGATGGGGCGGCCCGACCCGGCGGGTGAGATACCGCTGCTGCGCAGGTTGTGGAGCGGTGGGCATCTGCTGCCCGACGGGGCGTCCGGAGGGCCGGCCCACCCGGTGATCCGGCTGTTCGGCCGGTGGGTGCGCCGTCCGCTGCTGCCCGCTGCCCGGCTGTGGCGGCGGAACATCCAGCTGCGGGTGGTGGCCACCACGCTACTGATGTCGCTGGGCGTGGTGCTGCTGCTGGGCCTGGTGGTCATCGGGCAGGTGCGCAACGGTCTGCTGGATGCCAAGCGCCATGCGGCGCAGGGCCAGGCCGTCGGCGGCTTCGAGGTGGCCGAGCAGATGGCCGACCGCAAGAGCGACAACCGTGGCCAGGACGGCGCCGGGGCCGCCGCCCAGGACTCCGGTGCCTGGCTGAACGCGCTGGTGGAGCAGCTCGCCAGCGGTGGCAAGGGCGCCTATTCGGTGGTGGCGCTCAGCTCCGACTCCGGCGAGACGCCCTATGTGGCCGGCCGGGGGCCGCGAGCCTCCGGCGATGTCCAGCCGGACAGTGTGCCCGCCGATCTGCGCCGTCGGGTGGACGAGGGCCGCACCGCGCCGTACGAGCGCTACGGGAAGATCGTGCACGCGGGCTCCGGGGACTCCGAGCCCGCGCTGATCATCGGCAAGCGCCTGGACGACAACAACGGCGACGCCTACCAGCTGTACTACCTCTTCCCGTTCACCCAGGAGGAGAAGTCCCTGAGCCTGGTCAAGGGCACCCTGGCCACGGCCGGGGTGTTCGTGGTGGTGCTGCTCGGGGCCATCGCCTGGGTGGTGGTCCGGCAGGTCGTGACGCCCGTAAGGATGGCGGCGGGGATCTCCGAGCGGCTGGCGGCCGGACTGCTCCAGGAGCGGATGAAGGTCACCGGGGAGGACGACATCGCCCGGCTGGGTGAGTCGTTCAACAAGATGGCCCAGAACCTCCAGCTCAAGATCCAGCAGCTGGAGGAGCTCTCCCGGATGCAGCGCCGCTTCGTCTCCGATGTCTCCCATGAGCTGCGCACCCCGCTGACGACCGTAAGGATGGCGGCGGACGTCATCCATGAGGCGCGTGAGGACTTCGATCCGATCACCGCGCGCTCGGCCGAGCTGCTGTGGGGGCAGGTCGACCGCTTCGAGTCGCTGCTCAGCGATCTGCTGGAGATCAGCCGGTTCGACGCGGGCGCGGCCGCGCTGGAGGCCGAGCCGATCGACCTGCGCGATGTGGTGCACCGGGTGGTCGACGGGGCCGAGCCGCTCGCCGAGGCCAAGGGCACCCGGATCCTGGTGCGGGGCGCCGAGGCGCCGGTGATCGCCGAGGCGGACCCCCGTCGCGTCGAGCGGGTGCTGCGGAATCTGGTGGTCAACGCCGTGGAGCACGGCGAGGGCCGCGATGTGGTCGTACGGCTCGCGACGGCGGGCGGTGCGGTGGCCGTCGCGGTGCGGGACTTCGGCGTCGGGCTGAAGCCCGGCGAGGCGACGCGGGTGTTCAACCGTTTCTGGCGGGCCGATCCGGCCCGTGCGCGCACCACCGGCGGCACCGGCCTTGGCCTGTCGATCGCGGTGGAGGACGCGCGGCTGCACGGCGGCTGGCTCCAGGCGTGGGGCGAGCCCGGTGGCGGTTCCCAGTTCCGGCTGACGCTGCCGCGCACCGCGGGCGATGTGCTGCGCGGCTCGCCGATCCCCCTGGAGCCCGAGGACTCCCGGCGCAACCGCCGTCCGAGTGATGCCGTGCCCCCGCAGGCCGCGGCGGAGCGGCTGGCGGCGGTGCCCGCGCAGCCGCGGTCCGCGCTGCCCGCCGACACGGCGGCGCCGTCCGCCGATCCGACGGCCCTGCCGGGCAATGGGTCCCGGGTGGTGCGCGGCACCCCGGAGACGCCGTCCGACGGCCCGCGAGGCGGCCAGGAGCCGTCCGCCCGGCCGACGCCATCGAACGAAGGGGAGGGCCGCCCCCGTGGGCGCTGACCGTGCCGACCGTCGCCGTTTCCGCCGCCGTGTGCGCCGCCCGGGCGGCCGGGGCCTGAGCGCACCCGTGCTGCTGGCCTGTGGCGCCCTGGTGCTGTCCGGCTGTGCCTCGATGCCCGACAGCGGCGATGTGCGGCGGGTGGACTCCTCACCGCGCTCCGACGTCGACTCGCAGGTGCGGGTGTACGGGGTGAGCCCGGGCAAGGGCGAGCAGCCCGCTGAGCTGGTCTCCGGCTTCCTGGAGGCCACGACGAGCGACGAGGAGAACTTCGGTACGGCGAAGGAGTACCTGACCAAGAGCGCGGTCAAGCGGTGGCAGCCCTTCGCGGCCACCACTGTGCTGGAGCAGGCGCCTGACGTGCGGGTGGAGACGGACCCGGGCGACCGGGACGGCAACGGTAAGACGGTCGTGCTGTCGGGCAAGCGGATCGCCCTCGTGGACGAGACCCATGCCTACAAGCCCGATGAGCAGCCGTACGAGGAGCGCATCCATCTCACGCTGAGCGGTTCCGAGTGGCGGATCGACGGGCCGCCGCGGGGGCTGATCCTGGGCGAGTCCGACTTCCAGCGCATCTACCGCTCGGTCAACAAGTACTACTTCGCCGAGCTCGGCCCGGACGCCGAGGATTCGAAGGCCGGGGACAACGTGCTGGTGGCCGATCCGGTGTATGTGCGGCGCCGTATCGACCCGGTGACCGCGACCGTCAAGGCGCTGCTGGACGGCCCGACGGGGTGGCTCGAGCCGGTGGTCAGCAGCTCCTTCCCGCGCGGTGCGGCACTGGGCCGCCGGGACGAGCGGCTGTCGCTGGACGACTCGAACGCGCTGAAGATCCGGCTGAACGAACGGGCCGCGCGGATCAGCGCGGCGCGGTGTGCCCGGATGGCGGCGCAGACGCTGTTCACGGTCCAGGATCTGGGCGAGGGATCGTCCCAGGTCAGCGCGGTGCGGCTGGAGCGGCAGAACGGTTCCGAGCTATGTGCCCTCTCCAGTGACGCCGCGCGGGCCTACGCCCCGGACGGGGTCGAGGGCCATCCGCGGCACCAGTACTTCGTGGACTCCGAACACCGGATGGTCCGGCTGTCCGACGACGAGGACCGGCCACAGCCGGTTCCGGGGCCGTTCGGCACCGATGACGCCGGACTGGGCTCGGTGGCGGTCTCCCGCGACGAGCGGGACGCGGCGGGGGTCACCGCCGACGGCTCGGCGCTGTATGTGACCGAGCTCGCGTCGGACGCCGACCGCGGCAAGGTGCGGGTGCGCAGCCGGGGCGGCAGCGTGGAGCACGGTCTGACGGCGCCGAGCTGGGACGGGCTGGGCGGTCTGTGGGTGGCCGACCGGGATCCGCGGCAGCCGAGGCTGCTGCGGCTGCGGGGCGGCACCGGACCGGCGGACGAGGTGCGGCTGCCCGGGCTGGACGGTGGCCGGATCACGGCGCTGCGGGTGTCCGCGGACGGCTCCAGGATCGCGATGCTGGTCAGGCGGTCCGGCCACACCACGCTGCGGCTCGGCCGGATCGAGCGGCGGGGCACCGCGGACGCCCCGAAGTTGTCGGTCGGGGCGCTGCGGGCGGTCGCGCCGAAGCTGGAGGACGTGGACACCTTCTCCTGGGCCGGGGACAGCCGGCTGGTGGTCGCGGGCCGGGAGTCGGACGGGGTGCAGCAGCTCCAGTACGTGGAGTCGGACGGCTCCCCGGCGAACGTCCCGGAGGTGCCGGGGCCGAACGGTGTGCAGTCGATCGGCGCCTCGGAGGACCAGACCCGCCCGCTGATCGCCGAGACCAGGGAGAACGGCATCGTCCGGCTGCTGCCGAACACCGACTGGAAGACCGTGGACCAGGACGGCTCGGCTCCGGTCTACCCCGGCTAGGTCCGCTCGGTCAGCTCCAGGTCTGCCCCGACCGGGTCTGCCCCGGCTTCTTAGGCCAGGACACCGATCGGGGGTGGCTGGTTGTCCACATGTGCGCGGTTGTCCACAAGGGGTGGCGCGGTGGCCTGACCACCGGGACAGTGGTGTTCATGCGGGGTTGGTGGCAGGAGATCTCTGACCTGGTGCTGCCGGCTGACTGCGCCGGATGCGGTCGGCCGGGCGGCACGCTGTGCGGTCGTTGTCGTGGAGCGCTGCGGGGGACCGGGGCGCGCCGGGTGGAGCCGAGCCCGGCGCCGCCGGGGCTGCCGGTGGTCCATGCGGCGGTGGATTACGTGGACGAGGCGCGGGCGGTGCTGCTCGCGCACAAGGAGCGGGGAGCGCTCCGGCTGGCGCGGCCGCTGGGCGAGGCGCTGGCGAGAGCCGTGCGGGCGGCCTGCCCCGGCGGCGGGCCCGGCGCGGGGCCCCGGGTGCGGGCGGCCGTGGGACCGGGCGCGGTATGCGGGGCGAGACCGGGTACGGGATCCGGGATGAGACCAGGAGCCGGATCAGGTACGAGACCGGGCGCCGGATGCGGTAAGAGATCCGGTGCCGGACCGGGGGTGAGACCCCGCGGAGGGCCGTTGCTGCTGGTGCCGGTGCCGTCGGCCCGGCGCTCGGTGGGCGCCCGGGGGCATGACCCGGCCCGGCGGATCGCGCTCGCCGCGGCGGGCGTGCTGCGCGCCGACGGGCGCCCGGCGAGGGTCCCGGCCGTGCTGTGTCAGCGGCGCCGGGTGACCGACCAGTCGGGGCTGGACGCGCGGCAGCGGCGGGCGAATGTGACCGGGGCGCTGGGGACGGTCCCCGGCGGCGGACGGCTACTGGTGGCGGGCCCGGTAGTGGTGGTGGACGATCTGATGACCACAGGAGCCTCGCTCGCGGAGGCGGCGCGTGCGGTGACGGCGGCCGGAGGGCTGGTCATCGGCGCGGCCGTGGTCGCAGCACCCCTCACGGCCACCAACCGGAACTGATTACGAGGCCACATCGTTGCAGGCGGTAAGCGTGGCAAAGCACCTGATCGGAGGTACGGGCCGGTAGGGGGTGCCGACTTCCGACCGGTCGAGCTATGTTCGGTTGTGAGGAATGGCGGGTGCTATGACTCACTCATCCGCTTGGCGTGTTTTGCCTGCATTCTGGTGAGGCTTGGAACAAACGGGATTGAGATCGTCTCCGTGGGAAGGAGGAGTCGAAAGCGCCAAGCCGGTGGCTCCGGAAGACGCCGGAGCCAAGTGCACAAGGGATGACGCTCCGATACTGACTGGAGCTACCCGGGAACGGAGTTCTGCGTGGACATCGTCGTCAAGGGCCGTAAAACTGAGGTGCCCGAGCGGTTCCGGAAGCACGTGGCCGAGAAGCTGAAGCTGGATAAGATCCAGAAGCTCGACGGCAAGGTGATCAGCCTCGACGTCGAGGTGTCCAAGGAGCACAACCCGCGGCAGTCCGACCGCGCCGACCGGGTGGAGATCACGCTCCGCTCGCGGGGCCCGGTGATCCGGGCGGAGGCCGCCGCGGCCGATCCGTACGCAGCGCTGGACCTGGCGGCCAGCAAGCTGGAGGCACGGATGCGCAAGCAGCACGACAAGCGCCATACGCGCCGTGGCAACGGTCGCATTCCGGCCAGCGACGTGGCCATCACCGTGCCCAACGCGGCGCGCATCAACGGGCATGGGGATATCGCACCGCAGCGCACGACGGAGACCGTCCCCACCACCCGGATGGGCCCCCTGGAGGTCCAGGGCGAGGGCCCCCTGGTGGTCCGGGAGAAGACTCACGCCGCGGCTCCCATGACGCTCGACCAGGCTCTCTACGAGATGGAGCTGGTCGGGCACGACTTCTATCTGTTCGTCGACTCCGACACCAATCGACCCAGTGTCGTCTACCGGCGGCATGGCTATGACTACGGGGTGATTCATCTTCAGCCGGAAGCGTTCGTCGGAGAGGCAGCCGGCGGCGCCGGAGGCGCACTCGGTGGCTGACCGAGAAATTCAGCCGAATCCAGCCTGACACGTAAGTGGTGCCCCGGAGCGTCTGCGCCCCCCGGGGCACCTCCGTGCGACCACGGCGGGACCATTCCGCCGTCCGGGCATGAAATCATGGCCCGGCGGCCAACCGGTGTACCGAAAGCACCGGTTGACGCCAGACCGAGTGCACCCAGGGCGCGGACCGAAAGGCCATGGCCTTCAGGGGGAGGAACGATGGCGGACAGCTTCGGGCCCGTGTCCGACGCCGGCGAAGACCATGGCGTCGGTCCGGACGGGGGCGAGCCGCGCGGCGAACCGCGCAAGGAGCCGATTCGGGTCCTCGTCGTGGACGACCACGCGCTCTTCCGGCGTGGATTGGAGATCGTCCTGGCCCAGGAGGAGGACATCCAGGTCGTCGGCGAGGCGGGGGACGGGGCCGAGGCCGTGGACAAGGCGGCGGATCTGCTGCCGGACATCGTCCTGATGGATGTGCGGATGCCCAAGCGCGGGGGGATCGAGGCATGCACCGCCATCAAGGAGGTGGCACCCAGCGCCAAGATCATCATGCTGACGATCAGCGATGAGGAAGCCGATCTCTACGACGCGATCAAGGCGGGGGCCACGGGCTATCTGCTGAAGGAGATCTCGACCGACGAGGTCTCGACCGCGATCCGGGCGGTGGCGGACGGCCAGTCGCAGATCAGCCCGTCGATGGCGGCCAAGCTGCTGACCGAGTTCAAGTCGATGATCCAGCGCACCGACGAGCGACGGCTGGTGCCCGCGCCTAGGCTCACCGACCGGGAGCTGGAGGTGCTCAAGCTGGTGGCGACCGGAATGAACAACCGGGATATCGCCAAGGAGCTGTTCATCAGCGAGAACACCGTGAAGAACCACGTGCGCAACATTCTGGAGAAATTGCAGCTGCACTCCAGGATGGAGGCCGTGGTGTATGCGATGCGGGAGAAGATCCTCGAGATCAGGTGAGGGTTTCGCCTCGGCCTCGCCCCGGGAGCCCGACCCCGATGCCCGGAAGCCGGGCCCGGAAGTCCGAGGTCCGGAAGCCGGGGCCGGAAACCCGAGGCCCGAGCCCGGACCCCGGGGCCGAGCCCCGGGTGAGCCGAGGTCGGGTCAGGCGGCCGCCGCCGAGACCGCCGCCGCGAGCGGTGCGGCCAGCTCCGGGCGGTCCACGCGCTCGACCCGCACGGCGTCACAGCCCACCCATGTGGCCGCCTCCCGCAGTGCCTGCGCCATGGGGGCCACGGCCTTCGGCGACTCCAGGGAGACCTGCCGGGCGACCAGGATCGTCCCCTCCCGGGCCGGATCGACCCGCCCCAGCAGCTGGCCGCCGGACAGCAGCGGCATGGCGAAGTAGCCGTAGACCCGCTTGGGCCTGGGCACATACGCCTCCAGCCGATGGCTGAAGCCGAAGATCCGCTCGGTGCGCGCCCGGTCCCATATCAGCGAGTCGAACGGCGACAGCAGAGTGGTGCGGTGCCGGCCGCGCGGCGGGGTGGCCAGCGCCTCCGGGTCCGCCCAGGCCGGTTTGTCCCAGCCCTCGACCGCCACCGGCACCAGCCCCGAGTCCGCGATCACCGCCGCCACCTGCTCGCCCTTGAGCCGGTGGTAGTCGGCGATGTCCGCCCGCGTGCCCACGCCCAGGGACTGCCCGGCCAGCCGGACCAGCCGGCGCAGACACTCCAGGTCGTCCAGGTCGTCATGGAGCAGGGCATCCGGCACGGCGCGCTCCGCCAGGTCGTACACCCGCTTCCAGCCGCGCCGCTCGACGCACACCACCTCGCCGAACATCAGCGCCCGCTCGACCGCGATCTTCGCCGCCGACCAGTCCCACCACGGCCCGCCGTTCTTGGCCCCGCCCAGCTCCGTCGCGGTCAGCGGGCCCTCCGCGCGCAGCTGCTTCACCACCGTCTCGTACACCCCGTCCGGCAGCTCGTGGTTCCAGTGCGGCCGGAGGCGGTAGGCGCGGCGCCGGAAGGCGAAGTGCGGCCACTCCTCGATCGGCAGCACGCACGCGGCATGCGACCAGTACTCGAAGGCGTGGGTGCCGGTCCAGTACGCCGACTCGACCGTCTTACGGCCGACCGCGCCCAGCCGTGCGTACGGAATCAGCTCATGGGAGCGGGCCAGCACCGAGATCGTGTCGAGCTGCACCGCGCCCAGGTGGCGCAGCACACCCCGCACCCCGCCACGCCGGTCGGGGGCGCCCAGCAGCCCCTGGGCGCGCAGCGCTATCCGGCGCGCCTCGTCGGCGGAGAGGGTGGCCTCGGGCGTGCGGTCCACGGCGGACCCGGCGGCGGCGTTCGTCATGCGCGCCACCGTAGTAGCACCCACTGACAACGCCGCCGACGCCGCCGACGCCGCTCGCGCACGCACCCGCCGGATGCCCCAGGCCCTCGTACCGCCGACGCCGCCCTCAGGAGACCGACGGGCGCCCTCAGGGGGACCGACGCCGCCCTCAGGCGACCGACGGCGCCGTGGACGCCCGGCCGGACGCCTCCGGCTCCCGGGGCGCGTTGGCCGCCACGGACGCCTTGGCGGGCAGATACGGCGTCGTCGACGGCAGCCCCCAGTCGGATGGCAGCAGCGCGCCCCGCCAGGCGTCCCGCCGGGTCCCCTGGTGGACGATCCGGGCGCGGTCCGTCCCCTCCATCCGGAAGCCCACCCCGAGGGCGACCGCCCGCGAGCCCTCGTTCCCGGCCTCGCTGCACCACTCCAGGCGCTCCACCCCGAGCCGGGTGAACGCCCACTCGATCACGGCCCGCGCCGCCTCACCCGTATAGCCGCGCCGCCGCTGCTCGCGCGCCGTCCAGTAGCCCAGCTCGGCCTGGTGCTCGGGGGAGCGCAGATGGGCCAGCCGGACCAGGCCCATGGCGCCGACGAGCGCGCCGTCACTCCTGGTGACCACCGCGAAGTCGTAGGTCACGTCGTCCCGCCAGTTCTTGGGGCAGATCCGGCCGGTGAAGTCCTCCGCGTGCGCGCGTTCGTACGGGGAGGGCACGCTGGTCCATCGCTGGATGTCCGGGTCCTGACAAGCGGCGAAGACCGCGTCCGTGTCGGAGGGGCGGAAGGGGCGCAGTACCAGGCGCTCGGTGGTGAGGGTGACAGGCTCCATGCGATCCGAGTCTGCGCCGCCGTCGTCACTCACCGCGAGCGGTTTCGGCGAATTGGAGGGCACCTGGGGAGCCCCTCGGGCGTTGACACGGTGAGGTGACATCCGGTCCTCGTGGTGACGGACCTCCCGGCGTGCCGGGGTCTGTCTTACGATGGCCGTTGCGGCGGGGCCTGCGCCCCTTGACAATGCCGCGCCAGCGCACCCCGACCGTGCCAGGCCCGACCGGCAAGGAGCCAGCCTACGTGTCCGTCCTCAACAAGCTCATGCGTGCAGGCGAAGGAAAGATCCTGCGCAAGCTGCACCGCATCGCGGACCAGGTCAATTCCATCGAAGAGGACTTCCTGTCCCTCTCCGACGCCGAGCTGCGCGCCCTCACCGACGAGTACAAGCAGCGGTACGACGACGGTGAGACCCTCGACGACCTGATGCCCGAAGCGTTCGCCACGGTGCGCGAGGCGGCCAAGCGGGTGCTCGGACAGCGTCACTACGACGTCCAGCTGATGGGCGGCGCGGCGCTGCACCTCGGGTATGTCGCCGAGATGAAGACCGGTGAGGGCAAGACCCTGGTCGGCACCCTCCCGGCGTATCTGAACGCGCTGTCGGGCAAGGGCGTCCACCTCATCACGGTCAACGACTACCTGGCCGAGCGCGACTCCGAGTGGATGGGCCGGGTGCACCGGTTCCTCGGCCTGGAGGTCGGCTGCATCCTCGCCAACATGACCCCGGCGCAGCGCCGCGAGCAGTACGCGTGCGACATCACCTACGGCACCAACAACGAATTCGGCTTCGACTACCTGCGCGACAACATGGCGTGGTCGAAGGACGAGCTGGTCCAGCGCGGCCACAACTATGCGATCGTCGACGAGGTCGACTCGATCCTGGTGGACGAGGCCCGTACGCCGCTGATCATCTCCGGCCCGGCCGACCAGGCCACCAAGTGGTACGGCGACTTCGCCAAGCTGGTCACCCGGCTCACCCGGGGCCAGGCCGCCGAGCCGCAGAAGGGCGTGGAGGAGACCGGGGACTACGAGGTCGACGAGAAGAAGCGCACCGTCGGCATCCATGAGTCCGGGGTCACCAAGGTCGAGGACTGGCTGGGGATCGACAACCTCTACGAGTCGGTCAACACCCCGCTGGTCGGCTACCTCAACAACGCGATCAAGGCCAAGGAGCTGTTCAAGAACGACAAGGACTACGTCGTCATGGACGGCGAAGTCATGATCGTCGACGAGCACACCGGCCGTATCCTCGCGGGCCGCCGCTACAACGAGGGCATGCACCAGGCCATCGAGGCGAAGGAGGGGGTGGAGATCAAGGACGAGAACCAGACGCTCGCCACGATCACCCTCCAGAACTTCTTCCGCCTCTACGACAAGCTCTCCGGCATGACCGGTACGGCGATGACCGAGGCCGCCGAGTTCCACCAGATCTACAAGCTCGGCGTGGTCCCGATCCCGACCCACCGCCCCCTCGCCCGGCTGGACCAGTCCGACCTGATCTACCGCACCGAGGTCGCGAAGTTCGACGCGGTGGTCGAGGACATCGTCGAGAAGCACGCCAAGGGCCAGCCGGTCCTGGTCGGCACGACCTCCGTGGAGAAGTCCGAGTACCTCTCCCAGCAGCTCGCCAAGCGCGGGGTGCCGCATGAGGTGCTCAACGCCAAGCAGCACGACCGGGAGGCGACGATCGTCGCCCAGGCCGGCCGTAAGGGCGCCGTGACGGTCGCCACCAACATGGCGGGCCGCGGTACCGACATCAAGCTCGGTGGCAACCCCGACGACCTCGCCGAGGCCGAGCTGCGCCAGCGCGGTCTGGACCCGGTGGAGCACTCCGAGGAGTGGGCCGCCGCGCTGCCCGCCGCCCTGGAGAAGGCCGAGGCCGCGGTGAAGGCCGAGTTCGAGGAGGTCAAGGAGCTCGGCGGGCTGTATGTGCTGGGCACCGAGCGCCATGAGTCGCGCCGGATCGACAACCAGCTGCGCGGCCGCTCCGGCCGTCAGGGCGACCCCGGCGAGTCCCGCTTCTACCTCTCCCTCGGTGACGACCTGATGCGGCTGTTCAAGGCGCAGATGGTCGAGCGCGTCATGGCGATGGCGAACGTCCCGGACGACGTCCCGATCGAGAACAAGATGGTCACGCGGGCCATCGCCTCCGCCCAGTCGCAGGTCGAGCAGCAGAACTTCGAGACCCGTAAGAACGTCCTGAAGTACGACGAGGTCCTCAACCGCCAGCGCGAGGTCATCTACGGCGAGCGCCGCCGCGTCCTGGAGGGCGAGGACCTTCAGGACCAGGTCGGCCACTTCATGAACGACACCATCGAGGCCTATGTGCGGGCGGAGACGGTCGAGGGCTTCGCCGAGGAGTGGGACCTGGACCGGCTGTGGAACGCCTTCAAGCAGCTCTACCCGGTCAGCGTGACCATCGAGGAGCTGGAGGAGGACGCAGGCGACCGCGCCGGGATCACCGCCGAGTTCATCGAGGAGTCCATCAAGGACGACATCCACCAGCAGTACGAGGCGCGCGAGGAGCAGCTGGGCTCCGAGATCATGCGTGAGCTGGAGCGGCGGGTCGTGCTCTCCGTCCTGGACCGCAAGTGGCGCGAGCACCTCTACGAGATGGACTACCTCCAGGAGGGCATCGGGCTGCGCGCGATGGCCCAGAAGGACCCGCTGGTCGAGTACCAGCGCGAGGGCTTCGACATGTTCCAGGCCATGATGGAGGGCATCAAGGAGGAGTCCGTCGGCTATCTGTTCAACCTGGAGGTCCAGGTCGAGCAGCAGGTCGAGGAGGTCCCGGTCGAGGCGGCGGAGGAGCAGGTCGCGCTCGAGAAGGACGTGCAGGACGCGGTGCCGGCGGGCGCGCCGTCCGCGGGTTCCTCGGCCCGCCCCGAGATCCGCGCCAAGGGCCTGGAGGCCCCGCAGCGGCCGGACCGGCTGCACTTCTCCGCTCCGACGGTGGACGGAGAGGGCGGTGTCGTCGAGGGCGACTTCCCCAACGGCGAGACGCCCCCGGCGCCGCGGTCGGAGGCCGACGGGCTGACGCGTGCGGAGCGGCGCAAGGCGCAGAAGGGCCGCCGCCGCAAGAAGTAGTGACCGGGCTGGGGTGAACGGGCCGGGGTGCCGCGCGGGAGCGCGGCACCCCGGCCCGTCGCGTTGCGCCGTCGCGTTGCGCCGTCGCGTTGCGCCGTCGCGTTGCGCCGTCGCGTTGCGCCGTCGCGTTGCGCCGTCGCGTTGCGCCGTCGCGTTGTGCCCGCCGCCCGGCGGGTCTGGTGGATCGGGCCGGCCCACGGTGTCGGCCCCCGGCGTCCCGGGTCCTGTGGGGGTCCGGCGGACGACGCGGCGGAGCCGCATGGCGATGCTTTCCCCTCCCCGCCCCTTCCCGTAACCAGGGGCTCCGCCCCTGGACCCCGGCGGGGGTGGGGAGCTCCGGTGGAGCCGCATACCGCTGCTGCGGGAAGGGGGCGGGGAGCCAATCCGGCCCCTCCGGCGTGTGAGGAGCGGGGCCCAGGGGCGGAGCCTCTGGTAGCGGGGAGGGGCGGGGGTGGGGAAAGACCCGCCGGTCACCACGACCCATAGGTGCCTCTGGCGTCGCAGCCCCGGCCGGGGAGCAACCCGCCGCGGGCGTCGAGATCCGTCGGACACCGCCTACGCGAGCGGTCCGAGGTCGATCGCGGCGCAGCGCCAGCGGGCGTCGGCGCCGAGCTCGAGCCGGAACGCGAGCGCTGTGAGCCGGTCTCCGGAGGCGATCCGGGCGAACGCCTCGATCACCCCGTGCCTGGGCTGGTACTCGCCACAACGCCGCACCAGGGGCGCTGTGGCCCGCTCTCCGGAGGGACGCAGCGGCGCGCGCGGGGCGAGCTCGACCAGCTGGTCGTAGGCGGCGGGGAGGGCGTGCCCGAGGAGCGTGTGGACGGGGCGCTGACCGCTGAGGGTGAGCACCAGCCGGTTGGCGAACCAGTAGCGCGGCAGCCGATCCCGCTCCCGCCACGCCGCGGCGGCCGCCGCGGACCGCGACACGGCGGCGGCGCGGGACGCGGTGGGCGCGCGGTGCGCCGCCGGGGCGGGCGGTGCGGTGATGCCCGAGGCGGCCGTCGCGCCCATGGTGGCCGTCGCGCCTGTCGTGGCCGTCCTGGGCGGCGCGGTCGGGGCAGGGGGTGTGGTGCTGCGTGGGGCCGTCGTCGTGGGCGGTGCGGTCGTTGTGCGTGCTGTCGCGCTGCGCCGTGCGGTCGTTGTGCGGGCCGCCTGGGGTGGTGTGGTCGTGGGCGGTGCGGTCGTTGTGCGTGCCGCCCGGGGCGGTGCGGTTGTTGTGCGTGCCGCCCGGGGTGGTGTGGTCGTGGGCGGTGCGGTCGTTGTGCGTGCCGCCCGGGGCGGTGCGGTTGTTGTGCGTGCCGCCCGGGGCGGTGCGGTTGTTGTGCGTGCCGCCCGGGGCGGTGCGGTCGTTGTGCGTGCCGCCTGGGGCGGTGCGGTCGTTGTGCGGGCCGGCTGGGGTGGTGTGGTCGTGGGCGGTGCGGTCGTTGTGCGGGCCGCCTGGGGTGGTGTGGTCGTGGGCGGTGCGGTCGTTGTGCGGATCGCCTGGGGTGGTGTGGTCGTGGGCGGTGCGGCTGTTGTGCGGATCGCCTGGGGTGGTGTGGTCGTGGGTGGTGCGGTCGTTGTGCGGGGTGCCGCTGTTGTGGGGGTGGTGCGGGGGCGGCGCGGGTCCTTGCGGCCGGGTGGGCCGCTTCGCCCCGGCCCGCTGCCGCCGCGCCGTCGTACGGCCTCCCCGGCCGTGGCCCGGTTCGTGCCCCGGTTCGTGCTCCGGTCTGTGGCCCGGTTCGTGCTCCGCTCCGTGGCCCGGTTCGTGGTCCGATCCGTCGCGCGGACGCCCTCGCTCATACCGCTCGCCCCGTTCTCCCCGGCCCGGTCGAATACCGGGCGGTAGTTTTCGTCGGAGAGTCTTCTACCGGCGGGTTTTCGGCCTCCGCAATCAGCGCCGAAACCCCTTCGCGCCCGCACCGCGGTTCACCTATTCGGGGCATGCGGCGGATCGTCGGCCCCGGTCATCGGCTCGAGCGCGGCTCGGTCTCGTCTTCGTACGGCCCCTTCGGCCCCTGTCCCCCGAAAGGGGACCGGCGGCCCTTCGCGGAAGGCTCGGGCGAGGGCACGGGCGATCGTATGCTGGGGGCCTATTGGTCTCTGATGAAAGCGGCAGCCATGCGCGTCTACGTCCCCCTGACCCTCTCCGGTCTCGCCGAGGCGTACAAGGAGGGCCAATTGGGGCCGATGCCGCTCACCGCCTACGCGGTCACCCCGGCGCTCCGCGAGTGGTATCTGTCCGACGACATCGAGGAGCTGGAGTACGCGGCGCTGAGCCGGGCCGCGCAGGCGTCGCTGCGGCTGCTCGCCGTCGACCCCCGGGCGCCCCGCCGCCGGGTCGTGGTGGCCGTGGACGTGCCCGACGGACAGGCGGTCGCCGATCCGGACCGTGGGCTGGACCAGTCCGCGCTGGGTGAGGTGCGGATCAAGGCGGCCATACCGCTCGCTAAGGCGGCCGCGGTCCACCTGGACGCCGACGACGCCGAGCGGGACATCGCGGCGGCCGCCGACGCGCTCGGCGCGGCCGACCTCGGTGACGACGACGCGCAGTTCACCGTGGACGGCGCCGAGGACCACGAACTGCTCTGGTACGCCACCCAGGAGATCCCCAATCTGATCGATTGATACCCGCTGTCCGACCCTCCGGGTACGGTCGTGGGATGGGGAAGAACCACGTGACGCACCTCGTCTGGGACTGGAACGGCACGCTGCTCCACGACATCGACGCCGTGATCTCGGCGACGAACGCCTCGTTCCAGGAGATCGGGCTGCCGCCGATCACGCTTGAGCGCTATCGCGACCTGTACTGCGTCCCGGTGCCCCGCTTCTACGAGCGACTGATGGGGCGGCTGCCCAGCGACGAGGAGTGGGCGGTCATGGACGAGGCGTTCCACCGGCACTACTGGGCGCTGGCCGAGACCTCCGGGCTGGCGATCGGCGCCCGGCAGCTGCTCACCGAGTGGCAGGAGGCGGGTCTCACCCAGTCGTTGTGCTCACTGGCCCCGCATGAGTATCTGCTCCCCCTGGTGCGGACGCATGGCATCGAGCGCCTTTTCGTCCGGGTGGACGGCCGCACGGGCCAGAGCAACACCGGCAAGGCCGAGCAGATGATGCGCCATATCGCCGCGCTCGAAGGGGTGCCGCCGCAGCGGATGGTGGTGATCGGGGACGCCCTGGACGACGCGGTGGCCGCGCGGCACGTGGGGGCGCGGGCCGTGCTCTACACGGGCGGTTCGCACAGCCGGGCCAGCCTGGAGGCGGCCGGGGCGCCGGTCGTGGACACGCTCGAGGAGGCCGTACGGGAGGCGGAGCGCATGGCCGACGAGTGAGCCGGATGACGTGAGCACGTGAGCAGGGGCCCGTCGTGGCCTCGGCCGGAAGCCCGTTCGGGCGCTCACCGCGCGGGATGCGCCCCCTCTCGCCCCAATACGCCCCCCATGCGGCCCAAACCCGAGGGCCCGGCCCAAACCCGAGGGCCCGGCTCAAGCCCCCGGCCGACCCCCAGCCCCCGGCCGACCCCAAGCCCCGGCCGACCCCCAGCCCGCGCCGCCCTCACACCACCGGCGCCTTCGACCGCAGCACCGCCAGGAACTCCCGCATCCACGCCGGATGGTCCGGCCACGCCCGCGACGAGATCAGCGTGCCGTCGACCACGACCTCCGCGTCCTGGTAGTCCGCCCCCGCCGCCTGCATGTCCGGCTCCAGCGCCGGATACGCGGTGACCCGCCGCCCGCTCAGGCCGCCGACGGCCGCCGTCAGCAGCGGGCCGTGGCAGATCTGCGCCACCGGCTTGTCCGCGTCGAAGAACGCCTTGCAGATCTTGCGGAGCTCGGGGTCGTTCCGCAGATACTCCGGGGCCCGGCCGCCCGGGATCACCAGGGCGGTGTACTGCCCGGGGTCCACCTCGGAAAAGGCCAGGTCGGCGGGGATCGTATAGCCCGGCTTCTCGGTGTAGGTGTCGAAGCCCTCCTCGAAGTCATGGACCACCAGGCGCAGCGTCTTGCGGCTCGGGGCCGCGATATGGACCTCGTACCCCTCCTCGCGCAGCCGCTGGTACGGGTAGAGCACCTCCAGCGATTCGGCCGCGTCGCCGGTCACCAGCAGGATCTTCGCAGCCATGCCACGCACCTCCAGGTCCACGCCTACCACCGTGCTTACCACCGTCCAGATCACGGTGCATCCGCGCCCACGCTTTGCCAAGGGTGCGTGAGCGGCGCATCATCGGCGCGTGCGCCCCTCCAGGTCGCTGTCCATTTCGTCAAACTTCAGGGCCCGGTTTTGTACACGAACGGCTCATGACGACCCCCTGGGGAGGAGCGATAGCCTTACTGCGTGATCAGCGCGATAGTCCGTGAGGGCAACGAGGCCCTCGCTCCGCGCCCGGCGCCCCACCAGGCCCGGGCCCGAGCCGCCGCTGACCCGTGGCGCGTGGGGTCTTGGTCACTTACGGCCGAGTACACCCCGGCCATTTCCCGATCCGGCATACCGTCGTTCACGACCGGATTTTTCGCGTCGCGGCGTCATGCCACCGCCATCGATGTCACGCAACGGCGCGCGACAGGAGCCAGAGGACATGCAGACCAAGCTGGACGAAGCCAAGGCCGAGTTGCTCGAACGGGCCGCCCGGGTCGCTGAGAACAGCCCTGCCGGGGGGCAACCGGTACAGGGCCCAGGACCGGAGACCCTGACCGCATACCTCCAGCACTACTACCTGCACACGCCTCCCGAGGACCTCGCCGATCGTGACCCGGTCGATGTCTTCGGGGCGGCGCTCTCCCACTACCGGCTCGCCGAGGTGCGTCCGCAGGGCACGGCGAACGTCCGGGTGCACACCCCGACCGTCGAGGAGCACGGCTGGACGTGCAGCCACTCCGTGGTCGAGGTGGTCACCGACGACATGCCCTTCCTGGTCGACTCGGTCACCAATGAGCTCACCCGCCAGGGGCGCGGCATCCATGTCGTGATCCACCCGCAGGTGATCGTGCGCCGTGACATCACCGGCAAGCTGATCGAACTGCTCGACATCTCCCCGGACGGCTCGGCCCGGAAGAACCGGAAGAAGCTTCCGCACGACGCGGTCGTGGAGTCCTGGATCCATGTCGAGACCGACCGCGAGACCGACCGCGGCGATCTGAAGCAGATCACCGCCGATCTGCTGCGCGTCCTGTCCGATGTCCGCGAGGCCGTCGAGGACTGGGAGAAGATGCGCGACTCCGCGCTGCGCATCGCCGAGGGCCTGCCGGACGAGCCGAAGGCCGCCGAGGTCCGCGAGGAGGAGGTGGAGGAGGCCCGTGAGCTGCTGCGCTGGCTCGCGGACGACCACTTCACCTTCATCGGCTTCCGCGAGTACGAGCTGACGCGGGTTCCCACCGAGGCCGGTGGCGAGGAGGACGCGCTGACCGCGGTGCCCGGCACCGGCCTCGGCATCCTCCGCTCCGACCCGCAGCACAAGGACACCGACGAGAGCGCCCACGCGGGCCCCGGCACCCCGGTGTCCCAGGCCTTCAACCGGCTGCCCGCCGACGCCCGCGCCAAGGCGCGCGAGCGCAAGCTGCTGGTGCTGACCAAGGCGAACAGCCGCGCCACCGTCCACCGCCCCTCGTACCTGGACTACATCGGCGTGAAGAAGTTCGACGCCGAGGGCAATGTGATCGGCGAGCGCCGCTTCCTGGGGCTGTTCTCCTCCGCCGCGTACACCGAGTCGGTGCGCCGGGTCCCGGTGATCCGCCGCAAGGTCGACGAGGTGCTCGCGGGCGCGGGTTTCGCGGCCAACAGCCACGACGGCCGCGACCTGATGCAGATCCTGGAGACCTACCCGCGCGACGAGCTGTTCCAGACCCCGGTCGACCAGCTCCGCTCGATCGCCACCAGCGTGCTCTACCTCCAGGAGCGCCGGCGGCTGCGGATGTTCCTGCGCCAGGACGAGTACGGGCGCTACTACTCCGCGCTGGTCTACCTTCCGCGTGATCGTTTCACCACCGATGTGCGGCTGCGGCTGACCGACATCCTGCTGGAGGAGCTGAGCGGCCGCCCGCCGGTCGACTTCACCGCCCTGCACACCGAATCGGTGCTCTCGCGGCTGCACTTCGTGGTCCGCGTCCAGCCCGGCACCGAGCTGCCCGACCTCACCGACTCCGATGTGGAGCGGATCGAGAACCGGCTGATCGAGGCCGCCCGCTCCTGGGCCGACGGCTTCACCGACGCGCTGGTCTCCGAGGTCGGCGAGGAGCGCGCCGCCGAGCTGCTCCGCCGCTACCAGCACGCCTTCCCCGAGGGCTACAAGGCGGACCACACCCCGCGCGGCGCGGTCGCCGACCTCCAGCACCTGGAGCGGTTGCAGGACGGGGAGAAGGACTTCGCGCTCAGCCTCTACGAGCCGGTGGGCGCGGCCCACGCCGAGCGCCGCTTCAAGATCTACCGGTCCGGGGCCCAGATCTCGCTGTCCGCGGTGCTCCCGGTGCTCAACACCCTCGGCGTCGAGGTGGTGGACGAGCGCCCGTACGAGCTGCGCTGCTCGGACAAGACCACCGCCTGGATCTACGACTTCGGGCTGCGGCTGCCGCTGCGCGAGGGCGAGGCCCTGGCCGACGACGCCCGTGAGCGCTTCCAGAACGCGTTCGCCGCGGTGTGGACCGGCCAGGCCGAGAGCGACGACTTCAACCAGCTGGTGCTGGGCGCGGGTCTGGACTGGCGGCAGGCGATGGTGCTGCGGGCCTACGCCAAGTACCTGCGGCAGGCCGGTTCCACCTTCAGCCAGTCGTACATGGAGGACACCCTCCGCAACAATGTGCACACCACCCGGCTGCTGGTCTCCCTCTTCGAGGCCCGGATGTCGCCGGAGCGGCAGCGGGCGGGCGTGGAGCTCACCGACGCCCTGCTGGAGGAGCTGGACGCGGCGCTGGACCAGGTGGCCTCGCTGGACGAGGACCGCATCCTCCGCTCGTTCCTCACCCTGATCAAGGCCACTCTCCGGACGAACCACTTCCAGAAGAACGCCCACGACAAGCCGCACGACTACCTGTCGATCAAGCTGGACCCGCAGGCCGTGCCGGATCTGCCCGCGCCCCGCCCGGCGTACGAGATCTGGGTCTACTCGCCCCGGGTCGAGGGTGTGCACCTGCGGTTCGGCAAGGTCGCGCGCGGGGGCTTGCGCTGGTCCGACCGGCGTGAGGACTTCCGCACCGAGATCCTCGGCCTGGTCAAGGCGCAGATGGTGAAGAACACCGTCATCGTGCCGGTGGGCGCCAAGGGCGGCTTCGTCGGCAAGCGGCTGCCGGACCCGTCCGTGGACCGCGACGCCTGGATGGCCGAGGGCATCGACTGCTACAAGACCTTCATCTCCGGTCTGCTCGACATCACCGACAACATGGTCGCCGGGCAGGTCGAGCCGCCGAAGGACGTGGTCCGCCACGACGGGGACGACACCTATCTCGTCGTCGCCGCCGACAAGGGCACCGCGACCTTCTCCGACATCGCCAACGACGTGGCGCAGGCGTACGGCTTCTGGCTCGGGGACGCCTTCGCCTCCGGCGGCTCCGCCGGATACGACCACAAGGGCATGGGCATCACCGCCCGTGGCGCCTGGGAGTCGGTCAAGCGCCACTTCCGCGAGCTGGGCCATGACACCCAGACCCAGGACTTCACGGTCGTGGGCGTCGGTGACATGTCCGGTGACGTGTTCGGCAACGGGATGCTGCTGAGCGAGCACATCCGGCTCATCGCCGCCTTCGACCACCGGCACATCTTCCTGGACCCGAACCCGGACGCGGTCACCTCCTACGCCGAGCGCCGCCGCCTGTTCGAGCTGCCGCGCTCCTCGTGGGAGGACTACAACGCCGAGCTGCTGTCGGCGGGCGGCGGCATCCACCCCCGGTCGGCCAAGGCCATCCCGATCACCCCGCAGGTGCGGGCCGCGCTCGGGATCGAGAAGCGGGTCGTCAAGATGACCCCGGCCGATCTGATGAAGACGATCCTCAAGGCCCCGGTGGACCTGCTGTGGAACGGCGGCATCGGCACCTACGTCAAGGCGTCCACCGAGTCGCACGGCGATGTGGGCGACAAGGCCAATGACGCGATCCGGGTGGACGGCCAGGATCTGCGGGTCAAGGTCGTCGGCGAGGGCGGCAACCTGGGGCTGACCCAGCTCGGCCGGATCGAGTTCGCCGCAGGCGGCGGCCGGATCAACACCGACGCGATCGACAACAGCGCGGGTGTGGACACCTCCGACCACGAGGTGAACATCAAGATCCTGCTCAACGCCCTGGTCACCGAGGGCGATCTCACCCTCAAGCAGCGCAACAAGCTGCTCGCCGAGATGACCGACGAGGTCGGCGCGCTGGTGCTGCGCAACAACTACGCGCAGAACGTGGCGCTGGCCAACTCCGTCGTCCAGTCCTCCAGCCTGCTCCACGCCCACCAGCGGCTGATGCGCCGCCTGGGCCGCGAGGGGCGGCTGGACCGGGCGCTGGAGTTCCTGCCCACCGACCGCCAGATCCGCGAGCGGCTCTCCGCCGGGCGCGGTCTGACCCAGCCCGAGCTGGCGGTGCTGCTGGCCTACGTCAAGATCACGGTGGCCGATGAGCTGATCACCACCGGGCTGCCCGACGACCCGTACCTCCAGCGGCTGCTGCACGCGTACTTCCCGCAGCCGCTGCGGCAGCGGTTCCCCGAGTACATCGACGGCCACGCCCTGCGGCGCGAGATCATCACCACGGTGCTGGTCAACGACACCGTCAACACCGCCGGTACGACCTTCCTGCACCGGATGCGGGAGGAGACCGGGGCCTCCACCGAGGAGGTCGTGCGCGCCCAGACCGCGGCCCGCGCGATCTTCGAGCTGAACCAGGTGTGGGACGAGGTCGAGGCGCTGGACACGGTCGTCGACGCCGACATCCAGACCCGGATGCGGCTGCATTCGCGCCGGCTGGTCGAGCGCGGCACCCGCTGGCTGCTGAACAACCGGCCGCAGCCGCTCGCGCTGGCCGAGACGATCGACTTCTTCGGCGAGCGGGTCGGCACGGTCCGGGCGCAGCTGCCCAAGCTGCTGCGCGGCTCCGACATCGAGTGGTACCAGCGGATCTACGACGACCTGACCGGGGCGCATGTCCCGGAGGAGCTGGCCACCCGGGTGGCGGGCTTCTCCTCGGCCTTCCCGACGCTGGACATCGTGGCCATCGCGGACCGCACCGGCAAGGACCCGCTGGCGGTCGCCGAGGTCTACTACGACCTGGCCGACCGGCTGCGGATCAGCCAGCTGATGGACCGGATCATCGAGCTGCCGCGCGCGGACCGGTGGCAGTCCATGGCCCGGGTCTCCATCCGCGAGGACCTGTACGCGGCCCAGGCCGCCCTGACCGCCGATGTGCTGTCGGTGGGCAACGGCGGCTTCACGCCCGAGCAGCGCTTCAAGGCGTGGGAGGAGAAGAACGCCGCGATCCTCCAGCGGGCCCGCACCACGCTCGATGAGATCCAGTCGTCGGAGACCTTCGACCTGGCCAATCTGTCGGTCGCGATGCGCACGATGCGGACGCTGCTGCGCACCCACAGCTGACTCTCCGCTGAGCCGACACCGCGCCGCCCGGGGCCCGCGCCCCGGGCGGCGCGGTGCGTCCGGGCCATGGCCCTGCGGCGACGCATGGGCGATGCATCCGCGAAGCGCGGTGCCGCGCCAACGTGGAGGGGAAGCTGTGGGAGGAGGGTGTGGCGCCCCCGGTGGACTTCATGTCCGCCGGGGGCGTTTGTCACCCGCTTGGGCGACCCTCCAACGACCGAGCGGGCATACCGGGACGAACCCACCTAGCGTGGGTGGTCAGTGAGTGCTTCGCGCCTCGAACCGCCACCGCGTCCCGAGGAGCCCCATGCCCCGCTTCACCATCGTCATCGCCGCCTATCGCGTCCAGGGCTATCTGAGCGCCTGCCTGGACTCCGTGCTGACGCAGTCGTATCCCGACCTCGAGGTGGTCGCCGTGGACGACCGCTCACCGGACCACTGCGGCGCGATCATCGACGCGTACGCGGCGCGCGACAGCCGGGTCGTGCCCGTGCACCAGCGGGTCAACTCCGGCCCCGGCCGGGCCCGTAACGCCGGGGTGGAGCGGGCGAGCGGGGACTATCTGCTCTTCCTGGACGGCGATGACACCCTCGCCCCGGGCACCCTCCAGGGCCTCGCCGACCGGCTCGCCCTCACCCATGACCCGGAGATCCTCTACTTCAACCACGTCCGCACCTACTGGTCGGAGCGCCGGGCCCCCAGCCTCTTCGGGGAACTGCTGGCCTCGGCGGGCACCGATGTCTTCTCCGCCGTCGAACGCCCGGAATTCCTGCGGCTGTTCGCGATGTCGTCCAATCGCGTCTACCACCGGGATTTCTACACCCGCCATGGCTTCGCGTTCAGCGAGGGCATCTACGAGGACGCCCTGCTCTCGTACAAGACGATGCTCACCGCGCGCCGAATAGCCTGTGTGGACCTGGTGGGCCTGGAATACCGGCAGCGGCGGGTCGGGGCCAGCACGGCAAGCCCCGGCGAGAAGCACTTCATCATCTTCCAGCAGTACGCCCGGCTCTTCGACTTCCTCGACGACCGGCCGCATCTGGATCCGCTGCGCCCGCTGCTCTTCGAGCGGGCCGTATCGCATTTCCTGTTCTGCCTGGACCGGACCTCCCGGGTGGCGGCGGCGGACCGGCCGCGTTTCTTCGCCCGGGCCGCCGAGTGGTACCGCGCCCATCTCCCAGCCGGGTTCACCCCGCCGGTCGAGGGCCGTTGGCGCTTCGAGGCGCTGGCGTCCGGCTCCTTCCTCCGCTACCGCGAGCACGAGCTGGCCGTACGAGCCGCCGCCGGGGCCCGCAAGCTGCGCCGTACCGTCCGGCCGCCGCTGGCGGCGCGCGCCAAGCAGGGCCTGTACCGGCTGCACCGGCAGCGCCCGGTCGACCCCCAGCTGGCCGTCTACTCCGCGTACTGGGGCCGAGGGGTGCTGTGCAATCCGGGGGCGATCTACCACAGGGCGCGGGAGCTGGCGCCGGAGATCCACGGGGTGTGGGCGGTCAAGAAGTCGGAGATCGAGACGCTTCCGGAAGGCGTCGACTACGTCGTCACCGGCACCCGCGACTTCTACCGCACGGTGGCCCGCGCGAAATACCTCATCAACAATGTCAACTTCCCCAATGAGGTGGTGAAGCGGCCGGGCACGGTGCATCTTCAGACCTTCCACGGCACCCCGCTCAAATGCATGGGCCTGGACCAGCAGCGCTATCCCGCCGCCGCGGGCGGGATGAGCTTCGGAAATCTGCTCAGGCGCATCGACCGCTGGGACTTCGCCCTCTCCTCCAATCCGCACTCCAGCCAGATCTGGGAGCGCGTCTACCCCGCCGCTTACCAGCTGCTGGAGTACGGATATCCGCGCAATGACGTCTTCTTCACCGCGACCGAGGGGGATATCCGGCGAATCCGCGAGGAGTTGGGAATCCCGGCCGGGAACACCGCCCTCCTCTACGCGCCCACCCTCCGCGACTACCAGAAGGGGTTCACACCCCGGCTGGACCTGGAGCGGCTCAGCCGTGAACTCGGCCGGGAGACCACGCTGTTGGTGCGGGCCCACTACTCCTACCGGCCGGACGACGATCTGGCCCGGCTCCAGGAGGCCGGGTCGGTGATCGACGTCTCGCGCCACCGGTCGGTGGAGGAGCTGTGCCTGGCGGCCGACGCGCTGATCACCGACTACTCGTCGATGATGTTCGACTATGCCCTGCTGGACCGTCCCGTCGTGATCTACGCCGACGACTGGGACATCTACCGCTCCTCCCGCGGTGTCTACTTCGACCTGCTGTCGGGGTCCCCCGGCGAGACCCCGGGGGCCGTCGCCCGCACCGAGCGGGAGCTGGTCGAGGTCTTCCGCGAGGGCCGCTGGTGCGACGCGGACGCGACCGCGCTGCGCACCGCCTTCCGGGCCCGCTTCTGCCGGTTCGACGACGGCCGAGCGGCCGAGCGGGTGGTGCGGGCCCTGATGCTGGGCCAGGACCTCGCGCTCCCGCTCGCCCCCGCGCCACGGACGCGGCCCCTGGCGGGCAGCGCCCCGGCGGGGCCGCGCGGCGGCGTCCTCACCGCCGAGTGACCGATCCGCCGCATGGTCCGGCGATCCGCCGCATGGTCCGGCGGTCCGCCACATGCCCCCCGAGCAGCCCGGTCCGCCGAGTGACCCGACCCCGATCCGCCGAGAGCCCGGAGTCAGGAGCCCGTCATGCCCGCTCTGTCCCGACCTCGTGTCAGTGTGATCATCCCCGCCTACAACGCCCTGCCGGAGCTGACCCGGGCCGTCACCTCCGCGATGGACCAGACCCTCGGCCAGGACCGGGTCGAGATCATCGCGGTGGACGACGGTTCGACCGACGGCACCGGCGAGGAGCTGGAGCGACTCGCCCGCACCTGCCCCGCGCTCCACGTCGTCCACCAGGAGAACTCCGGCTGCGCGGGCGTCCCCCGCAACACCGGCCTCGACCACGCCCGGGGCGACTTCGTCTTCTTCCTCGACTCCGACGACTATCTGGGCCCGGACGCGCTGCGCCGCATGGTCGCCATGGCCGACGCCCACGGCACCGACATCGTCCTCGGCAAGATCGCCTCCGTGGGCGGACGGGCCGTGCCGCGCGCCGTCTTCCAGCGCAATCAGCCCCGTACGGACATCTTCTCGTCCCACGCCTATCTGACCCTGGGCCCGTGGAAGCTGTTCCGCCGCTCCCTCATCGAGCGGCTGGGACTGCGCTTCCCGCCCTACCGCAACTGCGAGGACAAGCCGTTCACCGCGGCCGCCTACCTCAACGCCTCCGGCATCTCGGTGGTCGCCGACTACGACTGCTACTACGTCCGCTACCGCGAGAACCGCACCAACCTCACCCTCACCGCCGCCGGCCTCGCCCACCGCATGGACGGCACCCGGCTGTGCTTCGAGACCGTGGCCCGCTATCTGGAACCGGGCCCGCGCCGGGACCAGATCATGCGCCGCCATGTGGAGTGGGAGCTGTGCGGTCCGCTGCGCGCCCTGCTGCCCCGCGAGAGCGAAAGGGACGCGCGGGAGCGGTTCTTCCCCGAGTTCCGGCACTGGGCGAGCACCTGGGTGACCGACGCCCTGTTCCAGCGGCTCGACGCCCCCGACCGGCTGCTGGTCCATCTGCTGCGCGCCGACCGGTTCGACGATGTGCTGACGGTCGCCCGGAACGCCGGACGGGACGAGCGGCGCGGCCATCTCGTCGACAAGGGCCGGGTCTACTGGCTCCACCCCTTCTTCCGCGACCACACCGCCGCCGTCCCCGACATCTGCTTCGACGTCACCGACCGGCTGCCGGTCCAGCACCACCTGGAGGCGGCGAACTGGCACGGCGGGGTGCTGCGGCTGGCCGGACACGGGTACGTCGAGGACGTGGACTCCCTCGACCCGGCCACCGAGATCGTGCTGCGCAAGTACCGGGCCGACCGCCCCGAGGTCCGGCTGCCCACCACGCCGTGCCCGTCCGCCCATCCGCTGCCGGGCGAGGGGCGGCGCTACGAGATGGCGGGCTTCACCGCCGAGATCGACCCGGCCACCGCGGACGGCGGCGCCCCGCTGGAGCGGGGGCTGTGGAACATCTATCTGGACGTCCGCGCCCAGGGCGTCAGCCGTACGGTGCGGTTCGGCAACCGGCGCGAGGGCGGCGAGGTCACCCATCCCACCCGGCGCCGCGTCACCACCTCCCAGGGGCCGGTGGCGGTGGTGCCGTACTTCACCCCGTACGGCAATCTCTCGCTCGACGTCGGCGAGGTCGCCCATCCCCTCGACCCGCCCTGCCAGGTGCTCAGGACCATCTGGCGCACCCGCGGCACCCTGCTGGTCGGCGGGCGGCTGACCGAGGAGGCGGTGCGGGACGGCGGGGTGCTGCGGCTGCGCGCCGAGACGGGGACGGGCGAGGTGCACGAGGTGCCCGTCCGCGGTGAGCAGGGCGGCTCCGCGAACGTCTTCACCGCCCAGCTGCCGATCGGCCGCCTGGGCCCGGGCAGCTGGACGCTGACGCTGGTCATGGAAGGGCCCGGGGAGGACGCGCCCCGCCGCACCGCGATCGTGCCGTACTTCGACCGGCTGGCCGCCACCCGCTGGCTCCGCTTCGGCTGCCGCCCCTACTACGCCAAGCCGGTGGCCCTGGGCCCGACGCGGGCCCTGGGCCTGGAGGTGGCTCCGATCAAGGTCGTCACGGGCGTGCGGCGGCGGCTTGGGCGGTGAGCGTGGCAGATTCCCCTACCCGCCCCTTCCCGCTACCAGGGGCTCCGCCCCTGGACCCCAGGACGCCCCTTTTCAGCCTCTCCGGCGTTTGAGGAGCGGGGTCTGGGGCGGAGCCCCAGTTGAGGGAAGGGGCGGGGAGGGGAACAGCCCGCCGCAGGCGTCGGTCAGTTCAGCCCCAGCCGGTTGCGTACGGCGGCGAGCAGCCGGACCGGGGCCACCCGCAGCTCCAGGGTCACCTCGCCGCGCCCCATGAGCGGCTTGGCGTAGTAGGGGCGGCAGCGGCGCACCCAGCGGGCACCGGGCAGCCGGGCGGGCGGCGGCACGGGCGCGGCGGGCGGCGCGGCACGGCCCTGGCCCTGGTCGTCGCCGGGGGTGACGACGGCCAGCGTCACCGTCCACCGGCCGCGGCCCAGGTCCCGCACCGGCAGCCGGGCGGTGAAGGCGCCCGCCGGATGCCCCGCGGCGAACCGCACCGGATGGTCATGGACCCGTCCGTCGGTGTGCTCGGCGCGCAGCCGCAGCACCCGGCCGCGCGCCGGGGTGCCGGGCGGCAGCAGCCGTCCGGCGACGACGAGGGTGCCCTTGTCCGACGGGTGCCACACGGCCTCCGTCACCTCGCACGGCGCCCCGCGCGGAGCCGGGCCGATGTCGAGCGAGAGATTGCGGTACGGGCTGGTGAAGTACGGCGTGACCCGGGCGCGCAGCCCGGGCCCCGCGGCCACCACCCGGCGCGCGGTGCCGATGTCGAGCAGGTCGTCGTGGCGGCCGCCGAACCGGACGGTGCGGCTGATGCCCTGGGCGCGGACGTCGAGGAAGACGTCCCAGACGCCGGGGCGCAGCGGTGTGCCGCCGTCGGCGGTGGCGATGTCCACGTCCGCCTCGAACCGCGCGGGGTCGTCCTCCGACGCGGCGTCCACCGGGATCCGCACCTCGTCCCGCGCCTCACGGCGGCGCAGCACCAGCTCGGCGCGGTCCTCCTCGGGGTCGGCCGCCAACCCGTCGATGGCCGCCCGGCCGCGCACCCGCAGGGTGCTGCGGCCGTGCCAGCCGGCGCCCTCGAGGTGGTGCCGGACCGGTAGCCGGTCGGTCACGTCGAAGCAGGCGTCGGGGACCTCGGCGTCGGGGTCGCGGAAGAAGGGGTGCAGCCAGTAGACGCTGCCCTTCTCCACCAGGTGGCCGCACCGGGCGTCCCGCCTGGCGTTGCGCACCACGGACAGCAGATCCTCGAAGCGGCCGGTGCGCAGCAGATGGACCATCAGCCGCTCGGGCGCGGTGAGGGTGGGGAAGAGCGCGTCGGAGCAGTGGGCCAGGGCCCAGCGGCGCAGTTCGGGCAGGAACCGCTCGCGCACCTCGGTCTCGTCCTCGCGCGGCAGCGCGCGCAGGGCCGGGCACAGCTCGCGCCGGATGTGGTGGCGCATCACCGCGTCGCGGCGGGCGCCGGACCGGGTGTGCCGGGCGGCGGTCTCGAACAGCGGTCGCATGGCCTCGACGCGCTCGGCGAGACCGGGGGCGGCACGGCCCGGGTTCGGGCCCAGGTGGTAGCAGTCGTAATCGGCGACGACGGAGATCCCGGAGGCGTTGAGGTAGGCGGCCGCGGTGAAGGGCTTGCCCTCGCCGTGACGGAGGTGGGCGGGGAAGCGCAGCCGCAGCCGCTCGATCAGGGAGCGGCGGAAGAGCTTGCACGGCTCGAGGCTGGCGTAGGCGTGGGAGCTGTGGATATCGGTGCGCAGCTGGTTGTGGCGGAAGACCGCCTTGGGGACGCCGCGCCCGTCCGGGGAGACCATCTTGCCCAGGACCACGTCGGTGCCGTTCTGGTCGGCCATCGCGACCATGCGGCGCAGCGCGTCGGGTGCGAGCCGGGCGTCGGCGTCCAGGAAGAAGACGAAGTCGCCGGTGGCGCGGGCCAGTCCGGTGTTGCGGGGGCCGCCGGTGCCGCCGCGGCAGGGGTGGGGGTCGCGGACCACATGGAGCGAGGGGCAGTCGGCGGCGAGCCGGTCCAGCTCCTCCGCGGTGCCGTCGGCCGATCCGTCGTCGACGGCGATGATGTCGAGGCGGCTGAGCCCGAGGGTCTGCTCCATGGCGGAGGTGACGGCCCGGGTGATTCCGGGCATGGCGTCACGGGCGGGGACGATCACGCTGACACGGGGAGGCGGGCCGGGGCGGTGATTGCGCGGCATGCTGGCTCCGGAAGGTGTGCGGGGGGCTCAGGAGGCGTGAGAGTGGGGGCTCCTGGGGGCGGGGCCGGGGGCGGAAGCTCATGGTGAGGGCCTGGGGTGAGGTCCGGGTGTGGGAAGTGCTGCCGCCGGGTGACGTAGATGTGGGGTGTCGTGTCATCGGGTGACGCACATGGGGGACATCTGGCTACCGGGTGATGGACCAGCGTCCGGCGCCGGGCGGCGAGGCCGTGTGGAGGTCGCGCAGCCGGACGACCGCCTCTCCCTTCTCGGCGAGCGCGTCGACGGCGTCGGTGAAGCGCTGGATGGACGGTGGTGTGGCGGGGCCGAGGAGAAATTCCCTCACCTCGCGGCGGGCGGTGCACAGCTCGTCGAGGGAGGGGTCGAAGAGCGGGCGCAGGAGGTTCCGCATTGCTGATGCCCCGGGACCGAGCGGATAGGCCGCCCTGGCCATGACGTGTCGCCGCCGGAACTCCTCCTCGCCGAGCCCCGCCGGGGCGGTGAGGGCGTACGGCTTGAGGGTGGCGAGGAAGTCGCCGACCACGTCGGAGGGGTCGCCGATCAGCAGATCGGCCTGGTCGAAGCAGGAGTGGAGGGTGGGGGCGTCCCCCTCGATCACCTGGTGGAGCCAGGGCGGTGAGGCCGCCCAGTGGGCCTGGTGCCACTCCCGGCGCAGCCCCTCGGCCTCGGTGAGCAGGGCCGGATCGGGTGCGGCGCGGTCTCTGGTGAGCATGGCCTCGTCGGCGTCCGCCCGGCGCAGGCGGGCGTCGAGCGCGGCGATGCGTTTGGTCAACTCGGCGCGGTGGCGGGCTGCTTCGGCGCGCAGCGCCTCGGTGTGCGGGGTGTCGGTGCGGGTGGCGTCGGTGCGGGTGGCGTCGGTGTGCGGGGCGTCGGTGTGCGAGGCGCCGGTGTGCGGGGCCCGGGCGTGGTCGGGCTCCTCGCCGATGCCGTCCGGGGCCACGGCGTCCCCGCCGAGGGCTTCGGCGGCGAGGGCGTCCGCGCTGAGGGCGTCGGCGGCGAAGGTGCCGTTGTCGGGGGCGTTCGCCGCGAGGGCCGCCGCGGTGCGCTGCTCGTTCGCGGCCTGGATCAGGGCGACGATACGGCGGTGGGCGGCGTGGTCCTCGGGGGAGCGGTGGCCGCTGGGCGGATGCGGCCGGTAGAGCACCCGGACCGGGGGTTCGCTCTCCAGCAGCGCTCGTACGATCGGCTCACCCGCCGTCAGGTCACGGGTGGGCGCGTACAGCACGGTGGGCAGGGGCGTGGGCGTTTGCGTGGGCGTTTGCGTGGGCGTTTGCGTTGGCGCGGGGGCATGGCAGGCTCCCGCGACGCGCAGGCCGTCGAGCTGCGGACGGCCGATCTCCACGATGTCGGCCTCCTCGACGCCGACCGCGGCCCGCACATAGCGGCGGCGCCCCGCCTCGCCCGCGACCCACACCTGGTCGTAGACCTTGCTGTACGGATCGACGTCGGCGGTCTCGTCGCCGTCGCCGGGGGCCAGGAAGACATGCTGCATGGTGGGGATCCGCAGGAGGTGGATGTTCCGGCCGGTGTTGGCGGGGTAGAGCGCGACCCGCACCCCACTCAGGTCCAGCTGCGACAGATGGGCGGCGCTCGGCACGCACAGCACCGGCAGCGGGGTCGGCTCCAGGGCCTCAAGCAGCTCCCGTTCGCGCAGGATGACCAGGGACGGGGTGGGCAGCGCGGCCACGGGCCCAAGCCAGCGGGCGACCTGGTCGGCGCGGTCGCGCGGGCCGGAGAAGTAGAGCACCGTGCGGGGGCGGTGGCGGATCAGCCAGGCGTCCACCTCGGCCAGCACCTCGGCGGCGCCGGGCAGCCGGCGGGCGGCCCGGACCAGGTACGGAACGAGCGCCACCACCGTGATCAGGGAGGACCCGGCGGCGAGGGTCAGCGCCGCCACCACCCAGCGGGCGTCACCGGTCGTCAGCGACGCGGTGAGCCCGAGCAGGGCGGACAGCTCGTAGACCAGGATCCGCTGACCGGGCCATTCGGTGAGTCTGCGGGGCGGCCGGTCGCTGATGTCCAGTCGGCGCAGATCGATGTTGCGGGCCGCGACCGCGAGGGCGCGGCGCCGCCGGATGAGGGTGGTGAGCGCGGCGTGCAGGGCCTGCCCGGCGAGCAGACACAGCACCAGCGTCATGGCCGCGGCCAGCCCGATGGGCCCGGTGACATGGAGTCGGCCGAGCAGCAGGAGCAGCAGCACGCAGCGGAACTCGAAGCGTGATGTGGCACCCATGTGGAGCCGCCCCAGACGGGCCATCAGCCCCGGCGCGGTGCGGTGCAGCAGCAGCTCGCAGCCGCACCCGGCCAGCCCGGCGGCCGCGAAGACCCCTCCGGCCCCGGTGAGCGCCGCCACCGCCATGGTCACCAGACACCCGGTCAGCGCGGCGAAGGCCACGAGACCGCGGGGGCTTTCGATACCGAGGCGGTTCATGGCGCGTGCCCTTCGCGGCGGATAAGTCGTTCTGACGCACACTGTAGGTGAATAGTCGTATTTATGCCTTTTGTTGTCGTGTGGAGTGGATGGGCGAGTGGGTGAGGTGAGGTGAGGGCGAGGCTGAGCGTGCGAAAGCGCGGCGGGATCTCCATGCCGACGGCGATCGTGGTCCCGATGGCCGTCATGCTCGGGCTGGGGCTGTGGGGGTTGGACCGGGGCACGATGTGGCGCGATGAGTCCGCGACGTACCAGATGGCCCGGCGGACCCTCCCTCAGATCCGCGACGCGCTCGGCACGGTGGACGCCGTCCACGGGCTCTACTACCTGCTGCTGCACCCGGTCCTGGCGCTGCGGCCGTCCGAGGTGACCATGCGTCTGCCCTCGGTGCTCGCCGCCGTGGCCGCCACCGCCCTCGTCGCCGCCCTGGGCTGCCGCCTCGCCCGCCCCCGGGTGGGCCTGTGGGCCGGTCTGCTCTACGCGACCACGCCCGTGGTCACCCACTACGCCCAGGAGGGCCGCTCCTACGCCCTGGTCGCGGCGTGCGCGGCGGGGGCGACGTACCTGCTGGTGGGCGCGGCGGGGCTGGCGCCGGGGACGAGGCGAGGGAGCGGATGGGCGGGTAGTGGTTCGGCCGGCCGGGCAGCCAGTAGGGCGGGCAGCCGGACGGCCGACTCAGCGGCCGGTCGGGCGACCAGCCCAGCGACCAGTCGGGCGACCAGCCCGGCCGCCCGCCGGGCGACCAGCCCAGCGGGCGGCCGGGCGGACCGGCCCGGGCC